>JAPLCP010000050.1 GCA_026392155.1 Armatimonadota bacterium | reverse complement strand
GCGCGAGCGGGAGGCCGTCGTGAAACAAAAAGAGCGGGCGCAGAAGTTGCTTGAAAAAGCCTCGCTGGAGAGCCGGGAGCGGGTGAAGGCGCGTCTGAAAAGTGAGCTAAAAGAGAGCATGGGCGTGGTCAATACGATGATCCTCCAGTACAACATGGTCTGCCCGGCGGGCTATGCCCGGCCTTTTGCTCCGTTTGGAGTCCAGAAAGAGATGGAAGAGTTTGGAAACGAAACACCCACTAGAGATTGAGTATGGCCTCACGGCTCATGAGCTGCTCGATGCACTTCAAGCACGCTTTCGTGCTCGTGTCACGCTGGAGGGCGCTGTGGCAGAAGTCCAGCTTGCCGCGCAGCTCAGTAAACTCCAGTATGACGGTACTATTGGCCGCTACGAAGCACACGATGAAGATGGCAAACATGACTTTACAATCTTCCTCCCCAAACAGGATCGTCAAGTTCGGATTGAGTGTAAAAACGTTCGGAACTCCAGTCGGCTTCAGGTAGAGGTTCAGAAAACCCGCACCTCCAAAGGTGATCCCAGTAGTCGCTACTATGCTGCCTCACAGTTTGATATACTCGCGGTGTGTATGGGTAAAAAGACACGCAACTGGAAGCAGTTCCTTTTTGCCAGTATTTCCGATCTGAAACGCCATGCAGAGTATCCAGAAAAGCTTGCAGTCATGCATCCTCTTACGCAGACTAATTCGATAGAAAGCACGATTTGGTTCGACAGTTTAGGAACCCTTATCGCAGAAAAATATCCTCGTCCATGACAACTTTTACGCCACTTTACACAACCCATCTTGGAAAGCTTTTCTGTGCGGATAGCCTAGAGGTAATGCGCTCCCTGCCCGATGAAAGCATTGATCTGGTAATGACATCGCCGCCGTATGCTCTACACTTCAAGAAAGAGTATGGCAATGCAAGCCAAGCGGAGTATGTCGAGTGGTTCTTACCGTTTGCCCACGAGATTCGGCGTATTCTCAAGCCAGAAGGCAGCTTCGTCTTAAATGTCGGAGGAGCATGGACACAGGGCTCGCCGACACGCTCGCTCTACCACTTTCGTCTTCTGATTGCTCTGTGTGATACGGTGGGTTTTCATCTAGCACAGGAGTTCTTTTGGTACAACCCCGCCAAGATGCCCGCTCCTGCCGAATGGGTGACGGTGCGCCGCATTCGAGTGAAAGACTCCGTAGAATATATCTACTGGCTCTCCAAAGAAGCGTTTCCTAAAGCGAATAATAGCAACGTCTTAAAGCCCTATAGTAAAGACATGGAAAGACTAATCAAGCGTGGGCTTCAGAAAACGCAGCGGCCCTCAGGTCATAACGTCAAGGAAACATTTGCGGAAGATCGCGGCGGTTCGATTCCTGGAAATTTAATTGAGTGTGGCAACAATGAGAGCAACAGCCACTACATGAAAGACACCAAAGCCATCGGGCAAAAAGTCCATCCTGCCCGCTTTCCCGCTGAGCTTCCGCGCTTCTTTATCCAGTTTCTCACCACAGAAGGGGATGTTGTCCTAGACCCTTTTGCGGGGTCGAATACAACCGGAGCCGTCGCGGAGTCACTGGAGCGACGTTGGATTGGGGTAGAGCAGAGCCCAGATTATGCAGAGAACTCCCGACTGCGCTTTCAGGAGAGACCTAAAATAGGAAGCGAAAAGGGAGCATTGACACTCGATTATGATTGATCTTTATTCCGACACAAAGACCCGGCCTACGGTGGCAATGCGGGCAGCGATGGCTAGTGCTCCGGTGGGAGACGACCACTTTGGCGAAGACCCTACCGTGCAAGCGCTCCAGGATTTTCTCGTGGAGAAGCTCAATAAAGAAGCGGCGCTGTTTCTTCCGTCGGCGACGATGAGTAATCAGATCGCGGTGAAGATTCACACCCAGCCCGGCGATGCGGTGATCTGCCACGAGCAGTGCCATATCCGCCTGTTTGAGGGCGGGACACCGGCGGTTTTCTCAGGGGTTTCGCTGGACTCAGTGGGCGGCGAGCGGGGCGTGTTTTCCGGAGCGCAAGTACGAGCAGCGATCCGTCCGAGCGGCCCCTACTTTCCCCCGACGCGCCTAGTCTGTATTGAGAACACGCATAACTACTGTGGCGGCACGGTCTGGACTCCCGAGGAGATTGAGAACGTCGCCGACGTGTGTCGCGAGAGCTCTCTGGCGCTTCACCTAGACGGCTCGCGGCTGTTCAATGCGGCGGTGAAGCTGGGAGGTATCGAGGGGGCTTGGCCGATGGCTCAGCAACTGGTACAGGACTTCGACACGGTGACGATCTGTCTGACCAAGGGACTGGGTGCTCCCGTGGGGGCGCTGCTTTTGGGGACGCGAGCGCAGATCGAAGTAGCGCGGCGCTGGAAACATGCCTTGGGGGGAGCCATGCGCCAGAGTGGGATCGTCGCGGCGGGTGGGCTTTATGCACTCCAGAACCACCTCTCCCAGCTTGAAACCGACCATGCCAACGCCCAGCTTCTGGCACAAGAGCTCTCAGGGCTTCCGGGCGTGGCACTCGATCCCTGGCCGGAGACCAACCTTGTCTTTGCCAATATCCGTGGTACGGGCCTGAGTGGTGAGGATGCTCGCAAGCGGCTATGGGCAGTAGGGGTTCTGTGCTCAGGGGCAGGGCAGCGTCTGCGCTTCGTCACGCACCAGGATATCTCGACCATAGATATCGCTACTGCGGTCGCAGCGGCGCAGCAGGCGCTCCACGCGTAGCGGATACGGAACAGGCTACCTCGATTTCGTGAAGCTGAAGGTCTAGGGCTGTGACAGAAGGTGCTATAATGCCACACAGGCCAACCCAGCCTGGAGAGGAACTTCAACTGATGGAACGGATGACAACACAGACTAAGATTATTGTGGCAACAGCCGCCGTGCTGGCAGTGGTAGACATCGCTGTCCGCGCCTTTCTTCCCACCCGAACCGTGGTGGTTCATGAGATGAGCGCAGTGCCCGCCAATACCAATGCGAGCGTGCTGACCGTGCGCCAGCTTCGGATTGTGGACGACAGTGGCGAAGTAAAGATGGACATGAAGGTCAATAGCCAAGGCAACCCCGGGATACTGATGTTTGACAGCAGTGGCACCGAGCGCCTGCAGCTCGACACTTTCCAGGACATTCCTAGCCTGATTTTGATGGATAGCAACGAAAACCGCCGGGTTTACTTCGGAATGGAGTCGGGTAGTGGCAGTGGCACCTACCAGAACTACGATGAAGGCAACGCCGTGGCGCACGACCGCAACGACGACTAATTTCCAGGCAGTTTAACCGGAAAGCCGCTCGGCGTAATGCCAGCGGCTTCTTATTTTTTGGTAGAAGTTCGGGCCACCTGCCGCCAGCAGCCTGACGTTGAATGGGGCACGTGAGACTGTTACCGTGTCGCCCGGTGTGAGCGAAAGCCCGGTCTGGCCATCGGCAGTCACGGCAACAGCGTCGCGGGTCTGGGCCTCGATGGTGAGGGAGATAGTCTCGGTGTCAGGGACGAGCAACGGCCTTGCGGAGAGCGTATGCGGCGCGATGGGGGTGATCATGAGCGCACGAACATCAGGGTGCACCAGTGGCCCTCCTGCGGAGAGCGAGTAGCCGGTCGAGCCCGTCGGCGACGAAACAATCACACCATCGGCAGCGTAGGTAGCAATGGCGTCATCGCCCACACAAGTGTGAACATGCACCATCCGTACCGCGCCACTTGCTACGACAATATCGTTGACAGCCAGCATCTGCTGATCAGGTACCGAGCTTCCCCCCCGGTAGATCGTCCCCTCCAGGAGCATCCGCTCATGAACCTCACACTTGCCTTCCAGCGCCATGGCAACGGCTTCGTCCAAGTTATCAGGAGATGCCTCGGTTACAAAACCAAAGCGCCCGAGATGAATGGCGAGCAAGGGCGTTCCCCGCTCAGCCACCATACGGGCCGCGGCGAGCACCGTGCCATCGCCACCAAAAACGACGACAAAATCGCTCTGCGCAATCTCGTCGTCGTTGTGCTGTGGGGCCATCCTGACCGAGACCCCATGTTGTTTTAGTTGTTGCGCCAAGCCCGCCGCCGCTTCTTGAGCAGCAGGCTTAGAATCGTTGGCGATCAGTCCGACGATACGACTCACGCTTACTTCTTCTTAGTAGACTTAGAAGCGGGCTTGGTCGGCTTGGCAGCAGGCTTCGTGATAGTCCCCGCATCACCGAAGCGCCCCAGGTTGTTCTTGACATCCATCAGAGTCGGATCAAGCTGGAGTGCCTTGCGGTACTCCATTTTTGCCTCATTGAGCATCCCACGACGCTCATAGACCACCCCGAGGTTGTTGTGCGCCTGAGCAGAGTTCGGATCCGCCTTGATCGCGCCTTGGAAGGCCTTGAAGGCATCGTCCAGTTTTCCAGCGGTCATGGCAGCCAGGCCAATGGCGAGCTGAGGAGTCGCAGCATCCGGCTTGAGCCGTGCCATCTCGGCAAAGACCTTCGCGGCCTCATCATCACGCTTCTGCTTGGCAAGCTCGCCCGCTAAGTAGCTTCGCACATCATAATCGGAGGTATTCAGTGTGGCGGCTTTCTGCCACGCTAAGATTGCGCCATTGCCATCGCCCTGCTTCTGGCAAGCGGTACCGAGGTTCAACCAGGCGACAAAACTATTGCCATCCAGCTCGGTGGCGGCTTTGAAGCGCGAGGCGGCTTCCGCGTAGGCAGCACGGGTGAAGTGGAGGTAGCCCGCATTGAGCAGCGCATCAAGATAGCGTGGGTTAACGCTGAGGGCTTTCTCATAGGCAGCCAAAGCCCTATCCGTGTTGCCTATCTGGCCGAGGAGAACGCCTTGGTTATAGCGTGCGGTCACATCGTTGGCGGGAGCCCCTTCGGCACCATTGGCCGCCAGATCTGCCGCCATTTCGTAGACCGTTGCCGCATCGGCGGAGCGCCCCATTTTACTGTAGGCGTAGGCCAGATTGACGAGCACGCCGTAGTTGTTGGTATCCAGCTTACGGGCCGTCTCCAGCACCATCACGGCACCAGAGTAGTTCCGGCGCTGAACCTCAATCGAGCCTAGAGCAGCATGCGCTGCTTTATCGCCCGTATTGTTACTAATTCCCGTGCGCATCGCCTGGGCCGCTTCATCAAGCTTCCCGAGGCTCTGGAGAACGATCCCGAGGTTGATAAATGTCTGACCGTCGGTGGGCTTGAGCTCACCGGACTTACGATACGCCGTCGCAGCACGAGTGAAGTCTTTCTTTCGCGCACTGGCATAGCCAAGGTTAAAGTGCGCTTCGGCGGAGTCCGGCTTCTTCTGAGCCACTTTCTCAAAGAGCTCAATAGCGCGGTCGGTGTCGTCGGCGGTTCGGTCTGACTTCAGCAAGAGCGCATTGCCTAGGTTGGTCATGTTGTCCACCGAGTCCGGCTTCTTGGCGAGCGCTTTCTCTAAAAAGGGAACCGCACGAGCATGATCCGTGGTCTTGACGAGAATAAAGCCCATCCAGGCATTCGCGTCCGCATCCTCGGGCATGGTGGCGATTGCTTTTTCCATCTCGGTCCGAGCGGTTGCAAGATCCCCATCGGCATAGGCCTTTCGAGCCCGACTAAACGCCCCACCATCCTGCGCCGTCACGGCAGGGGGCTGTGTGTTCTGTGCCCATGTAAAGCTAGGGGTACAGAGCAAACCGAGTGCGGTCAGAGCCGCTGATGTTAATAATGTCCGCTTCATGCGCGAAATAACTCCTGGTCACGATTGAGATACCCACGCATTCTAAGAACTGCCTGTGTGTGCAGCTGATAGACGCGCGATTCCGATACCGAGAGCACCTTACCGATTTCTTTAAAGGTCAAGCCTTCATAATAGTATAATGCTATCACGAGCTTCTCCCGCTCCGGCAAGCGATCTATCCCTTGCCCAAGCTGACGGATCCGCTCCCGTAGCTCCACATCTGCCTCCGGAGTTGCACCGTCGTCGGGCACCACATCGGAAAGATGTAGCCGCTCCGACCCCTCACTTCCCATAATGAGATCGTCCAGTGAGAGGACTCCGCCTCGCCCGGTATCGGCCATCATCTTGGAGAGCTCTTCGCCAGTCACTCCCATGTGCAGCGCGACTTCATCCTCTTTGGGAGGTCGCCCTAGCGAGAGTTCCAGGTCAAAAAATGCCCTCTCCAGTGCCTTCGCTCGCTCTCGAATGGAGCGTGGCACCCAGTCTTCTTCGCGCAGTGATTCTAAGATTGCTCCACGAATCAGCGCGATGGCGTAGGTCTCGAACTTGACTTGTCGGCCCGGATCGAACTGGTCTACTGCCTTGATCAAGCCCATCGAACCTGCGGTGTAGAGATCCTCGCGCTCCAGATTGGGTGGAAGATTACTCACCACCCGTCCTGCCGTTATCTTAACAAGATAGGCATAGTTATTGATGATCGCATCGCGAGCGCGAGAGTCACCACTCCCCTTGAAGCGCCGCCATACTTCCGTCATGGATCTAACCGCCATCTAGTCTTGCCAGTCCCCTACTTGTTTTTCTTCTATTGACACCGTTGGTGATTATAACGCCTGACTCTTAGAACCACAAGGTAGTGATAAACTTACCTGAATCCATGCTTCTCACTCTCACCACACAAGCGCCGTCGCCATCCCTGCCAGATTCCCGTGATATTGGGTTTCTGCTGGAAGTAGACCCGACTCTGACACTCTCTGCAAGCCTGGCCGCACTAAGCCTGTGATGCCCGTGAGTCGCTCATACGCCGCCTGCTAGAGCCACTAGGCTATGAGATAACTCTCACCCGCTACGAGCTAGACCCGCACTTCTCGCGGTGGGGTAGTAGCAACTTGTATACCGTGACGCTCACCGGAGAGCAGACCGTGCATCATTTCCTCTCGCATCTCTATGTCCTCATCCCCGCACTGGACAATGCCAAGCACTACTTTCGGGGCGATATAATCGTCTTTGATGAATCCCTCCCCGAAACTCACGCGCCGAACACTGCTTCTGCTGACTCTCTCTGCAGGCTGCTCCGGGGGCGGCGGGGGCGTCTCCACACCGACCGGCGTGATTCTGGCACTCGACTGGCCCGAGGCCTCGCGCGTGCTCCCCGTCGCGGCAAAGAGTGTGCGGGTGCGGGTCAAGCGAGGCACCAAGATTCTCGCGGAGCGGCTCTATCTTGCAGGCCCAGACTCGGAAGAGCAAATCAATGAGCTTCCGTTTGCGGAGGCCCTGGTGCTGGAGGCCAGCGCTTTTTCCACCGCCGATGCAGCAGGCGCTGCTCTGGCCACGGCCTTGGTTCCCTTCAATCTCTTCCGGGGTAAACAAGAGCGCCTTGCTCTCACACTCACCTCGGTGATCAGCTGGGTGGAGCTCAGCCAGACCACCACGGGACTGGAGACTGCGCTGACCGTAGTCGCGAGAGACAGTGCGGGGAGTGCGGTTCTGACTTTCCCCGAACAGTGGCAGTGGAGCCTGAGTGATCCCACGCTGGGCACCCTCACGCCCACCGGCCCCACGGCAAGCTTCACTGAGTCGGGGTTTGGAGTCGCCACTCTCACCGCAACCGAGAAAGAGTCAGGCAACGTGGCCAGTATCACCCGCCCCGTTTGCAGCGGCGATCCCAGCAAGACCGCTCCCCTTGTGGCTACTGTCCCGATCAATGTCAAGCTCTTAGGGCTCGTGCCGCTCGAAAATGGTTCTCTGGTGCTCTCGGATGGCAAAGAGATCAAGGCCGTAGATAACTCGGGTGCGACTCTCTGGCGACGCACGCTCACGGGCACCGTGGAGTTTCTACAGCGTGTGGGCGACTACGTGGTCGCAAGCCTCACCAGCGGCGGCATCCGGGTGCATCGAATCAGCGATGGCGCCTTTTTCTGGGAGGATGCTCTGCTGGAGCCCCCATCTCTCTCCGACAATACCAGCCGCTTCTTTGGCTTCACACATACCTCGGCACCACGTCAGCTTCATGTCCAGGCACGCGGCTTGACCACCGGCGATTTTCTCTGGGATCAGGCCGTGCTGGACGATACCACAGCTCTCTGGGCAGACTCTGCCCGCCTGCTTTGCCAGAACCCGACCAACGAGTCCTACTTTGCGCTCCATGCGGCACTGGGCTACTCGCTCTGGGAGGCGCGCGTGCCAAGCAGTAGTCAGTTTCTGGGGGTTC
Source organism: Armatimonadota bacterium (assembly GCA_026392155.1). GTDB lineage: Bacteria > Armatimonadota > Armatimonadia > Armatimonadales > Armatimonadaceae > Armatimonas. Next base: position 27,808 of record JAPLCP010000050.1, on the reverse strand, counting down.
GCCTCACCGGCGCGACTCCCCTGCTCTTTTCCCTGGCTCCCGGGGAGCTACGAGCCCTCTTCCTCACGACAGGGGTTCGCACCTGGGGTGTTGCCGCACCGGGCGATCGGGGCTATCTTACGCCCGACAAAAACCAGCTTATCGCCTACTCCGAAACCCAGTGTAGTGCCTATGACCCTGCCACGGGAACCACCCTCTGGAGCCGCAGTAGCCTCACCAAAGTGATCGGGATGCTCCCAAACGGCGACTTACTCGTGCTCCCGCCCGCCGAGCTTCCTCGTTGCCAGCCGATCCAAGCGCTACGTCCCAACGATGGCTCCGTGCGCTGGAGCACCTACCTCCCCTCTACCACGGTTCCCAACGACAGCTTTATAGCCCGAATCGCCGGGTCGCGGGTCTATGTCAGCCTCACCGGCATGGGGCGTCAAGGCACCACCCCTCTCTTTGCCTTAGATAGCACCACGGGGCAGTATCTCTGGGGAACCCGTCAGTACGGCCCCGAGGCCGTCTTTCCTGCGGCTCTCACCGCCTCGGGCAATACCCTGATTCTCGCCGCTGAGTCCGACACCAAGCTGATCCTCCTGCGCAATTCTTAATCTCTTCCCCACTTAATCCGCTTTTCTGTTACAATGCGGGCTAATCAAACTGAAGTGAAAGACTCAATCCATGTCAGATAAGCTACGTCTCAGGTTTCTCCTGAGCGTCATGATGTTTTGTCTCTATGCCGTCTGGGGAGCTTGGACTCCGATTATGGCAGTGACTATTGGCGACCGGCTCGGTGCCACCGGCGTGCAGATCGGCGCAGCCTACGGCGTGCTGTGGCTGGCCTGTATCATCTCCCCGTTTATCGGCGGCCAGCTCGTGGACCGCCTGATGCCCTCCCAAGTCTATCTGGGTATCTCCGCTGCCGTGTGCGCAGGGGCGGCCTGGATGATGTCACAGCAGCAAAGCTACAGTAGCTTCATGCTCTGGATGTGGGTCTGGTCGCTCTTTTTCGCCCCCACTCTGGGAATTACCAACTCTATTGCCATGTTCCATCTGGGCAAAGAGTCAAAAAACAGCGCTACCGACGATGCAGAGCGCGAGCGATTCAAGGGCATCAGTAAGAGCTTCAATATCGGCTGGGCCGTGGCTGCAATCGGGAGCATTGCCGGTCTGCTAGCAACAGGTAACTTTAGCTTCGAAGGCATTCCTACTCTCGTTACCCTAGGCATTCTCTCGATTTTGTTTATCTTTTTCCTGATGTTCCAAGACATGTCGCGCGCCACAGATGTCGAGCGCTCGTTCTCCGTGGTACGAACTGCCGGAACCATCGGCTGGATCATCTCGGCGATTGTGCTGACGATCTGGCTCAAGTCCAGCCCGCCGGTTGCCAAGGGAACATGGGCACCGTTTGAGGAGATGCAGGTCACGGCGCTCTTTGGCGTGATCCTGACGGTGGTTGCCTTTATTCTCCCCAACACGCCCCCTTCCAAAGAAACCAAAGACCCTTGGGCTTTCAAGAAAGCCTTCGTGCTGTTTAAGAGCGTCCCCGGATTCTCGATCTTCCTGCTGATCTCCCTGATCGTCTCCACCGAGTTCCAGTTCTACTACACGTTCTCTGGGCCCTTCATGGAAGACGCGGTTGCCAAGGGCGGGCTTGGCATTGACCATAGCATGGTCTCGTTCTACAAAAGCATCGCGCAGTGGGCGGAGATCCTCTGTCTGGGCGTGCTAACCCCACTCTCTCTTAAGAAGCTTGGGCTAAAAAAGACCCTCGTGATCGGCACCCTCGCCTGGCCCGTTCGCTACTTCCTCTATGCGATAGGCCAACCCACCACACTCGTGCTTGCATCCAACGTGCTCCATGGAGTTGGCTTTGCCTTTGTCTTTGTGACAAGCTACCTCTTTGTCGATCGCATTGCCCCCCGCGACATTCGTGCCAGCGCCCAGAGCCTCTTTATGCTGGTGACGTTGGGGATCGGCAACTGGCTGGGGACAATCTTCTCCGGCTGGCTCAAAGACCACTACACCACGACCGACAAGACCAACTGGCCCATGATCTTCCTCATCCCTGCCGCTCTCACGACCATCTGCGCTGTTGCGTTCTGGTTCACCTTTAAAGAGCCGCCTGCCGAAGAGCCCGGCGAAGATGCGCACGCGGCATTTGCCCACTAAGAAGGTATACTTTTCTTGCTATGCAGAACTATCTTGCCTACTACTGGATGAAGCAAGGGGATCGTGGGAGCAATCTCTGCGAGACCCTGACCGCATCCTCCTACGACGACGCGCTCCATCAGGTGGAAAACCGCCTCACACGACAGTTTTTCTCTTTTATCTCGGAGAACAAGGGCCGGGTGCTAGTGATCAGCGCCCATGTCCAGTTTGTCGAGGTGGAAGGAATTGACAACGACTTTCCGTTTGATAACCCGGAGCTGCCCGGCGTTTGAGCCCGTTCACGGCTCTTCTGTTGCACTGGTACGCCGCCCATAAGCGGGACTTGCCTTGGCGGCGTACCCAGAACCCCTATGCCATCTGGGTCTCGGAGATGATGCTCCAGCAGACCCAGGTTGCCACCGCCATCCCCTACTTTGAGCGCTGGCTCGCCCGCTTCCCCACCGTTCAGGCCCTCGCCGAAGCGCCCCTCGACGATGTTTTAAAGCAGTGGCAGGGACTGGGCTACTACGCCCGCGCCCGGAACCTGCATAAAGCCGCCCAGCGTATCTGCGAGGAGCACGGAGGTGTCTTTCCCACCACGCATGAGGCGGTGCTGGCACTTCCTGGCGTGGGACGCTACACCGCAGGAGCGATCTGCTCCATCGCCCTCGGGCTGGATACGCCGCTCGTAGATGCCAACGTGATCCGGGTGCTCTGCCGCGCCTTCGCGATCTCGGGGGACCCGAAGCTTCCCAAAACTCAAGACTTGCTCTGGGTGAAAGCGGCGGAGCTACTACCTGCGGGCCGAGCGGGCGAGTTCAACCAAGCCCTGATGGAGCTAGGAGCGCTGCACTGCCTCACTCCCCCCAAGTGTGGGGCGTGCCCTGTGCAGAGTGTCTGCGCCGCTTTCCAGCAGAGTGCCACCGATCAGTTTCCGCACTTTGCCCCCAAGAAAGCCTTCACGTCCCAGAGCGATGTTAGCCTCTGGATCACCGATGGCGACTGGTTTCTGCTCGTTAAGCGCCCTGAGGAAGGGCTCTGGGGCGGCCTCTTTGAGCTACCACGCGTCACCGTGCAGACGGCAGAGAGCCTAGAGGCGGCAGGCTTGCGTGCACTCTTGGAGCTTCTGGGCACCACCGGCACTATCGGCGCGCCGCTTGCCAGCCTGAAGCACGGCGTGACAACGCGCAAGATCACCCTCTACGCCTTAGCAGCTTCTCCGGTCTCGCTTCCCGATCCGCTCCCCGAAAATCTCATCTGGGTGACCTATAAGGACTTAGAGCGCTTTCCTCTTTCCTCGCCGCAAGCAAAACTACTGGGTTTCATTCAAAACAGTCAAAATCAGCCGTCTTTGTTCTAAAAAACGCGTTCCAATACACCAATAAGGAACTACCTCGTCAACGAGCGGGGGAGAGAAAACGGAGGATAAACACATGCCACGAGTAGCCCCTTGGCTGCCATTATTAGGTAGTACCGTTGTTTTGATTTTTGTTCTGGGTAGCGCAAAAGCCGGTTTGGATAACATCACGACTTCCCCAAACAAGACGGAAGCAGATCAGGAGTTTGTTCACTGTAGTACAGCCCTTGTTCTTATCCAGCAAAACCGCACCAAAGAAGCGCTTGAGCTCCTCAAGAGCCATGCAAACGCCCCAATGCCCTTGCCGATTGAGTCAGAGCTAAGCACCGAAGTAACGCCGAGTATGCAGCTACTCTTGCTCAGCAAAGGTCTCATCCATGCCGCGGAAACTGCCAAGGCCAAGGGGCAGCCTAAAGAGGCACGTGCCTATCTGGAGCAGTGCTACACTCTCGCACGTCGGATCGGTAGCACATCTCAGCCTCAAGACAGCAACTCACTCGCAATCACCAAGGCCATCACCATGGCCATTGATCGAGCCGATGTGGCTCTGCTTACCCCGTAGTTCACCAGCAGGAAAGTGGGCAGCGAAAACCGAACCCTAGGGCATGTCTGAGCCGAAGAAATTCCGCGTCGCTGGGGTGAGTTTTGACCACATGCACATGGGGGATCTGCTGCGCCAAGTGCGTGAGCACCCCCGCGCCGAGCTTGTGGGGGTTGCCGACGCCAGCCGCGAGCGTATGGCAGGCGTGGTAGCCAGCCTTGCCGTCCCTGAGGAGCGCGTCTTTACGGACTGGCGCGTGTGCCTGGAGACGACCCAGCCCGATCTCGTGATTCTCTGCCCCAAGACGGGTGAGCATGGCCAGTATGTAGTGGATGTCGCGCCCTATGGGACGCACATTCTGGTCGAGAAGCCCTTTGCCGCCCGCTTAGCCGATGCAGATCGGATGATCGCGGCAGTGGCAAAGACCGGCAAGACGATGATCATCAACTGGCCTCTCGCCTGGTACCCGCCACATGTCACCACCAAGCGCTTGCTCTCGGAGGGCTTGATTGGCGACGTGCTGGAGGTGCACTACTACGACGGCAACCGTGGTCCTCTGCGCCATATCGCGGATAAAGTCGAGATCACAGAAGACGAGGCCAATCGCCAGAAGTCCGAGTCCTGGTGGTATCAGAGATCGGCAGCAGGAGGCTCACTTCAGGACTACTTAGGTTACGGCGTGACCCTCGGCACCTGGTTTCTGGAAGGCCGAAAGCCTGTCGAAGTCACGTGCGTCACCGACAGTAAACCCGGCTTAGACGTCGATGAGCACTCGATCACGGTCTGCCGCTACGCCACCCCCTACAGCCTCTCCAAGTTCGAGACGCGCTGGGGCACCTTCACCGACCCCTGGACACTCCAGCCCCAGCCCAAGTGCGGCTTTGTGGTCATGGGCACCCACGGCACGATCTCTAGCTACGACTACGAGCCCGTGATTCGCGTCCAGACCAAAGACCAGCCCGCGACCCAGGAGATCCCCGTGGACACGCTTCAGCCGGGCTGGCGCAACCCGATTGAGCACCTCATCCACTACCTCGAAACCGGCTGTCGCCTCCACGGCCCACTAGATCCCACACTCTGCCGCATCGGCCAGCAGATCGTAGACAGCGCCATGCTCTCTGCAAAAGAGAAGCGCACTGTCACACTGCTGGACTAGCGCTTCCAGATCGTGGCATCTAGGTTGAGAATCGCCTGGGCAAGCGTGGCCGCAGCGGCGACTTCGAGGGGACTCAGCGCGGGATCGGCTTTCTTCTCCCCGACGGTGAGAAGTTTTGCAGCCTCAGCAGGTGCTTGGGTGAAGAGCTGGCGCTGGGCGGCGTAGAGCTGCTCCAAGAGCCGCGCCTCAGTCGGTGTGGGAAAGCGTGTGGTGAGGGTGCGAAAGGTATAGACCACCCGCTGGGAGTCCGTCGTGCCGCCCTCTTTGACGATTCGCTCCCCAAGCACGCGTGCAGCTTCGACAAACTGCGGATCATTTAGTAAGACCAAGGCCTGGAGGGGCGTGCTGGTGTTCTGACGACGGGCCGTACAGACTTCTCGCCCCGACGCATCGAAGGCCATCATGTTGGGCATCGGGGCCGTGCGCTTCCAGACCGTGTAGAGGCTTCGGCGGTAGAGATCCCCTCCGACACTCTGCCGATAGCCAGGGCTCATGGTGTTGGCCTCACGCCAGAGATCTCCCGGCTGGTACGGGCTCACCGGTGGCCCACCGAGCTTGGCATCCAGCAGCCCACTGGCCGAGAGCGCCACATCGCGAATTGTCTCCGCCGAGAGCCGGTAGCTTGGCCCACGAGCCAGCAAGACATTCTGCGGGTCTCTTTTTTGCAGCTCTGGCCGCTGGGCACTGCTCTGCCGGTACGTCTGGCTTAGCACGAGCTGCTTCACGAGGCGCTTCACGCTCCAGTCGCGCTGGAAGTCTTTAGCAAGCCAGTCCAAAAGCTCGGAGTGGCTCGGTAAGCTCCCCTGAATCCCAAAGTCCTCGCTCGTCTCCACCAAGCCACGCCCAAAGAACTGCTGCCAGAAACGGTTGACCGCAACGCGCGCCGTCAGAGGATGGTCGGGCCGCGTGAGCCAGCGAGCCAGCGCAAGCCGATCCACTCGGGCTCCCCCACTCGTGGGGGCGGAGGGGGCCAGAGGCGGGAGAAAAGCGGGGGTGATACGTCCGACGCGGTTCTTGTCGGTCTTGGGCGCATCGTAGGCACCGCGTGCCAGAACATAGCTGGGGCGCGGCGTGGGCAGCTCCTCCATCGCCATGACTTCCTGAATCGGGTCTTCCGCGCGCCAGACGCGCTCGCGGGCAGCAGTGAGCTTCGCCTGCGCAGCGCGGGTCTCAGGGTCGAGTGCGGAGAAGTAGTAGTCACGCAGTGCCTCGGGCTGTTTGGTGCCTGAGAGTTCTGTCGCAGTCAGGGCCCGGCTGTAGACCGAGAGCTCATCAATCAAGCCGCCTTTGAAGCCCTTATCACGGAAGCGCTGACCAAAGGCGAGCGTGTGGGTTCCCGTGCCCTTCCAGATGTGGTCGCGAAGAATCTTGGTCGCGGCAGGCTGGCCATCCACATAGAGCTTCATGCCTGAGGCTTTACTGGAGCCATCGTAGGTCAGCGTCACACGGAGCCAAGTGTCTTTCGGAACGGGGTTTGTGGCACGAATGGCGATGGCATTGCCAGGCCAGTGGCGCATCATGCGGGCTTGCAGGATCCCATCCTCGATCATTAGATCGTAGCCGTAAGGGCCTGCATCCGTGCCCGCGCTTGATGTGTAGACGACAACAGGATCTTTGAGAACCCGCCCATCGCGCATCCAGAAGTCAATGGTAAACGGCGTATGGCGGGTGAAGCGTGCCTTATCTCCAAAGTTAATATTATTGTCGCCGTCGAGCTGCGCCGCCATGCCTATCTTGCCCGGCACCAAGGGGACGGCATCGACGTGCGGTACGCCATCGAGCGTCTCAAAGCCAAAGTGCGCTACCAGATCAGGCTGAGTGACGGTAGCTTTGGTCGCCAGCCACTCTTGGAACGCGCTCTCACGCGCTTTCTTCGTCTCCTCCAGTACTTTCTCGGCTTCAGCAACCCCACTTTTTGCCTGCTCAAGAGCTCTCTCTTGCTCGGGCGTGGGCAGGAGTAGCGATGGGGTCGGGGTGATGCTCCCTGAGTCGTAGAGGCCGTGCTCGTCTATGGAGTTAAAAAACGCCGAGAGGCCGTAGAAGTCGCTCTGCTTGATGGGATCGTACTTGTGATCGTGGCAGCGAGCGCACTCCAAGGTCAGGCCCAGAAACGCCGTTCCAAGCGTCCGCACACGATCCGCGACGTACTCCAAGCGCCACTCCTCAGGGACGGAGCCGCCTTCATTGGTCATGCGGTGCAAGCGGTTAAACGTCGTGGCGAGGCGCGTCTCTCGTGTGGCGTTTGGCAGTAAGTCCCCCGCGAGCTGCTGGGTAATGAACTGATCGTAGGGAAGATTGCGATTGAACGCCCCCACAACCCAGTCCCGCCACGGCCAGACGGTCGAGAGCTGATCCGACTGGTAGCCGTAGCTGTCGCCGTAGCGTGCCACATCCAGCCAGGGCAAGGCCATCTGCTCCCCAAAATGCGGAGATGCTAGCAGCCGATCCACGACTTTCTCATGTGCACTCGGCGTTTTGTCACTGAAAAACGCATCGGCCTCCGCGATACTGGGCGGCAACCCGATCAAGTCCAAACTCACCCGTCGTAGCCACTCCGCCCGGCTCGCCTCAGGGGAGGGCTTGAGCTTCTCTTTGACAAGACGCTCGCGGATATACCGGTCGATCCCCCCACTTGTGGGGGCCAGGGGGCCAAACGCCCAGTGTTTTTCGTACTTTGCACCCTCCGAAAGCCACTGCCGCACCGTGGCGATCTGAGCAGACGTGAGAGTTTTTTTCGTGTGCACCGGCGGCATATGAAGCGCATCGCTCACCGGAGCCGTAATGCGAGCCAGTAGCGCTTTTTTTGTCGCCGCGTTGGGCTGGTCGAGCCTCAGGTTTGCTTGCCGCGAGCCAGGGTCGGGGCCGTGGCAGAGAAAGCAGTTCTCGGCAAGAATAGGGCGAATCTCGCGGGTGTAGCTCACCCGAGGTTTCTGCGGCGATGCGCTTGCAAAGAGAGAGAGCGCCAGCGGCAGTGCGGCGAGAAGGCAAAGTGAGGATCGTTTCACGGAGAGATTTTACCTCTAGTCCCATGAAAACGACCAGCTTTGGTAACATGGTGGGCACAACCGATGATAAAATAACGTATTCAGAAGAGATTGCACGAAGGGGCGGGTGAGATAATGCAACGACGGAGTGGTTCTTTTGTTTTTGGAGCTGGGCTTGTCCTGGCCACTGGGATTGCCTTTGCCGGTGGCGCACGGCTGCGCCAAGGCAACGCTCCCACGAGTCCGCGAGCTCTACAAGCCGCCGTCGGGCGGGCACAAGTGGCAGAGAACGGCCACGCAGCGACTCCCAATCTTGGCGCAGGCCAGGACTTTGGAGGAACCTTTGAGACGGTCTACTCCCTTGTTAAAGACCAGTACTACGACACTCTTCCCAGCGACACGAAGATGGCGCAGACCAGTGTCAAGCTCATGATCGCCTCACTAGAAGATCCCAACTCTTATTTTTTGGAGCCCGAGCAGCGCAAGCTTTTAGAGGCCGAGGCGCAAGGCAAGTTCGCCGGTATCGGAGCGGCGCTCTCGGTTCAGGCAACGAAAACGGCAGGCTACACCGACCATAAAATCGTCGTCATCGCACCCCTGCCCGGCTCCGCTGCCGAAAAAGCGGGCCTGAAGCCCGGTGATGTCATCACCCATATTGACGGGCGCTGGGTACTGGGCTACGATCCGCTGGTCTCTTTCGCAAAAGTGGCACAGCAGTTCCAGAACCGCGAGGTAGATGAAAAAGCCTACGAGAAAGCGCGCGTGACAGCCCGTGACCGCATTGCAGGCGGGATTCGCCTCCACGCCGCTGAGATGCTTCTGCGCGGTGACACCCTACTCGCGAAGAGTACCGCGACCAAAGAAAAGTACGCGCTCACCGTTCAGCGCAAAGGCCAGGCAACACCGCTCAAAGTCGAGGTAACTCCAGGGGTAACCACTGCCCCCCCTCTGACCGTCAAGACCCTGGAGGGGAAAGCAAGCTACGTCAAAATTCCCTATCTGAGCGAAGGCACGGATGCTGCCCTTGCCAAGGCCCTGGAGAGCCTACCCGCTGAGAATACAGGCTTGGTTTTAGATCTACGGGGAACCCCCGGCGGCTCGTTTGAGGCGATGCAGCAGATTGCGGGCCTGCTCAGTGGCCGTGGCGTGGTGGCACAAGAAGTAGGCCAAGGCGGCAAGAAGAGTAGCCTCCTCGCCAGTGAAGCGGCGCGTGTGAAAGGCCCGCTCACGGTCTTGGTGGACGGTGGCACGGCCTCCACTGCTGAGGCGCTTGCCTCTTGTTTGAGTGAGCGTGGCGGCGCCACCCTGGTCGGGGAGAAGACTTTTGGTGATGCCTTGGTGCAGGGAATGTACTTGTTGCAAGATGGCTCCGCCTTCACCCTGATCACGGGCAAGCTCGTCAGCGGCAAGGGAGTCGCATGGTCAGGGATCGGCCTCAATCCTCAGATCGCGGTAGCCTCAGGCACCCCGGAGAGTGAGGTGCTAGCCCGCGCCGTAGCCTCGCTCAAGAACCGTCCTCAGATCGCCGGAACCTCGCCAACAGGAGCAAAGGAATAACACCATGCTACGCAATACCATCAAAGGCATCGCTGCCGCCAGCCTCGTCGGAGCCGCGTTTTTCAGTGGCTTTAACCTTGAAGCGTTTCGCACGCGCCGAGAAGACCCCCTCCGCACCAGTCCTCTGCTGATGGCGTCTCGTCTTAGTGAGGCAACTCGCCCCAAAGAAGCGAAAGCCCGCACCAGTGAGCTTGCTCCGATTGATACCTACCACAGTGTGCTCCAGAAGATTCTCACAGAGTACGGCACCCCGCCCACGGCTCCCACGGAGCTAAACAAGTGGCGCAACAAGATTAGCTACGCCGGAATTGACGGCATGGTGCTGGCTGTGGGCGACCGCTACACCGAGTACTGGAACCCCGAAGAGTTCAAGCGCAACATGGAAGACACCCAGGGGCGCTTCTTTGGGATCGGGGCGAAGCTGGATGTCACCAAAGACAAGAAGTTCCCGATGATCATCGAGCCCATTGAGAACTCCCCCGCCTGGCGCGCCAAGCTCAAACCCGGCGATGTGATCGTGGAAGTAGATGGTAAATCCGCCTTGATCTCGGACTCGCAGCACCTAGACGACGTGATCAAGCGCATTAAAGGCGAAGAGGGCACGAAAGTGCGGCTTGGGATTCGCCGTGGTACCGAGAAAAAAGACTATGTCTTCACCCGTGCACAGGTCAACTCACCGGTGATTGACTCCTGGATGCAAGACGATGTCGCCAAGATCGGCTACATTCGCCTGGATCTCTTCAGCGAGGAAGCCGATCTCCAGTTCGGGATTGCCTTAGAGCGTCTCCAAAAACTAGGCATGAAGGCCCTGATTTTTGACCTGCGCAACAACCCAGGTGGCATGCTCCACGTGGCACAGGACATGAGCGCACGCTTCTTACCGAGCGGCCCCGTGACCTGGCTCAAAGAGAAAAACGGGCAGATGCGCTCGCTCGATGTTGATGTCACCAAGCGCCGTGGGCCACTTGCACAGGGCAAAATCCCCACGGTGGTGCTCATCAATGGCGGCTCCGCCAGTGCCTCCGAGATTGTCTCAGGGGCGATCCAAGACGGTGGCTCGGGCTTCCTCATTGGAACACGAACCTACGGCAAGGGGCTGGTGCAGACCATTATCCCTCTGCAAGATGGCGAGGGTGCGGTCAAGATCACCACACAACGCTACTACACACGGGGCAAGCGCGATATCAACACGTTTCGGGATGAGTCGGGTGCTGTCACCAAGCAAGGGGGTGTCAAGCCGGACTTGGTGCTGGTCGAGACGGATAAAGATATCGAGGCGCAGTGGGTCGCGCTCCGTGACAAGCCCTTTGACCGGCGTGCAGCGGCCAAGTACAGCCCTCAGATCGCCAAGGGAATCGAGCTTCTCAAAGGCCGTATGGCAGGAAAGCCCTGGCCAAAATCGGAGAAAGACCTCCCCGATAAGCCCGAGAAGTCCGAGACAGTGAGTGCCAATCCCAAGAAGCTCGGGGGAATCCCGATGCACTCTGAGCAGCGGCCTCCTGAGCACTTGGCAGAGCAAGTCAAAGACGACGAAAAATAAAAATAATAGAGCAAAAGTGGGAGCGCAAGATTTGCGCTCCCACTTTTGCTATAATACAGTCCAAATGCAGCGCACTCTTGACCCTTCGCTTGCCTGTCCGAGCTGTGGCGCTCAGGCGCGTGTCTTTAAAAACAGCCAGAGTACATGCGCCTACTGTGGAGCGACCCTCCCTCCTCTGCCCTTCACCCATCCGGGGGGCACGTTTGCCCATACCTCACCGATTCGCATCGGAATGAAAGCGAAGCTCGGTGGGCGTGAGTATGTCGCGGTGGGCCGCTTGTTGTTTCGTGACAGCGAGGGCTACGCCTGGGAAGAGTGGGTGCTTCTCTCGCAAGACGGCGATGCACAGTACCTAGAGTTCGATGAGGGCAAGTGGAGCCTGACACGCTACTGGCCCGAGGGCAGTCAGAGCGTGCGAGTGGGTGACTATACCGAGGGCCAGCCCGTGACACTGGGTGGCAAGACCTATATCGTCACCTCGGTTGGGATGATGCGCGTGGCCGGGGTGGAGGGTGAGATTCCCTGGCGTGTCTCCGTGGGCGAGAGCAGCCCCTACGCCGACTTTGGCTCTGGCGATACGATCTTCTCTGTCGAGCAAGCCAGCGATGGGATTGAGTGGTTCCGTGGACGTCGCTTAGATGCCGCAGAAGTCTACACTCTCTTTGACCTGAAAGAAGAAGTACGCGAAGAAATGCAGAAAGAGGTCGTCCAGACCGACCGACGGCGCTTTGGCTGTCTCTGGCTCAATCTCTCCCTGCTTGCGTTCTTTCTCTGCGCAATCGCCTCCAGCACCAACGGCAAACAAGTTTTTAGCGCACAGCTCACGGCAGATCAAGTCGCCGATGAAGGAAGTCTCGTCGGGCCCTTTCCTCTCAAGCACATTGAGTTCCCGCACCGCTTGTCTCTCGCGTCCGGTGGGCTCAGCCAGACATCCGTCTGGGTGCAAGGAGTGCTCGAAGATGCGGGCGGCGCGGTTTTTGAAGCGGAGCAGGAGTTCTGGGACGAGACCGGCTACGACGATGGCCCGTGGCATGAGTGGGTCACGGACGCCAACACCGACTTTAGACTCGCGAAAGCCGGAGATTTCCGCGTGCGTGTCTATGCCGATCCCGAAGCCGCCGCCACGAGTGTTCCGATCATGGTGCGTGTCTATGAGGATGTGCGACATGCCACCCCACTTGCCTGGTTTGGAGGAATCGGGCTGGTGCTAGGAACCTGCTTCTGGCTCTCTGGAGCGCCTGGTGCCCGTAAGAGCTTTGCGGAGGCGATGCAAGACTCGTGAAGACCTGGGGCTATCGAATCGCGACGTTGCTCCTGCTGTTGAGCTTTGCCTTCACCTGTGGCGCGGCCTACTTTGGCTGGCTTCTCCCCCATACAGCGACCACCACAGCCCAGCGCAACACCATCCATAGCCGTGCAAGCGCCCGTGTCGGTACGCACATCACCGGTGGCGGTAGCCACTTTGGAAAATAACTATGAATAAAATACTCGCAACGCTCTCGCTGCTTGTGGCGACCACTCTTCCTGCACTTGCCCAGGAGTCAGTAGGGCGCTCCCGCCAAAGCCTCACCGAAGGCATTCTTTCCACCCTGATCTATGGCGTGATTGGCATTGTCTTAGCCGTGATTGGCTTTAAGGTATTTGATCTTGCCATCAAAGCCAATATCGAAAAAGAGATCTTTGAGAACAAAAACATGGCGGCGGCCACTCTCGCAGGTTCAGTGGTTCTGGGAATTGCGCTGATCGTCGCGGCGACGATTCACTCCTAACTAAAGCAACTCATGAGCGAGCAAGACCGGCGCGAAGTTCTCACCCTCCTCACGAGTGTCTTTCTGGTGGCGGCGTGCGGCCTGATCTATGAGCTACTCTTGGCGACGATCTCCTCGTATCTGATCGGCTCCTCGGTGACACAGTTCTCCCTGTGCATAGGGGTCTTTATCGGGGCAATGGGGATTGGCTCGTATCTGTCGCAGTTCGTGACAGTGCACCTCTTGCGCTGGTTTCTCACCGTGGAGATTCTCCTAGCCGTCGTCGGTGGGGTCTCGGCGTGGGCACTGTTTGGCGCGTACTCGTATCTCGGCGGCCTCTACTACGGGGCGCTTTTTGTGCTGATCGGGCTTATCGGCGGCCTCGTCGGTATTGAGCTGCCTCTCCTGACGCGCCTGCTCTCACCCTATGGTGCGCTCAAAGAGACGATTGCACAGGCACTCTCTTTTGACTACGTGGGCTCACTTCTAGGCTCGGTCACGTTTCCCCTCGTACTTCTGCCTGCCCTGGGCATGACCCGCACGGCCTTTGTGGTGGGGCTCCTCAACCTAGGGATCGCGGTGTGGAACCTGCGGGTCTTTGGTGCCAAGCTGAAGAACCCTCGGCTGATCGTGCTCCTCTGCGTCTTTTTGGCCGCTTTTCTTGGCTTCGGGCTGGCGGTCGCCGACCAGGCCGGGCGATTTTTCGAGAAGCGGCTCTACGACGACGAGATCCTCTTTGCGCGGCAGACTCCGTACCAGAAAATCGTGGTGACGCGCTTTCGGGAAGACCTACGGCTCTTTCTGGATGGCAACCTGCAGTTCTCGTCGCTCGATGAGTACCGCTACCACGAGGCTCTGGTTCACCCTGCCCTGAGCCTCTCGGTAAGTCAGGAGTCCGTGCTGGTGCTAGGCGGCGGCGACGGGCTGGGCGTGCGTGAAGTACTCAAGTGGCCTGGGGTTAAAAAAGTGGTGCTGGTGGATATTGACCCCGCCATGACCCGCATTGCCCGCACCTACCCGAGCCTTAAAGCCCAGAATAGCGGCGCACTCGATGACCCCCGTGTCACTTTAGTTCATGAAGATGCTTTCACCTACCTCAACAAGACGGGAGCGCTTTTTTCGGTGATCATCGGCGACCTGCCCGACCCGAACAGCGAGGTGCTCGCCAAGCTCTACTCCCGTGAGTTCTACAGCATGATCCGGCGCAGGCTTGCCCCCGGTGGCGCGTTTGTGACCCAGGCAACCTCGCCGCTTTTCTCGCGCGATGCCTTCTGGTGCATCGAGCGCACGGTCGCCGCGGCAGGTTTTTCGACCACGCCCTACCATGTCTACGTGCCAAGTTTCGGTGACTGGGGCTTCGTGCTGGCAAAAGACAGCGCTGCCTCTCCCAAGCTCACCGATACCCGGCTCTCGGGCCTGACACTCAAGTACCTCACTCCAGAGCTGCTCTCGACACTGACCGTTTTTGATGCGGACTCAAAACCTACCGTTGTCTCGGCGTCTACCCTGGATCGCCCTCAAGTCGTGCGTCACTACGAGCGGGGAGCCAAGCGTTGGGAGTAAAGCCAATCGGTATCCACTTGCTTCTCGATGCCTACGAGATCTCTCCAAGCCACCTAACGGATGCCCCGAGGCTCGCACAGGCACTCACTGAGGCGGCACTTGCGGCCCAGATGACGCCGCTCTCTGCCCCGGTGGTGCATGTCTTTCCCGGTGGGGGCCTGACCGCGTTTCTGCCGCTCGCCGAGTCGCACCTAGCGCTGCACACCTACCCCGAGCGTGGCTATATCGCCGCCGACTGCTTTACCTGTGGCCTCCCCGAAGGTGCCGACCGTGCCATGACTGTGCTCTGTAGCGCTCTCGGCGAGGGCCACTTTGAGATCCGTCGCCTGGAGCGTGGCTAGTGAAGCCGCGCTGGATCGTCTCTGCTCGCTACGACCTTGCCTTTTTTATCGGCTCCTGCGCTCTCACCTTCGCGTTCTATGGCCTCTACCGCACTGCCCATAACTTCGGTTTTTTATTACATGGCGACAGTATTCTCATCACCTACTTTTTCTTCACCGCCCTCTTTGATCACCCCCATATCTTCCAGACCTTTGCCCGCACCCACGCCGACAAAGACGAGTTTCAAAAACGCAAGGGGCTCTATACTTGGGGCCTTGCGGGTTTTATCGCGGCGGGCTTTGTGGGCGTGGCCCTGAAGTGGGAAGCGTACTTAATTGTGGGGGCGGCGGTCTATGGCACGTGGCATATCATGCGGCAGCACTACGGCTTCCTCAAGATCTATAAAGCCCTCAACGACGACCGTGCGCCTCTGGACAACTGGCTGGATGGCCTGACCTACTTCACGGGAATGTTCGCCTGCTTCTTCAACGACTACGGCGATGTGCGCGGCCCTCTGGTGGTCTACGGTAGCGTCAAAGTCAGTGTCCCAAACCTGCCGGGCGAGTGGGGTGAGGGGCTCTGGGTAGTGTTTTTGGTGCTCCTGACGCTCTTTGGGTTTCGCCAAGTGGGCCGCGCCATGCTGGGGCACCGCGTCAACCTGCCCAAAATACTCCTGATGCTCTCGGCACTCGGGACGCACTACTTTGTCTTTTTTGCGACCGCCACGCCGTTCTTAGTCGCAGAGGCTCTGGAGACCGCCTACCACGATGTGCAGTACCACGCCTGGATGGCCCACTACGAAAAGCGGCGCTTTCCTGGCATCCGGCATGTCGCGCTAAAATGGGGAGCAACCGCGCTTGCCTACGGGTGTCTTGTCGGGGTGATCGAGATCAAGGGGCTTCTCCAACCAGACGGCTGGGCAATGTGGGCGTTTATCCCCTTCACGATGGTCGTGATCTTCCACTACTTCGTGGATGGCCTGATCTGGAAAATGAGTGACTATCCTGAGCTTGGCAAGCTCCTTCTTCCTCCTAAAAAACCTGTCAGCAGCCCAGAAAACCTGTCACAAAAATAGCCTTCATAGCGTCTATATAAGACAGGAGATAGTTTTATGACACGTCGCAACGTCTTTCTGGCCGCCCTCTCGCTCACGCTTCTGTCGCTGCCGACCCTGCCCACGCAAGCCCAGCTTGATGGCGATCCCTACGTGGATGTCGTCGCACAGGGTAAGGGCCGGATCAACTACGCTGCTGGAGTGGTGAAGGCCACGGGCTACGGTGCCCCACCCACCAACTCGCAAAACCCCGCCCAGGCCCGGCTCATGGCCATGGGTGCGGCTAAGGCCGATGCGCTGCGCAATCTCGCGATGGCCGTGAGCTCGATCCAAGTCACCGCAACCACCAAGGTCAAGAACTATGTCACCGAGAGCGACACCGTCGAGACCAAAGTTACCGCGATCTTGCAGAACGCCCGGATTATCTCGGAGATAGTTGGCAAAGATGGCATGGCGTCTGTCACGGTTGAGATCCCAATGTACGGCAGAGGCTCCGTCGCCTCTGCGGTGATGGCGGAAGCGATTATGGAGCCACGGCGCGAGTCCCCAAGCCGAGAGCCTGTGCGCAGAGAGCCAGAACCCGAGCCTCTCTCACTCCCCGAGCGTGGCATCAAAACCAACCCTCGCGATCCGTTTAAAGAGCCTCGCGGTGGGGCAAAGCCCATCAAGGTCGAGCCGCGCAAGCCCAAAGCGGAGCCTAAGAACTACCACCTGCCGATCACCTCCCCCATCGAGGAAGGCCCCTTTACGTCGGTGATTGTAGACTGCCGTGGCCTAGGCATTCAAGCCGTGATGAGCCCTAAGATCTACGACACGAATGGCCGTGAGGTCTACGGCACACTCAACGTGGACGTGGACTACGCCATTGAGATTGGAATTGTGGGCTACCCGCGTTCGGTTGAAGAGGCACTCGCAAGCAAGCGAGCGGGAGAGAAGCCCCTTGTCGTTCGAGCGCTACGTGCCAAAGACTCCAGCAAGATAGATGTCGTGCTCTCCAATGAGGATGGCAAGCGGATACTAGAAGAGAGCCGACGTGATGGCTTTTTAGAAAAATGCCGCG
This sequence comes from Armatimonadota bacterium, assembly GCA_026392155.1. GTDB lineage: Bacteria > Armatimonadota > Armatimonadia > Armatimonadales > Armatimonadaceae > Armatimonas. The sequence goes on along the minus strand of JAPLCP010000050.1, from coordinate 10,791 downwards.
TCATCCTGCTGTGTGATCCCGTTCGATAGGAACGCGACGGAAATGCGAATGCGAAGCGCACTCCTTGCCCTCACTGCCCTCCCGGCAGCAATCGTGATCGCCGCCCCGAGCTTTGCGGCACGTGAGGGCGATATCCTCAAGCTCTTTGAGAAAAAGCGCGTGATCGTCCAAGCCGCGCCCGAGCTGATGCCGCTCGCCGACGCACTTCTGGCGGGCTCGGGGGTCAAAGAGCGGGTGAGCTCTGAAGCGCAGGCGGAGACGACGGTGCGCCTCATGCTTACCCCCGAGAGTAGCGAGAATGTGATCGCCATCCAGCGCCCCAAGCGGGATCGCTGGATCGTCAACCTCTCCGCCCCCGACTCGGGGAACCTGCGCCAGCTCATCGTCGAGTTTCGCCGGCTGAAAGAGCCCCCTAAAGAGGTCATTCGTCGGTCTGTGCGCTCGGTGGCGGTGATTCCCATCGGGCCCGGAGCACTCTCTGCCGCGACACCTTTACTTACGGGCGTGCGCCATCTCGCCGCGGCGGACGCTTCCTCGCCTGTGGGCAACCGGGATGAGATTATTCTCTGGGATCGCTCCGTTCCCGGCGGCCTCGTCGCGCTTCCACAGGGCACCATCTGTGGGCCTCTCGATACGCTCACGTGGCGTGAGAGCCTTCCCGGCGGGCGCTCCCGCGCCGTGGTTGCCGCCCCCAGTGGCCCTCTTTTGGAAGGGGCTCTCAAGCGCCTGGGAGATCCTCTGAGCCTCTCGGAAGCCCCCACGGTCGTCTCCAGCGCAAAAGACCTTCGCAGCGTCCGCCGCGTCGCCGTGAGTGGGATCGGAGAGGATAGCGAGCTTGCCCGCCAGCTTGCCTCCCGTGCTGCCATCGGGTTGCGAAACATAGGAGCCTTTGAGGTACTGGAGCGCGAGGGACTCTCGGCCCTCCTCTCGGAGCTTGCCCTCTCGCAAGCCGGGATCACCGAAGCTCCAACTCGTAAAAAACTCCAGACACTTGCCGCCGCTGACACGCTCTTAATCGTCGAGCTGAGTGAGGCAAGTGGAGAGACGACCTACTCCGCGCGCCATGAGCGCTTGACTCCCAAGCAGGGGCAGGCTCCACAGCGCCCCCTAGAGCCGTCACGCTTCAGGCTGGATGTCGGCACCGATCCTCTCGCGCGTGCCGCCGCCGAAGCGCTTTTGGGTAGTAAAGTGGGCTACCGCACCGAGCGCGAGTACGCGGAGGCAATGGATGATTATCGCTTTCGTGTCCTGCCTGCCTGGGAGCGTGCTCTCTACAACTACCAGCAGGAGAGGCGCAACCGGCGTGTCTCCTGGCAGGAGAGAATCGCCTCGAAAGGATCGGCCAGTATCCGGGGGAGCGTCCGTTTAGTCAGCCTCAGCGATGGTGCGGTACTCTGGGAAGCGCCCCTGCAGGCCACGGAGACGGGGGAGGCTGCGGCCACGACCCGCACGATTACCACTCTGGGCGAAGAGAGTGCCCCCCGTGCCTTGGACCTGCCTCCCAGCACCACAAAGCCGCCTCAAGGAGTCGCACTACGTGCCGGAGAGACGGCCCTGAGCCGCGCCCTCACCGAGCTACCTCTCACAGCTCTGCTCCCCAGCAGTAGCGCCGTTGTCGCAGAGCCCAGTGCGTCACTTACCCGAGCCACGGTTCTCGACACCGATTCCGAGAGCGTGCTGATCGGCCTAGGAAGTAGCGATGGTATCAAGAAGGGCGATGTGCTCCTAGTGCGCTTTCCAGACAACACGGCTCTCCGTCTGATCGTCACAAAAGTCCGGGGCCGTAGCTGCGATGCCTCGTTTGAGCCAGAGACCAGCGCTAAGATCAAGGCACGGCTGATTCCCGGCCTGCCCGTGGAGCAGGCAAAATGATGGTCTTTGCCACTGTCGCGCAAGCACCACAGAGTCCCGAGATCCGTGTCGTGCTCGCCGAGGGCCGTGCCACTCTTACAAGCCTCGACATCGAGGGTGCACGTCGAGCCGCGATCGCCAGTGCGCTGCGAAACGCAGTGGAAAAGACGCTAGGCGTCTATGTCTCGGGGCAGACTCTGACAAAAGACTACGCCTTGTTGCGCGACCAGGTGCTAACCCGCAGCGACGGCCATGCCGTCCTCAACGACATCGTGCGGGTGGAGCAGCTTCCCCAGGAAATTCGCGTGATTGTTCGTGCCACAGTCTCCCTCCGCCCTCTTACCGAGCAAGTCCGTGCTCTGGGACTGGCGCGAGCCTGGCGGGTACAGACTCTCAATCCCACACTGGAAAAAGCGCTTATCGAAGCGGGTTTCACGGTGGAAGAAGACGAGAAAAAGACAGATATCACGGTGGCGGTCACTCCTCGCTTCACCACGGTCACCCAGCTCCCTCTGCAAACGGCTGTCGGCCCCATGATCATGTACACCGTGCGTGGCGAGGTCACGGCTCGGGCAAGGCGCGGCTCTGAGGTGGTGGCAGCGCGGGTGCAGACCGAGCTAGGACGGCATATTAACCTGGAAACCGCACGGCAGCAAGCTGTGGATGATGCCGTGGAAAAACTGGCCCGACTTCTGGCGGAGGACTTACTCGTGCTTCCCTCACGCCTCACCCAGCCCGTCCAGCTCGTCGTCACAGGCATTGCCAGCGCTGATGCTGCCCAGGCGCTCTGTGACCGTCTCGGAGCCCTGCCCAGTGTCCTCAAAGCCCTAAAGCGCTCCTGGAGTGGCACCAGCGCCACGTATGAGCTAGAAGTCCCAACCGAGACAGCAATGGCAGCGGCGCTCAAGGCTCTGGGGCTTACGGTGCTCTCGGAGAGCAAGACTCAGATAACTGCATGCAACCAAGCCCCACCGCGCAACCAAGCCCCACCGCGCAACCAAGTCCCACCGCGCAAACAAGTCTCCCCCAAACATGTCTTGAGAAGATGAAACGGTGTTCGGCTCTTGCTTGCGATGGGAGCGGACGAAGAAGCCAAGGAGTGGGTATCGCAGGAGCTCGCTCCGATACTCGTTCGTATCGCGGCTACACTACGACCGGCCAGAGATCGTCCTCTCTCGATTCACTTTGTGATCAGCAAGTGGGACCGCAATCGTGGTACAGACCCGAAAGCGCCATAGCGCCGAGAGCAGGTCATGGCGGGGCTCATCCTGCTCAGGTAAATCCACAGCAGCGGGCAGAGCGGGCGTTTCCCATTTCCCGTGCACAGGTTTTGGAAGAGATCACCCAAGAGACCTTCTTCAGCCGCCTGCGTCGCTTCTTTCATTGGTATAGGAGCAGTCGCCCTTCCAAGCAGAATAAAAATCTTATAAGTTAGTATTATCCAACTTAGTTGCGTTAGTATTTCAAAGTCCTGTCATTAATATGTCTAAATCTAAGTAATTCACAGGGTATCTATTTTTCATAGTTATTCACTTGTGTAATCAGGTATACTATATTTATAATGGCAGAATTTCAAGATACCAATGCTCCTCTGTTTGATTTTGTCGTCATGGGCTCCGGAATCGCGGGCCTGACTTTTGCGCTGAAAGTTGCGGATGCTGGCACGGTTGCTCTCATCACAAAAAAAGACAGATCAGACTCGAACACGAACTGGGCTCAGGGGGGGATTGCGGGGGTCATGGCACCTGACGACTCCTTTGATCTCCATATCCATGACACGCTGATCGCAGGGGCTGGCCTCTGTCACGAAGATGCGGTACGGACACTCGTCGTCGAGGGGCCGACTCGTATTCGGGAGCTGATTGCCCTCGGGACGCGCTTTACACAAGACCAAAAAGGCGCGCTCGCTCTCACGCAAGAAGGCGGCCACTCGCGGCGCAGAATTCTCTACAACAACGACCTAACCGGCCGTGAGATCGAGCGCGCCCTCGTGGAGAGTATCCACTCACACCCTTCGATCCAGGTTTTTGAGCACCACATGGCCATTGATCTGGCCAAGTCAAAAGACGATGATGAGCGGATCTGTGGTGCGTATGTTTTAGACACGCTTGATGGGGAGATCACGACCTTTCTGGCGAGACGTGCGGTCTTTCTGGCAACGGGTGGCTGCGGTGCTGTCTACACGCATACCACCAACCCCGCCATTGCAACCGGCGATGGGGTCGCGATGGCTTTCCGGGCGGGAGCACAAGTGGCCAACATGGAGTTTATCCAGTTCCATCCTACGACGCTCTACCATCCTGCGGCCCGTAGCTTTCTGATCTCAGAAGCGGTGCGCGGTGAGGGCGGAGTTCTCCGGGATGCCGCCGGGCGCGCCTTCATGAATGACTACGACGAGCGCGGGAACTTAGCGCCACGCGATATTGTGGCACGGGCCATTGACGCAGAGTGCAAGAAACAAAACGAGCCGTGTATGTTTCTGGATGCCACCCATATCAGCGCTACGGAGATTCAGCATCGGTTTCCCAATATCTACGCACGGTGCCTCAGCTACGGCATTGACATGACACGCGAGCCCATCCCCGTTGTGCCTGCGGCGCACTACATGTGTGGTGGGGTTGTCACGGATCTCTACGGACGCACAAGCCTACCACGGCTTTTTGCCAGCGGTGAGGTGACCTGTACGGGCGTCCATGGGGCCAATCGGCTCGCCTCCAACTCGCTTCTGGAGGGGCTGGTCTTCTCCCACCGAGCCGCGGACTTATTCTTGCACGACCTAGACGATACCCCGCCTCTTCTGGAGCATGTCCCTCCCTTTCGCCCCTACCGAGGTCGCGTGCGTATCGCAGACACGGAGGCACTGAAGACGCGCATTCAGGCGGCGATGACAAAGTTCGTGGGCATTGTCCGCAACGACGAGCGCCTCCACCAAGCGGATGTCGCAGTGAGTGTCATCATGGACGAGGTCGAGAGCCTCTACGCCACGTGCCGCCCAACCGAGGATCTCTTAGAGCTACGGAACCTGGCGCTGACGGCGCAGCTGATCATCCGCTCCGCACAGCAGCGCAAAGAGTCCCGGGGGCTACATACCACCTTGAACTACCCCGAAGCCCAGGAAAGTGAGCGCCACGACACCGTTCTTGTCAAGCGAAAACGCACCGACTTCGCCGTCGTGAATCGCTAGTATGAAAATAATATGGGTCGGGTGGGACTCGAACCCACGACCAATGCCTTATAGCTTCTCTCAGGAGTCGCACCTGAAATGGCATGAACCATCGTTCTCACGATAAGCAAAGGGCACTGCTCTACCACTGAGCTACCGACCCGTAGCACAGGGGAGTTTATCACGACAAAAATGAGTCGTCCACCCCCCGTGCATTTTTTTTGAAATGCAAGCTATAATACGGGCTTAGATGCCACGAACCAAAATTATCTGTACGCTAGGGCCTGCTGTAGATGCCCCAGAAACCTTGGAACGCCTGATCCGCTCTGGGATGGATGTTGCCCGTTTCAACTTCTCGCATGGTAGCCACGCCCAGCATGCAGAGCGCTTCGCACGGCTCCAGGCGGCAGCAGCTCGTGTCGGCAAGCCCGTCGCAGCCATGCAGGATCTCTGTGGACCCAAGCTCCGTGTGGGGACAATCATGGAGGGAGTCATCTTGGATGAGGGAGCGCAAGTCACCCTCACCCTGGCATCGGCGATAGGCACTGCGGAGTGCATCCCCCTTCCCATCCCGGAGTTTTTTGCCGTCGCCGCTCCCGGAATGCGCCTGCTGCTCGATGATGGCCTTCTGGAGCTGCAGGTCGAAACAGTAGAGTCAGAGAGGGTTATCTGTCGCGTGATTGCAGGGGGAGCGCTCTCCTCAGGCAAGGGCGTCAACCTGCCCGGTGTCCCCTTACCGGTCGCGGCAGTGACAGAGAAAGACGAGGCAGATCTTAAATTTGGGCTAGCGCTCGGAGTGGACTATGTCGCCCTCTCGTTTGTCCGCGACGTGGCCGATGTCCACCGGCTCCGCACGCTCATGCAGCAGGCGGGGCGTGTGGTTCCCATCCTAGTCAAGATCGAAAAAGCAGAAGCGCTAGAAAACTTGGATGCGATCCTGGAAGCGGCAGATGGCGCGATGGTGGCGCGCGGAGATCTGGGAGTTGAGCTACCGGTCGAGGAGATGGCCATGGTCCAGAAGCGCTTGATCCGTGCCTGTAACCGCCTCGGCAAGCCCGTGATTACGGCAACCCAGATGCTCGACTCCATGATCCGCAACCCGCGTCCCACCCGCGCCGAGGTCACCGACATCGCCAACGCGATCCTAGATGGTACGGATGCGCTGATGCTTTCTGGGGAGACCGCGGTGGGAGCCCATCCCCTTCAGGCCGTCGAGACCATGGCACGGATCGCTCGCCGTACGGAAGAGCAGCTAGACTACGACCAGCTCTTGCGGGAGAAAACGGCAATCTTTGGCCGCGAGAGCGTCACCGATGCGGTTGCAGAGGCAGCCGTCACCATTGCCCATGATCTTCAGGCGGCGGCTATTCTCTGCGCCACTGAGTCTGGGGGAACGGCACGCTCCGTTGCGAAATTCCGCCCCAAGACACAAGTCGTAGCTGTCACTCCCTCGCTGGAAACCTGTCGACGCCTGGCTCTCTTCTGGGGGGTTCAGTCTCTCCTCATGCCCGTCCCTACCAGTGTCGAAGGTCTCCTGAGCGAGAGTGCGGCGGCAGCGGCGGCGGCAGGTTATTTGAAGACAGGAAGTCTCTTTGTGCTTACCTCAGGCACTCCGTTGGGAAAACCTGGAAGCACCAATCTTATCAAGGTACACTCTTTTGGCGAACCTCTCTAAACCTCGTCCCCAGCGCCAGCGGCGTCAGTCCAATATTTTCTGGCGCACTCTGGGCGGTGCTCTTGGCATAGTCTTAGCACTCGGTCTCTATGTTCGGTGGCTCTCGCTCCCTTGGTCCTTAGGAGCGCAGACCAATCGCGAGGTGCGTCAGCTCGAAGCAAGACTCCGTGACCGGCATGCAGAAAATGTAAGATATGCTCAACACCTAGCCTATCTCAAGTCCGCAGAAGGGATCGAAGCCATAGCCCGTTCACGAGGCTATCATCGCCCAGGTGAGACCGTCTACCTTCAGCCGCGTGAGAAAAAAAACGAGCGCCTCTGAGGAACTCTTCACACTGTGCCACAATCGAAGTTTGAAACCGAAGAGAATTGGGGGATAATAGCACGGACGACATACATGCCTCACTTAGAAAGCTCGCCCCCTTGCTCATTAAATAACGATGAAACTAGACAGAATCAGAAAGGAAACATGCCTGTGTCCGTAGAGCTTCTCTCGGTTCCAACGCGTGCCAAGCGTTCAAGTGTGTCTCGCGGTGCAAAACGCGCTCTTGATATTTTAGTGGCATCACTTGCTCTACTTCTGTTGTTACCCCTTCTGTCCTTGATCGCACTTCTTATCTATGCCACAGATCGTGGCCCCATTATCTACCGTCAGAAGCGTGTCGGGAAGAATGGTGAGCAGTTTACGTTCTATAAGTTTCGGAGCATGGTAACCAATGCCGATGCTCTGAAGGCGCGCCTAGCCGTTCAAAACGAAGCCTCGGGGCCGATTTTCAAGATGAAAAATGACCCACGTGTTACTAGGATTGGCCGTCTTTTACGACGAAGTTCATTAGATGAGACGCCTCAGTTCTGGAATGTCCTCAAGGGCGATATGACTCTCGTTGGGCCTCGACCGCATCTCAAGAGTGAGATTGATTCTTATCCCGACTATCCTATGGAGCGTCTGAGTGTCACTCCTGGCCTGATCTGTTTCCGCGAAGTGGAAGGGCGCTCGGGTCTGACGTTTGAGCGCTGGCTGGAGCTCGACATGAAGTATGTCAAGCACCACTCGTTTCGCACCGACCTGATGATTCTGCTACGAGCGATCCCTGCCATCCTTCTAGGGCGTGGAGCCTACTAGAGTACCCACTAGAGTCATCTCCCTTGGAAAAGCTAGGCACTGCGGCCTGGCTTTTATTGTTTGTCACGCAGGTATGAGATACCTCATTGAAGCTAGATTCGGCACAAAACAAGCAGGAGTTTTCGTCGCGCACAAAGAACATAGAGAGTAGTGTGCTTGACAGTACCCGAGGGTACTCGTACAATTACCGGAATCCATTTTTGCCTAGGGGAGTTTCTGATGCCAGGAACCACAATGAAAAAACATAACACACACCAACGCTTTGCCCGTCGTGGCAGTATCTGGGCAACTGCGAGTGCCCTCAGTCTTCTGCTACCCGCTGCTTCGGCTTGGGCAGATGGCCAGATCAAGTTTAAGATCGTGGATGCCAAAAACGGTGCTGTTCTACCTGGAGCAACCATTGTTATAAAAGCAGGGCCACGTGACCTTGATGACATCCAGTTTAACACCGCCGCCAATGGTCTGGTGACAACAGGAGACTTGGACTCAGGTGAGCGAACATACAAAATTACCGCCATCGTCAACGGTATCTCCTACAAAGAGCTAACCGGCAAAATCGCAGTCGTGGACAATCAAACCATTGAGGTAGAGCTAAAGCTAGAGCCCAAAGGCGAGATTGTTTTTGATACAAAAGCTCGTGTTTTGCGCATTGACATTACCGATCCGAGTGTCTATACATCGCGTGACCGTGAGCATCTTCAGTTCTTCCCCAATGGTGTGGGGAACCGCCAGAGCCTGAGTAAGGCACTGCGATCTGTGCCTGGCATGGTTCCCAATAGCCAGAACCGCCTGCATCCGCGTGGCGAGTCGGACAATGGGACGTTCTACATTGATGGCTTCCAGCTCCCCTCGCTCCTATCAGGACGCGCCGCCCAGATCCTCACGCCAGATATGCTGGAGAGCATCAAGGTGCGCACAGGAAACCTAGCAGCCAACTTTGGGGGTGGTAGCACGATTTTGGAGACCTCGCTGCGCCCTGCGATCGGTGCGGCAAAAAGTCCTCTGGCCCCCAACTTTGAGTATGCTGTTGGCGGGGAAGAGTACGGGGGAACGTCACAAACCTTCACCTTCAGCCGTCAGCTTGGCACTCACATGGACACTTCGGGGAAGGCGGTCACCAACCCCGACTCACGTGCAGGCTACGTCTTGAGCTACTCGCGCCGAGACACGGATAACTTCCTGGAGTCTCCGCAGCCACAGCGGCAGATGTCAAACAACAATGGAACCTCGGAGAGCCTGCTCGGAAAGTTCAGCTACCGGATCAATGAGAAAACGGAGGCCTCCGCCTTTGTTGGAAGCAGCGGTGCGCGAAACGGTGTCGCCAACCGACAGGGACTGTCCTCGTCTTTTATTAATCGCGGCCAGGGTTATGGCTTTGGGGGCAACAGCAACGCAACAGACTTCCCCCGAGTGAGCTTCCAAGATGGTACCAACTTTGCGGCAAGCCAGGAAATTCTGGGCAACAATGTCCGCCAGTCAGATAACCATAGCTTCTATGCCCTTCAGCTTAACCGGACGTTTACGTCCAAGCTAAAGGGGACGATCTCCATAGGGGGCGCAGATACCCGCCAGGATACGACCAACCGAAACGTGCTGGGCTATCCACTGACAACCGGCGCGGCGTACTCGACCTCAACACTTCCCGCAAACTACTCCATCGAGTACAACCCCAATACCACACTGAACTTCACGCAGAGTCAGGTGCAGGCAGACTTTAACTATGGAGATAGTGACAGCCAACATGCCTACAAATTTGGAGTAATCGCTCAGGATCTCAAAGGCAATGAGGCTTATCAGTTCACCCCGATGAGCCAAGCGGCTGCCAATGCCGTCACGGCGCTTCCCTATGTAGGCAATAGCCTCCGCGCCAATGCCGATAACACCACTTCACCCTCCATGCTGATCCGTCGTACGGGTGGCTATAGCGCCTTCTACCTTCAGGATACCTACACGGCAACGAAACAGCTTCGCCTGAACGTGGGGGTTCGTGTAGAGAACTTCTCCCAGGACCAGAGCATTCGCTTTGCCGCCTCAGATCCCCGTGCGAGCTATGATACCAAGCGCTCTGAGAGCATGGTGTCTCCGCGCATGAATGCCCTGTATCTCTTTCCGAAGGGCCTTATCAAGAGCCTGGGCAAAGATCAGCCGATGGTGCTTCGCTTTGGCTACAACCGTGTTGTCACCACGCCCGGGATTGGACAAGGGGCTATCGGTCTTGGTCAGACAGGAACCACACCCCTTCCGGTTGCCGCTCAGACAAACGACCAATTAGATTTCAGCGTCGAGCAGCAGCTTCGCGGTCAGACCATCCGACTCTCTAGCTTTAACAAAGACCTGAAAAATGCGCATGGCTGGCAGCAGATGATTCAAGGTCCTCAAGCCGGTGCATTCTCGATGGTCAATCAAGGTGATGCCACCGTCAATGGTTTTGAGATGCTCTATGAGCTCAAGCCACGAAGCCTGGATCAGCAGCCCGGCGCGCTTGATGCCATTAGTGCAGGGCTCAGTGGGTATGTCTCCTACACCAGTAGCAATGCAAAGCGTCGCGCTCTTGCGGGTGGCGGAATGGTTCCCCAAGAGTTTGATCAGCAGCAGACGGTCAATGTCGGCGCGGGCTACCAGCTACGAGACCAGTCGCAGCTAGCGCTGACCTACTACCATGGCAGTGGGCTTCGCTCGTCGGTAACGGCTCTCGGAGGCACACGTGCTCCTATTGACCAGCTCGACCTGCGTCTTCGAGCACGGCCACGTCTCATCAGCAACCTGCATACGATCGAGTTTGGCGTTGAGAACGTCACAAACTCACGTAACGCTCTCAATTTCGCTCAGGGAGCCGCTGCGACGGGGACTACCTCGCTCGGTGGGACGCGTTTTCAGCAGGGTCGTCGGTTGGTGTTAACACTCTTAGGCAAGTTCTAAAATTCCTATAATTCCAGGGGGAGCCTGAACTTTCTCCCTGGACTTGCCAAAGCTAATAAA
>JAPLCP010000094.1 GCA_026392155.1 Armatimonadota bacterium | reverse complement strand
GTGTACTCGGTCACCAAGGTCATCGGGGAGGATCTGTGCCGGACGTGGCACCACCGAACCGGCAACCCGATCACCCTGCTGCGCTACCACGACTTTGTGCCCAAGCCCTATCTGGCGTTCGGGGAGAAGCTGCTGCGAAACGGCGTGGATGCTCGTGATGTGGCCGCATCAAACGTGGCCTCTATTGAGCGTGGGCTCGCGGGCGACTTTGGGATCTTTCGGACGATTGTTCACACCAATCACGGAATGCCCGACGACGTGGTGGTGGATTTTAAGACGCACGGTCTGGCTTGGTGCGAGGCACAGGTGCCGGGAAGCAGTGCCCTGATCGAAAAATACGGGATTACCTTTCCGGATCGCGTTGAGCAGCATGATCTGAGCGAGGCCGAGAGCACTCTGGGCTGGACGCCTCAGATCAGCTTCGTCACGTTCCTCCAAGACCTCACCGAGCGCGAGGCACGCGGCGAGGACATTCGTGCGCTCTGGGCTCCGGGGCAGATCCCTACAGCTTAGAGAGTACAGCAAGGGCTTGACTAAGGGGCCGATCTGAGGCATCAAAGACGAGGCTCTCGGGTGGCCTTTTCTCGTTGGCGGCTCGGCTCCACTCGTTCACGAACCCACTGAGAAAGCCGAATGATGCAAAGGTGGGCACGATCAAGCGGCGCTGCGTGGGGGCGAAGTGGCGACTGTCTCGGCTGAGATACGTCATTTGAAAACCGGGGCTGGAGGGCTTTATCGCCGCAAGCAGGCTGTTGGCGAAGGCTTCCGAGGCTTCTTGGCGCACTCTATAGAACGCCTCCCAGTAGCCGCCGGAAGGCTGATACCACGAGGGAGGCGGAGCGTAGCCACCGGGCTTGCTGAGCGTAATATTCGTAACAAAGGTGACACCGCCTAGCCAGACTTGATTGTTACTATTAAGCTGGGCTGTGGTGAGGTCTACGGGATCGGCAGCTTGCTGGCGCAGGCAGGCGAGGCGCATCGCGTCGCTGTAGCCGAGAATGTCTTTCCAGTTTGCATCGCTGTTTTGATAGCCTGTGGGATAGACATCCGTGAGGATTAGCCCCGCCAGACCAGGTGTGGCGGCGAGCTTTTTGAGCGCGGGCAGGACTGCTGCCTGGCTCTCAGGCAGATCGGGGCGTAGGTAGCTTGCGGAGCGCTTTCCCTCGACCGTTTGCTCGGTACCAGCCCGAGCTCGGAGGGGGCGCACGAGGGCCGCGACGGGAATGCCTTCTGTTTCACCTGCCTCAATGGCGATTTTCAGCAGGGACGGATCATGGAGCCCCACTTGCACCCAGAGCGTCGTGAAGCCCTTCGTTTTTGCTGTGGCGACGGCAAGCCTTGCCTCACTCTCGTTCTGGATCGCGACAGCGAGCGTCCGGGGGGGGCTGTTTTTGGGCGGTTCAGGAAGCGTTTGGGGCGTAGGCTCGGAGCGGTTTGTTTGTCGGACGCTATTGCTGGCCCAGCGCACGGGAACGGGATCATAGCCGGGCGGCAGGAGCTCTAGGACCGTCTGGGGCGTGTAGATGATTTTGTCGGTGTTGATGGGAGCGCGGTTCGGGTCGCCGCTTGGGGTGTTCTGGTAGAGCGCAATCTGCTGGGCGACTTTCTCCCGTAGCGCCGGAGAGAGCTCACTCACCCGGAGGGCCTGTGTGTTCTGGGTGAGCTTTGCGGTGAGTATCTCGTCGGGGTGGTTGGGATCGTCGTCGCTCCACGTTAAGTAGGCGGCGAGCATGGTATCGGCTCGCTCATCGGCTCCTTCTTGCAGTTTCGTGAGGTTCTGCTGTGCCGCCGTGAGCCAGTCGTGGATGCGGCCCATGCGAATGGCGAGGGGGACGAGATCGTCGGTGAGGACGTAGCCCGGCCCGACTTTGCGCCACGTACCCGTGACGCACCGAGCGAGTGCCTGGCAAATATCCCCCGCACGGGCACTTGGCCCTCGCAGATGCACCGCAAGGCTGGCATAACGTGGGTCACAGAAAAGCTCCTGCTTGGTTGCCACGCCACAGCGCTTCACCAGCTCCCCGACCGTCTTTGCTCCGACCAGCGACACGGTAGTATCTAGTAAAGGGCTGGCGTACTCAAGCTGGCTCGGCTTGGAGCTATTGCTGCGTGGTGCTGTAAATGTCGCCCCAAACGTCCCTGCGTTGTTACCGATTAGCGAGAGATCATTGAGATCGAAAGTACGTCTGACGTTTTGAGAGAGAGTGACCCCAGGAACCGTTGTCAAGCTCGTGACAAACAAGAGATCTGTCTGCGCCTCCGCAATGGAGAACCCGACTCGGCCTCCTTGCTCAATAAGCCGTGTGCCCGAGAGTAACTGCTGGGGGGCTCCCAGCTCCCAGTTTGGTTTCGTAGGCTCGTTGCTGGCTACAGAGATTGCGCCGCCATCGCTGTTGGTGAAGTAGTAGGCGAACTTGCGCGAGAGGCGCAGGCGGGTTTGCTGGCGAGTGGGGTCTTGAATTTGTGCTGTCTCGCCGTTTCGACGGAGAGTGAGGGGATTTGGCAAGAGTGCGAGAAAGAGCGTGCGCTGGTCGCGGCCCAGATCCCCGACTCCCAGCCCGACGCGGCTACAGAGCTTTGCCCACTGTTTTTCGCTAAGGCTTGCCTTAAGCAGCGCCAGCTTCTCCGGCTCGGCCAGACCGGCATAGAGATCGGGTTGTGGAAGCTTTTCCCAGAGCAGCTCCGTGCGCTGCTTGGGAATCAGAGCCGTGAGCGAGCCAACAGTGGCGGGCTGGACGGTGTTTTCGTCACTGGCAAAGAGCGCCAGTAGCGGGCCGCGCGTCTCCGGGTTCCAGAGAAAGGTCTCGAGGAAGCGTAGCTCGGTTTGGACAAGCGCGGGGGGCAGAGCGAGAATCGGTATCATGCCTAGATAGACTCCTTGTTGCCAGGGTTTGCTTCGTTATTTTACCGCGATATAATCGTGTATGGGATCAACGCATGGGGGGCGCATTACAGAGGTTCCGCTCTTTCCGCTGGACCTGGTTCTCTTTCCGCAGATGGTGGTGCCGCTGCATGTCTTTGAGATGCGCTATCGCCTGATGATCCAGCGCTGCCTCAAGGAAAATCTGCCTTTTGGGATTATCTTGCTTACCAGCAATGATGAGGCAACCAAGACGGTGACCACTGCACCGGTGGGCTGCCTGGCTCAGATTAAGGAGTCGGAGCAGCTCGATGACGGCCGCTTCCGCATTGAGATCGTCGGTACCGAGCGCTTTCGACTTCTTGACACGCACGATAACTTCCCTTACCGATCGGGCCTGATCGAGCCACTCTACGACAAGCAGCCCACGGATGGGGACTGGGAGCCGCTGGTGGAGTCCGTCAAAGAGGCGCTGAAAGACTACCTCACGCGGCAGTTGGCACGGGCCGGAAAGCGCGTCGCTGGTTTTCGTCTCCCCGACGAGCCTGAGCTGCTCTCATTTACTGCATCTTGTGTCTTGCCGATTGCCAACGACGATAAACAGGCGCTCTTAGAGCTCACCGACATTCCCGCGCGCCTGCTCTCGGCCCGCGATGTGCTACGCCGTGCGGCGATTCGCCTGGATCAGGAAACCGCGCCGCTTACGGAAGAGTCGCACTGGGTGCCGCTGACTCCCGAGCGCTTTGACCGCTACCGCTGCGCAAACTAACAAGCCCCATCAGGGGGAAGAGCCCTAAGCTCCCAAGGAGCCCGGTGTGTGCGGCTATTCCCAGCGGCGTGCGTGTCAGGGGCTCCGAGCGCCAGCGCTTGACTCCCTGAAGAAGCGTCCGAGGCGGCACACTGCTCCAGAGCAAAGGTACCCCCAGGCCACAGAGTACCGCCAGAGCGATCCCTGTCTTTTGGGAGTGCAGGGGTAGGCGGAGCCGAACGGGCCAGAGGAGGGCGATGGCGACGAGGAGTAAGATCACAAAAACGCCGGGTGTGAGCCAGTGGTGCCGCAAAAAGAAATACGCCCCTCGCAGTGCCAGCGGAGAGACAAGCAGAGCAAGCACCATCCTGCCTCGCCGAGGGACGCGCCGCAGAAGAGCGACGAAACCCAGTAGCAATAGCCCCAGAGTTCCCGCGATACCAACCCCTGCTAGGAGATGGGTGAGGGGACTTGCCCAGCCTAAGCGGAGCAAGCCAGCTCCCAGAGCGGCGCTCAGAAGAAGAGCCAGAAGTGCGGTGCGGTTCATGTCACTTTGTACGACAAAGTAATGTGTGGGAGTTCCCGTAGAACCAAATCAGGGAAGTAGGTATTGCTGAGCGCGAGGAAGCATGGTACTATCTTCCCTTGGCGCAGTTTTCTGCGCCGTGGAGAAAGAACTATCATGCCGAAGATGAAGAGCCACAAGAGCGCGGTAAAGCGATTTCATGGTACCGGCACCGGAAAGCTGATGCACCGGCACAGCAAGCGGCACCACTCGATGGTGAAGAAGAGCCCTCAGTGCCTTCGCCGCCTGTACGCCGAGTCCGTCCTCGATCCGGGCAAAGCCAAGGCCCTGGGACGACAGCTGCCCTACGGAGCCAACTTCTAGCTTAAGAGCGAATGAAGTAATCGCAGACCCTCGCCGCCCGGAGAGACGCTACTCAAACAGCGCCGGGCTGGAAACCGGGAAGAAACAGCGGCCATTTTTCGAGGGCCGCGCCCGATAAGGAAAAAGAAGAGATGCCTAGAGTCAAGCGTGGCGTAATGGTCAAAAAGCGCCACAATAAGATCATCAAGCAAGCGAAGGGCTATTTCGGCTCTCGCAAAAATGTATTCCAGACAGCCAATGAGGCCGTCGCTAAGGCTGGAAACTACGCCTACCGTGACCGTCGTGTCAAGAAGCGTGACTTCCGCCGCCTGTGGATTGCTCGTATTGGCGCTGCCTGCCGCAACGGTGGCACGCGCTACTCGACATTCATCCACGCCCTGAGCCAGTCGGGGATCGCACTGGACCGCAAGGTTCTATCGGACATGGCGATCAACGATCCGGGTGCCTTTACCGCCCTCCTCAAGCAGGTGGGCGTCGCGGGCTAATCCCGCCTGTGGAACAAAAAGAAAAGCCCGTGGCACCCGCCACGGGCTTTTTTGGGTGAAATTATGACAGACGAACTGAGACAAGTAGAGGCCGAGGCGCTCGCTGCGATTGCTGCCGCAGAGTCTACAGCAACACTTGAAGAAGCCGATATCGCCTATCTGGGCCGCAGAAATGGCAAGCTGAGCGGGATGATGCGCCAGCTCGGGAGCCTGCCCGCCGACCAGAAGCCGCTCTTTGGGCAGGCGCTCAACGAGGCAAAGAGTCGTGTCGAGACAGCGCTGGCCGAGCGAAAAGCCGCGCTCGCTGCCGCCGAGCTTGCCGTTCGTGAGCAAGCCGAGGCCATTGACGTGACGCTGCCAGGGCGCGGACGCACGCCGGGGCGCTTGCATCCACTGACCCGGACGTTTGCGGATGTCAAGCAGGTCTTTCTCGGGCTGGGCTTCACGTTTGTGGATGGCCCCGATGTCGAGGACTATCTCTTTAACTTCGACTGGCTCAACTACCCACAGGATCATCCGGCCATGGACGAGCAAGACACGTTCTATGTCGAGGGGGGCGCGCCGTCGGGGCAGCCCGGTGCGTGGCTCTTGCGCACCCACACCACCGGCTCGCTCCAGGGCCGCAACTTTAGCAACCTGCCCGCCGTGCCATTTCGTATGGCGACCATGGGCCGCTGCTTCCGGCGCGATGCCATGGACGAGACTCACTCGCACACGTTCCACCAGATCGATGGCTTCTCGGTCGCGGAGGGGATCTCCCTCGCCGATCTGAAAGGCGTCTTGGCCGAGATTGCTCGTGGCCTCTTTGGCCCCGATGCCATCGTCAGATTCCGCCCCGACTTCTTCCCGTTCGTCGAGCCGGGTGTGGAAGTGGCTGTGTGGTGGAACAACCGCTGGCTGGAGCTCGGCGGCGCGGGGCTGATCCACCCCAATATCCTCAAGCGCGCCGGCTACGACACGGAAAAGTACACCGGCTGGGCCTTTGGGCTGGGGCTAGATCGCATGCCCATGATCCGCTACGGCGTCAAAGACCTGCGGCTCTTCCTCGACAACGACCTCCGATTTTTAGGGCAGTTCTAGACCCTCCTCCCCCGGCCCCTCCTCCCAACCCTGGGAGACGGGTTGGGGGAGGGGAGTTTCATCGCCTCTCTATCTCCCCTCCTTCCGACCTCCTCCCGGAGGTGTCGGGAGGAGGGGCGGGGGGGGGAGGGTACAAACATTATGAGAATTCCACTGAGTTGGTTAAATGACTACATCGCGGTTTCGGGCGACGAGCAAGAGGCCGTCGCCGATGCGCTGACCATGGCGGGGCTGGAGGTCGAGGAGACGCTGGAGACGCCGTTTGGGAAGGTCTGGTACACCAAGATCACCCCCAACCGCGGCGACTGGGCCAGTGTCTACGGTACGGCAAGAGAGCTTGCCGCTATCTACCCCAATAAGAAGCTCCAACCGCAGCATCCCCCCCGCTCGGCGGGGGCAGGGGGTGGAGTCTCCATCCGCATTGACGATAGCGCGAACTGCCACCGGTTCCGGGCGACCGTGATTAAAAACGTCAAGATCGGCCCGACGCCCCAGTGGATTCAGGATCGCCTGACCGCCGCGCTGGGCGACCGCTACCGGATGATCAATAATGTCGCGGACATCACCAACTTCGTCATGCTGGAGCTAGGGCAACCGCTCCATGCGTTTGATCTGGACACGATCCCCGGCGGCGAGATTGTCGTGCGGCAGGCGCTTCCGGGCGAGAAACTAGTGACCCTGGATGGCGCGGAGCACGAGCTTCCGCAAGGGACGCTCTGTATCTGCGACCGGGAAAAGGCGATCTCGATCGCGGGGATCATGGGCGGTAAGGAGACCGAGATCACGGAGGGGACGACCAATGTGCTGCTGGAAACGGCGCACTTCGACCCCTTCTGCATCCGGCGAACGGCGAAGAAAGTGGTGCGCTCTGAGGCGAGCTACCGGTTTGAACGCTATGTCGATCCGAACTTAGTCGCTATTGCCGGCGACCGCGCCGCGCAGCTAATCGTTGAGCACTGTGGTGGCGAGATCGTCGGTGTGAGCGAGGAAATTGCCCAGCCGACTCCCAAGCGACGCTTTTTAGCACGCCTCGACCGCGTGCGTGCGCTGCTCGGCGTGGATGTGGACCGTGATGCGGCCATTGCGGCACTTACCCGGCTTGGGCTGGGGGTGGAGCAGTCCGCAGGCGCGCTGGACTGTCTGATCCCGGCGTGGCGACCTGATCTAACCATCGAGGACGATATCGCGGAGGAGGTGGGGCGGATCGCGCTGGGCTACGCCAATATCCCGGAGAAGATCGCCTGGCAGATCGGGCAGCGCGGGCAGGACTCGCCACGCGCCGCGTTTATCCTGCGCCTGAAGAACGCACTGGTGCAGCAGGGCTTGCAAGAGGTCATCACACACTCGCTCGTGGCCGACGGTGGCCCCGGTGCACTGCTTCTGCGCAACCCCATGGCACCGGAGTATAGCCAGCTGCGCACATCGCTGGTGCCCAATCATATCGGAATCGCCCAGCGTGCCGTCCGCGAAGGCATCCGTGACATCGCCATCTTCGAGGTGGCAAGTGTGTACTTGGCCCCCTCCGCCCCCACGAGTGGGGGAACCCCGAGTGAGCCTTTGCGCGTTTCGGGATTGGTTGCGGGTTCAGCCAACGCCAATCTTTGGGCGATCAAGGGCGAGAGCTACCCAGCGGACTTCTACTTTGCCAAGGGTATTGTCGAGAGCCTGCTGGCGGGGCTTGGGATCGTGGCGGAGTACGTCGCGGACACGTCCCCCTTCACGCATCCGTATCGGACGGCGAGTGTTTTAGTGAATGGTCAGAATATTGGGATGATCGGTGAGTTCTCGACGGCGGTGATCGACGCCAACGACCTGCCCAAGCGCACGTGTGTCTTTGATCTGGACGGCGAGGCGCTCGCTTCGCTTGCCCAAGAAACAAAGGTTGGCTTTTCTGCGCTTCCCGAGTTTGCGTCGGCGACCCGTGATGTGGCACCAGTCTTTTCCAAAGATATGCCGTTCGACAAGATCGAGCAAGCGGCGCGCGAGAGCGCGGGGCCGCTTCTAGAGTCGCTACGACTGGCCGATATTTTCGAGGATGCTAGCAAGCTCGGTGAGGGCAAGCGCTCGCTGACGCTTCGTTTCACGCTCCGTGCTCCAGACCGGACGCTCACGGGTGAGGAGATCGAGACGACCCTGGCAAACATACGAAAGACACTCACGGCGATCGGGGCTGAGCGGCTCTAGAGCGGCGTTTTCTGGGCCTCCGCGAACTCAAAGTAGAGGCCCAGAGAGTCGCGAGCATCGAAGTAGGCCATCTGGGCTCCGTTGGGGGAGTCACCACGAAAGACCAGTGGCACGCCCACGGCGGCGAGCGCATCGCGGGTTGCGGCCATGTTCTTCGTGCGAAACGCTAGGTGGTGAACTCCCTCTGGCGCGTTATCCCAGACACTGGGGCCACTACCTGCCACGGGCTCAATCAGCTCGATCTGCACCTGGCCGAGATTAAAGAACGCTAGCTTCGCTTGTGCTCCCGTTGCCTGTCCGAGGTAGGTGAGATCGCGCTCATTACCCGGAATGGTTAGGCGGGTGTCAGGGATGGGCACGCCCAGTGCCTTGGCCCAGGCCTGTCGGGCAACGTCCATATCCTTCACCACAAAAGCCACCTGAGTCACGGGTTGCTTACCCAGTGGTGGGTTTAAGATTGCCTCCCAGCGCGCCGCATGGGTGTCGTCGGCGTGCTCGGGCTCAAAGCCCAGCTTGAGGTAGCTCTGGAGCGCGGGCAGGCGAAAGTCCTGGGTTTCTAAAACCGCACTGGTGCAGCCCCGCTCGCGGAACTTGTGCAGCACCGCGAGGGTGACCAGCCGTCCCAGTCCTTTGCCACGAAAACTCTGGTGCGCCCCGACCCAGTGCAGGTAGCCCGCATCGGGAAAACGCTCTGGCAAGAGCCGCGCTGATGCTGTGGTAGCAAAAATACCCGTCGCTTCCTCAACGAGCGCCAGCGTCTCTTTGACCGTCAGATCGGCGAAGAGGGCTTCATGGGCTTTCTGTGGTGTCCAGATCAGCTCGGGAAACGATGCCGCCAGCAGACAGGCCAGCTCCGGGAGCTCGTTTGCCGTGACAGAGCGCAGGGCAAAGCCCTCCGGTAGCACCAGCTCAGGCAGGTTGTCGAGGCGCGGGCGGCGCATGCGTAGGTGGGATAGCTCAGGCATAGCTCAGGGGTTTCTCTTTCGGATCGCGGAAGTTGGGGACATGGAGCGGCGTGCCGCCATTGGTGATGGATATTTCGGAGAGAATGTCGCAGGCGGTCCAGGCAAGCGCATCGTGGATGCCGCAGCTGGGCGCGGCTTCTCCCCGGCAGGCGCGAACAAAGTCACGGGCGACAAAGTAGTCGCCGCCTCCGTGGCCTGCCGCAAGAGCTTCGGGAGGTGGGTTGCGCCAGTCATCGGGGAGATGCATTTCGTAGAGCTCGCTGAGGGGTTGCCACTTTCGGTTTGCTCCGTCCTCACTCTTGCCTAGCCAGACTTGGCTTGGCTGACCCGGAAAGCGCGATGCTTCGTAGACTCCGAGCGTCCCCTGGAGCGCATAGTAAGCGGGCAGGTGGGGGCGGTTCGAGAGCATATCCAGGCGGATCTTGATCAGCTTGCCGCTGGCTAACTGTACCAGCATGAGGCAGGTGTCGTCGTGCGGGTGCCCTGTATCGGTGTGGACGCCCGTGCCGTGACAGCTAATTGTCGCGATACGCTCGCTCGGGTTGGCGGTGGTAAACCACTGCATCACCGGGCCAAGGGAGTGCGTCCCGTAGGTACAGCCGCGCCGCCCGACTTGGTAGACCGAGCGCCAGGTCGGGGAGCCATCAGGGGTGTGGTGGTAGTGACGGATCTCATGAAGGTACTCGCCCTCGCCAAAGTACGGCACGCCAAAGAGCCCCTCTCGCACCAGCTCTTTGATCAGCACCACGTCCTTACCGTAGCAGTAGTTCTCCGCCATCGCATAGACGGCACCACTGTTCTCCGCCGCGTTGAGGAGCCGCCAGCACTCGTCCATGGAGATGCAGGCACTCACTTCCGAGAGCACGTGCTTGCCGGCCGCAAGTGCCTCGATGCTCTGCTCCGCGTGACACTGCATCGGAGTCGAGACCACGACAGCCTCGACATGCTCCAGCATCGCGGAGAACTCCGTGAAGCGCCCGGAAATCTCGTGCGCACTCGCATTGCGCTCCAAAACATCGGGGTTTGTGTCACAAAGCGCCGTCACTTCCACACCAGGAAACGCACGAAACGCCTTCAGGAACGCTAGCCCGCGCTGCCCTGCAATTCCGATCTTCAGCATAGAATCTATTCTACCTGTGACATAACCTCTATTTTGAGTGTCTTTGTAGGCATGAGCCAAATCACCATCCGATCCATTGACATCCGAAACATCTCCGACGACGACGCGAGGGCATCGCACGAGCTTCGTGTGGCGATGGCGGTGGAGCGCGCGCCTGATGATCCTGCCCCCAAGTGGGAGGAGACAGAGGCCCAGCTACGGAGCATTCCGCCCTTTGTGGATGTCTGGGTATGGGTGGTGGAGCAGGAAGGCAAGACGCTGGGTACTGCCGATCTAGGCGTGATGCGCGCCGACGAAAACCAGCATCTGGCGCAGTTTTCGATCAAGCTCCTACCAGAGATTCGCCAGCAAGGTATCGCCAAGCAGCTCTTGCGGGAGATTATGGCAGTGGCGGAGTCGGAGAACCGGACACTTCTCATGGCTGACAGCGCCAGCACGGTTCCCTCTGGCGCGGCGTTTCTAGAGCGGATTGGCGCAACTGTGGGGCTAGAGTCGCACGTGAACCAGCTCAAGCTCGCCGAGGTTCCCGACGGCCTGCTCGACACTTGGACAAGCGATCTCGCCGACGGCTTTACGTCTTGCCTCTGGGCGGGAGCGTACCCCGAGGAGAATATCCAGGAGGTAATTGATCTTTTTGATATCTTCAACACCGTCCCGCGTGGCAGCCTCCAAGTCGAGGACTTCAAGCTCACCGAGGAGCAGCTGCGCCACCAGGAAGAGTCGCGTGCCAAGCGTGGGGTCGAGCGCTGGAGCCTGCACCTGCGCGACAACGAGACCGGAAAGATCGCCGGGCTGACGGAGCTGTTCTGGAACCCGCACAAGCCGACCTTTGCGCACCAGGGAATCACCGCCGTCTGGCCGCAGTACCGGGGCAAGCGCCTGGGTCGCTGGCTCAAGGCCGAGCTGCTTAAGAAGCTTATCGCTGAGCGCCCTGATGTGACGATTGTCCGCACCGAAAACGCCGACAGCAACGATGCCATGCTCAAGATCAACACCGAGCTAGGCTTCAAGCCCTATCTGGCCGAGCGCGTCTGGCAAGTCCCCACCGAGACAGTGAAGGCGTATCTGGGGTAGGTGCTTTTTCTGCCATCTCCCCTCTTCCGGCGACGAAGGAGCAAATACGGGAAGAGGGGAGGCGAGGAACGAGCCGGGGAGATGGCCTCTAGTGCCCCCCCAGAAACCGGCGCGTGGGGCCGGGGTAGGGGACATTCTTGCCTTTGACGCTCTCCCAGATCACTTTATTGAGTAGCTGCTCCTCAGCCTCATTGAGCTGATCGGGCTCGTCTAGGTCCATCTCGGCGGACTCTATTGCGGCGCTGGTACCACCGGGATTTTTCGCGTTCAGGTCAATCTTGGGTGGGCGGTTGGTGTAGGGCGTGAGGTTGGCCTTGGTTCCAAAACTGGCCCAGAGCGGGGTGGCGTTGGCATCGAAGACCGAGAGGGGCGGGACGTTTAAGATCAGCTCCATTGAGCGCAGGAACGAGCAGGTGGTGTAAAAAGTAGAGTCCAAGCGTCCCGTGCGGGTGTAGGGCGAGATCGCGAGGCCAACTGTGCGGTGGGCATCCACGTGATCCGGGCCGTTTTGGGCATCGTCTTCGATAATGAAGATCGCCATCTTGCTCCAGTACTTGCTCTTGCTACACGCCTCGACGATCTTGCCGATGCCTTGGTCGTTGGAGGCGACAGCGGCCTTGGGGGTGAAGGCTCCGGCGGTTGCGCCACGTGTGTGGTCTTCCGAGAGAGCCATGACCATGAACTTCGGGAGGTTGTTGTTTTTCTCGAACTCAGCAAGCTCTTTGATAAAGATATCGGCGGCTTTATGGTCGCGCTCGCTCTTGGCACGCGCCGCAGCCCACTCCTCACTTTGATTTTTATCCGTGTGGTAGTAGTAGGTGCGAAAGCTCACCCCCGCACGCTGGCAGGCGTCCCAGATCTTGCCCGAGGGCGTCTTGGCAAGCGGGTCGCCAAAATCGCCGCCTTTGAGGGGAGGCGCGCCCTTGCCGCCGTACTGTGCGGGCCAGGTGCGCTGCATGACATCGGGAACAAGACCCGCGTTGCTCCAGTGGTGGCCGTCCACGCTCACCTCGCCGGAACAGTAGAGATTATCGAGAGTGACAAACTCCCGCGCCAGGGCATGGTGATTGGGAGTAACGTCTTCATCGAACAGACAGAGTTTCTTGTCGCCGTTGCCTTTTTCCAGATCGCCGAAAACTTGATCGTAGGTGCGGTTCTCTTTGATGATATAGAGCACGTGCTCGATGGGGGATTTTTCGCCGAGCTTGCTGGGAATGGCGCTACTGCTGGGCTTGGGCGGGCTCACTTTCGGGACGTTCGCGAGGCACTTGCGCGTGTACTCTGTGAGCTGCTTGGCATCGGGCGTCTCGACGGTGGAGACAATTCCCGTGAGTAGGCTGGCGATATAGGGGAAGCCACGTGGGTACTCCGGGTCGGGCTTCTCGCTCGGATTTGAGCCGGTACCGATTCCCTTGCTACTGCCAATAAAGAGCTTCTTGCCATCGCTTGAGACCGTGACGGTGGTCGGGTAGTGCGCGGTGGGGATAAACCCCGCCACTTTGCTCCCACCCCGGCGCTCGGCGGCAATCACGGCCACGGCATTGATGTCTGAGCAGGCAACATAAAGTGTCTTCTCATCGGGGGAGAGCGCCAACGACGAAGGCGTGGCTCCGGGGGCTGACTGAAGTGAGAGGCGCGTGACGATTTTCTCCAGGAGGGGCGAGTCTTCATCACGGATGGAGGCCGAGACATCGAGATTGGCAAAGTCAAAGACATAGACCGCGTCTTCGTTGCCACAGGAGACAAAGAGCCGTCCGTCGGAGGCGAGCAAGAGATCGTTGGGGTGCGCCCCCACTTTCAGCGTCCGCTTGGTCTCTAGAGTCGCGGCATCCAGCACCAGTACTTGGGCCTTGCTCCAGAGCGCACAGAGCACGTACTTTCCATCGGCGGTGAGCTTCAGCGCCCCTGGCTTTGCCCCGTCTTCTAGCTCCCGCTCGATCTTCTCGCTCCCATCGGTGTTGAGCGCGATAAGGGTATCGCTGGCGAGATCTGCGGCGTAGAGACGCTTGCCACTGGGGGAGAGGGTCAGCCCACTCAGGTAGACCCCACTCTGGCGCTTGCCTTTCTTGGTTCCCGCCGCCACCGGCTTGGTATCCAGCACGGTCAGGGGCGTACCAGGGGCGTAGCTGCCATCGGCTTGCTTGGTGATGACCTGGATCAGCCCCGAGTTTCCGCCGCAGATATAGAGCGTCGCGCCATCGGGTGACCACACTAGTCCCGCGTGCGTCCGGCCAAACTTAAGCTGCTGCTTCAGCGTCCCCGTCGCCGCGTCTATCAGGCTCACTCCGTGCGCCGCCCCGCCGCCACTGCTTACGGCCAAGAGCTGTCCATCGGGCCGTAGCGTCGACGAGAGTAGTATATCGCCCATGGTCGCGTGCTCTTTGCCCGCCGGAGTGATCGTCCAGCCCGATGCCGCCAGCTTCAGCGAGCCCCCCTTGAGAACCTCCAGCTTTTGCCCCGCCACCAAGACCGCACTCGTCCCAAAAATCAAGGCTCCACTCAGAGCCAGCGTCCGCTTGTTTATCATGCTTCGATTGTAGCGCACGTTGCGTGAAGAAAGATTAAATCTGGCATAATAACTCATGCAATCCAAACCGAGGCTGATTCTGGGGGTGCTGTGCGTTGTCAAGGGAGCCGCGCTGCTGGCTGTTCCACGCGTTCTCTTGCTCTGATGAGTGCGGTGCTCATGACAACTGGCCTGATGCGCCACCGTCGGTAGTGTAGTTTTTCGCAGCTTTCTCTGGCAGGAAATTGCCTAGGAACCCTCTAAGTAGACCTTGGAGGTACCAAGATGACACGACGAGAGTTTCGTGGCGCAGCACAGATTCCGGGACTGAAGCTGCCCGGTGGAGGAAGACAGCTCAAGCTTCCGATTCCGGGGATGAAGGAGCTGGATAAGCTGCTGAAAGGCGAACCGCCCCTGACGACGAGCCTTCAGCACGCGCAGCCCGATGTGCCCCTGCTCGATGGCCTGACGTTGCCCAAGGCGGAGTCGCTACTGATGCTGCCACGAAAAGAGAGTGGCGCATACCAGCTTCGTACGGGGAGGTTCTACGCCGACCTCCAGAGCTACTGACTCAAGGCGGGCTTGCCCGCACCGACCCGTGGGTCGGGACTTTTGTACGGGGGCTTTCAAGGCCCGAAAGCAGCACTGATCCAGCAGATTCTCAGCAGCGCGGAGAAGTTTCCCCAGGTGCAGCAGAGCAAGATTCAGGAGCTACTCTGGGCGATTATTGCCCGTGCTCGCTTCAAAGATCTCACCAACGAGCGCAAGCAGCTTGCCGTTTTGCTTGCACCCAAAGAAGTCGCGCTCTGGCAGGCCGATGTGATCATGAACTTTCCCCAGAAGCTGCTCAAAGATGCCGTGGATAAGCTGCCGCCCGAAGCGAAGATGATCTTTGAAGCGGAGCAGAAGCTGCGCGATGCATTTCACGACCGAACAGGGCTTGCATTTGAGGAGCTGGAGCGAATCGCGGTTCCTAATGTTGAGACGCCCAAGACAAGCATTCCCGTGGGGCGCTGGTCGTATCACAAAGGGGGCTTTTTCACGCGCATGATTGCCAGCGGGTACCAGAAAATCCATCTAGAGGTGCTGGTGCCACGCAAGTATAGGCTGAATCGCGACGCTTTTGGGCGCATCACGCACTGGGAGGATGCCGATGGTTATACGATCGATACGGAGTACGCGCCCAATCCGCCGTTTACGATCCCCGATGCGCCAGGGCTAAAGGGCTGGCTCTTTAAAAGTGTTACCTACGCCTCGCCGGATGGGCAGCGGTATCAAGTCAAAGACAAGGGCTGGGTAATGTCCGGACGGCCAGCTGGGCCGACTCGCCAAAGTGGCCTGGTTTTTGTGGGGCGGGATTTTTATTGTCAGGGACGGATTATCTCAATCCAAGAGTGGCAAGAGCAGCGCGACCGGGCCAACGCCTGGCGCGACTGGTACGACTCGTTCCGTCGCCAGCTTGGCCTTGATCCGCCACGACAGAGCGATGAAGACGACGTCACTGATCTTGGGCACTACGGCGAGGGCTTGCGCACTATTGGCGGCTCCCCGGAGGATCGTCTGGAGTGGATCGCGGAGCACCACCGCCGCCAGAATGAGTCGCTTGCGGATGCCACAAGGATCATCGCCGGGCTTGGAGAAGACCCGGCGTACGATCCTTCGGGAGACATTGCGCTCCCCGGTAATGCAGGAGCCCAGCGCCTTGGGCTCAGCGGTCGGGGGCTTTAGGTAGCTCATGCACTTCGGAGGAGCGGGTCGTTC
Organism: Armatimonadota bacterium; assembly: GCA_026392155.1. Classification (GTDB taxonomy): domain Bacteria; phylum Armatimonadota; class Armatimonadia; order Armatimonadales; family Armatimonadaceae; genus Armatimonas. The sequence continues at coordinate 12,763 of JAPLCP010000094.1, read as the reverse complement.
GGATGGCCTGGACGATCCGCCCCTGGAAGATCACAAATGCCCCAGCGAGCTGAAACACATCCCCAACAGGAAGGCCCATTCCGTGACGCTGAGCCAGTGCGACTCCCTTAGACCAGAAGCGTGGGGTGAAGAACTCGATAAGGCGCATGCGCTCTAGCCCAAACGCTCGGTAGAGCTGGCGCTTGGGGTCCGAGAAGCGCGGCAAGTCCCCTAGGCCGAAGCTGGCAAAGAACGGCGCGGCTTGTGTCTCCGTTGCCATGTGCACCAGCGCAAGCTGAACACCCGTCGCCTCGATTCCCGCACGCCGCGCCGCCAGAATCTTCAGTACCTCGCGGCAGAACGGACAGCCTAGGTGCCGCGTGAAGACGATCATGGACGGTGCACGCTCCGAAAGCGCTCCGAGTGTCTCGCCCGTCTGTGCCTGTTGCTCCAAAAGGCGACAATCCAGTAGGGTTCCTTGCATCTTTCTTTCAATATCGATTTATCAAAGAAGAAGTTCCCGACGAAAGAGGAGAAAGATAAACCAAGACCCGCGCCTGACACGCTCAGATAAATTCCGCCTGCGTGTGGATAACCCGCAGGGCATTGCCACGACCCTAGAGGATGCCCCAAGGCGGAGGCGGTGCGGGTCGCACACTCTCCCACGGCGATACGCCCCACGGCCACAAAGCCGAGTTTCAGGTGTTCCTAGAGCGCTTTCGTATCGTCACCCCTACGGACTTGCGCCGCTGATGACGATCAAGGGCTAGGGTGGGTTGGGGAGCGTTCAGGTAAAATGCACCATGCTTCGCTCTCTCCTTGCTCTCTTACTTTTTTGCCTTGCCCTGCCGACTCTTGCCCGAACGGATGACTCGCTGGCGCGGGTGAAGGCGCGCGGTGTTCTGAAGATCGCCACCGATGCGACCTACCCTCCCTTTGAGTACATAGAAAATAGCAAGGTTGTCGGCTTCGATGCGGAGCTTGCCGCGGAGCTGGGGCGAGAGCTGGGCGTGTCGGCCGAGATGGTCTCGATGGAGTGGTCAGGGGTGTTTGCGGCGGTGGAGACGGGAAAGTGCGATCTGGTGATGTCGGGGGTGACAATCACGGCGGAGCGCAAGAAGGGCAATGGCTTCACGCGACCCTACTTTCTCTCGGGGCAGGTGCTCGCACGCAAGAAAGGCGCTGCCTTTGCCAAGCCAGCGGATCTCCTTGCCGAGGGCCGAACGGCAGCGGTGCAGGCGGAGACGACAGGGCAGTTTGCGATGGAGAAGGCAGGTGTCCCCAAGGAGCGCCTGCACCGGTTCGATACCCTGCAAGATGGCCTGATGGATGTGAAAAACGGCAAGTCCGATGTGGTCGTGGGAGACGAGCCCGCGCTGGAAGAGACCATTCGCAAGGGCTATCCCGAGCTAGAGGTGGCACCCGGTGGACCCTTTGTGGAAGAAAACCTAGGGATTGTCGCCAAGAAAGATGCGCTGACGCTTCTGGCGGCGCTGAACTTGGCGCTTGAGCATGTGGTGGTGGATGGCCGCTATGCCCGCCTCTATGAGAAGTGGATGCACAAGCCGCTTGCTCTGGCCCGTGTCGCCAAGCTAGAGGCGGTGAAGGGCGATGGGACGCCAATTCCCGCCGAATTGCTCACCAAGGCAACTAAAGTCGTAGCCTCCTCGGAGGCCCCGACGAGTGGCACCGCATTTACGATCCGCCCGGAGCTACTGGTGCAGTCCCTCCCGCTCCTGCTCAAAGGGGCGCTCCTCACCCTGGAGCTGACACTCATCACGCTGGTGCTGGGGGTGCCGCTGGGACTGGGAATCGCGCTGGTGCGGCTCGGGAAAGTCGCCCCGCTGCGAACCCTGGCGATTGCCTATGTGGAAGCCGTGCGTGGGACGCCGCTCCTGATGCAGATCTACGTGATCTACTTTGTCTTTCCGGCCATTGGGATCTCGCTCAATCCGTTTGTGGCGGGGGTGATGGCGCTCTCGCTCAATGCAGCGGCGTATAGCAGCGAGATCTTCCGGGCGGGGATCGAGAGCATTGACACGGGCCAGCGCGAGGCGGCACGTGCGCTCGGGATGACCGGCGGCCAGGCGATGCGCTACGTGATCCTGCCCCAGACCTTCCAGCGGGTTCTGCCGCCGCTTACCAACGAAGCCGTCGCGCTGCTGAAAGACTCATCGCTGGTCTCGGTCGTGGCGCTGACGGAGCTGATGCGCGTGGGCAAAGAGCTGGCGACTACGGCAGGCGCTCCCACCACGATCTATCTTGCGGTCGCCGTGATCTACCTAGCCATGACGCTTCCGCTCACGGCAATCGTGCGGCGGCTGGAGACGAAAAAATAGCCTGGCAGGCACTGCCAGGCTAGAGGGAATTGGAGGCGAAGTTCGTAAACGAGGCAGCTAGTCGTCGTCGTCCTTACTACCGCCGCCGTGTGTGGACTCGTTGCCCCAGCCGTGATCTTTGATGGCATCCCCGCTGCCGCCACGCTCGGCGGCATCGCGGAAGCTGTGCTTCTCTCCCACTTTGCCGGGGCCGTCTTTGCTTGGATCGAAGGCGCGTGCCTTGGTCGCAGTGAGCGTGTTGGTTGTGGCGTCGTAGGTGCCCTCGATGCCCACATTGGGCGTGGTTGCCAGTGTGGTGTAGAAGTCGGCGGCGGTGAGCGTCGCGCCCTTATCGCCACGGAAGACCGTCGAAGCGTTGGTTACGACATTGACCGTTGTCCCCGAGACCGTGAAGCCCCCGGCGCGCTTGATGGTCAGCGAGAAGGTTCCTGCCGTTGCATTGAGAGCGGAGGCCGTTCCGCCTGCACGGGGCGTTTTTCTGTCTTCCGAGATGCTCCCTGTCCCACGCACTTCAAGCTTGGTCGCCACCAGGGTCTGGGCCGCGGTGTCGAGCGTGCCTTCCACTTCGATCTTGGCTCCGTCTGTCAGAGCCGCGCCGTAGAGTGCCGTTGCAGCCGTCGTGGTGACCGTGACGGCCTGGCCACTGCCCATGGTGAGGGTGAAGCTGTAGCTCGGGGCAGTGCCGGAGATGCCGCTGACGGTGCCATGGTAGTCGTCTTTCTCATGGCGGGCGGGGTCGTTGAGGCCTGCACCGTCACCTTCCACCACGGAGGGAAGAATCTTGCTGCCCGTCACCACAAAGCGTGCCAGATCAAAGTCAATACACACATTGGTCGCCGTGGCAGTAATCGTCTTGGCGGAGCGGAAGGTGACAGGGATCACGGCGTTGCCACTGGCATCCCGAGCGACACTGGAGTCAACGGTGAGTGAGGTGCCCGTGGTCTGGCCGGTCTTGATCAGCTGCATGGTCGAGGCCACGGTCACGCTGGCTCCGGTATAGACTCCGGCGGGGACACTGGCGCTGCTCAGAAACGAGTAGCGTGCGCCGCTGGCATCACGCAAGGTCTTGAGATCTAGCGTGACTCCTGCACTATTGTCAAAGACCACCACCGGGGCACCGCCGCCCTGGGGCGTTAGCTCGACATGGTAGATCGTCGCCCAGACATGGCCGTAGTCTTCACGGGGGCTATCCGTGGCCAGAACCGTCACGCGGCCTGCTGTCGTCGAGCTTCCTGCGCCGCTTCCACCACAGCCTGCCAGTGCCAGTGCGCCCATTGCAACTGTCAGTGCGGTAATCTTGATCCGTTTCATCTTAGTTGTTCTCCTGTCCCGTTTTGTAGGGCTTCACTGAGTAAGAACCCACAAAACGCGCTGAAAATACAGTCGGGATATTTTTATTTTACGTTGAGTCCCCCCGAAATACTGAGCACACCCTTACCAAGCTTCCCAGAGTAACTTGGGTTGAGAGTATCCACCGAGCGAGCACTCTTGCACAAGGCATCGGCAACTTTATCCGAATCTAGGTTGGGGCTTGCGGCACGAACCAGGGCTGCGGCTCCCGAGACAAAGGGGGCGGCGAAGCTCGTGCCTGCCCAGGTGGCGAATCCCCCGCCGACATAGGTGCTGGTGATATTGGTACCGGGGGCGGCGAGCGTGATGTGGGAGCCAAAATTGGAGAAGCTGGCTTTCTTGTCGGCACTATCCACGGCAGCCACGGCAATCGCATCACTGAAGCCAGCGGGGTAGTCTTTCAGCTCTTTTCCCGCGTTGCCCACCGAGGCGACGATCACCACCCCGGCTTTTCGGGCCTCCTGGATCGCGCCTTGGAGCGTACGCGAGGCCGTCGTCGTTCCAAAGCTGAGGTTAACAATGCGGGCACCGTGTGAGACTGCCCAGCGTAGCCCACGTACGACACTGAAAACGCTGCCTGTCCCATCGGCGTTGAGCACGCGTATCGGCAGAATCTTGGCGTCGGGGGCAATCTGCGCGATAACCCCCGCGACCATCGTGCCATGCCCAAGTGCTGTATTCTGCGTTCCATCGGCTATGTCATCGGGAAGACTCGTTGGAGTGATGGCATTGTAGCCGCTGATAAGATGGCTACTCAGCGTCGGGTGGCTGGCTTGCACGCCCGTGTCCAGCACGGCAACGATCACCTCCGTGGCCCGCTTGACGCTCCGTGAGGAAGTCAGACCAAGCTGGGAGCTGGCCGCCGGATTAACTGTCGTGCTGGTAAACGAGCTTGCCAGGGGAGTGTAGCGGCTGTCGCTGGTGTCGACAAAGTCAAATGGCACGTGAATCGGATCGCCCATGACACTGTTGCCTTCTGGACAGCGAACTCCCTCATCTGGCTCCGCATCCGTAAAGCGTGCATCTTTTTTCAGGCGATCTGCCAACGAGCCGCGATCTTCACGGTCATCGTCACGCTGCCGGAAACGGTAGAGGTTGTTGGAGGGATCGCTGTCGTCTAGGGTCAGTCCGTACTCGCGTGCCAGGAAAGCTGGATCCACGCCAGGCTGGAGTAAGAGAACCATTCCCCGTGCACTATTATTACTGCCCAAAGGAGACGGGGTGGGTGTCGGTGTCGGCGTTATGGTGCCACTACTGCCGCCACAGCCGTTTAGTGCCAGGCTCAGGAGTCCAAGCCCCAGTAGCGTAAACGAAGCAAACGTTGATCTCATCATTATTATCTTTATCCACTTCCTAGCAGGCAAAACGCTGCCCAGTAGTACGGGTGCGGCCAGCGCAGTCGGAGCTCTTGCTGTGCCGCCCGCAGTGCCCCGGCGGGGGACTTTCCCTCAACAAGTTGTTGGTAAAAGCAGGCCATCAGTGCCGCGGTCGCCGCATCATCGGCGGGCCAGAGGCTTGCGACCACGCGTTGCGCCCCAGCGGCCAGAAAGCCACGCACCAAGCCAAAAGGCTCGTCACCTGCCGCGATCTGCGAGACCGCTGTCTGACACGCCGAGAGCGTCACCAGATCGGCATGAAGTGGCAGGCGGTAGAGGTCACGGGCCAGAAGCCAGCCATCGGCGAGCTGCAAGCACGAGAAAAGCGGGTTGTCCTGCCGGAAGAGCGCATGGGTGGCAAAGTGCAAGATTGCCTTGCCTTGGCTTTCCGCACAGACACTTGCAAGGGTGGCCTGCTCACTCTCAAGTTGTGTCACATGAGTAAGACACGGCGCGATCGCGGCTACTTCAGCGTGTGCCTGCTCGGTTCCCACGCCGGGAAGCCCCACCAAGAGAGCTGGGCCGGTGCGGAGCTTCGAGGGCCGATTGCGACTTGCCAGCGTGTGCCAGATCGCCGCGCTAGGGGCAAGAATCAGCTCGTGCTGGTCGAGCAAGTACGAGCTGCCATTGTGCAGAGCCGCGAGAGGCAGGCCATGGAGCGGGCCGGTCGGGATGAGAATCAGCCGCGCCGTTTTAAGCTGGGATGCAAGAGGGCGAAGAACCAGATCGTAGAGCTGCGCCAGAACAGCATCGAGCTCGGTCTTGAGAGCAGGAGCGAGCAGCGGGCGGAGGGCGGGGGCTGCGGCCATCTTCTGCAGGTGGTAGCGGAAGCGCCGCGCTGCGTGCTGGAGCTCGGTGAAGGAGCAGAGATATGGGATTGCTGTCAGGTGCTCCCGCTCTAGCAGAAACACACCCAAGCTCTCCCCAAAGCGCCCGTAGACCAGCAGAGTTTCCTCAGGAGTCAGTGCGGCCTGAAGCGCTTCAATATCTGGGAGTGGGCTTTGGAGCGTGCTGCCAGGCAGGACATGGGCAAGCTCGCTCTGCCGAAGGGCGTTGGCGTAGGCTGCTTCGAGCTGCGAGAGATCCCGCGTGAAGATGCCGTGGCGCTGTGGCTCGCTTGGGGTCTGCGGGAGCGTCTCACGGTAGGCGCGGCTCAGCTCGGCGCGCAGGGGCTCCAGTGCCGGGCTGTCCGGCAGGCTTTCTGTGGCGGAGAGAACCCGCTCCAGCAGCAAGCGTGAGCGAGATCGCTCGGTGACGGAGAGAGCTTCGGCAAGCTCCGCCTCCGTCGGTGAGCCACTCAGCAGCAGGCTTGCCAGCTCGCTGTAGATCGCCTCTTTGTCGGTGAGAAAGGCGACATGAAGCTCCTCGGGAGAGATGCCCGCCCGCAGGCTCTCCAGCGCGGCAACGCTCCGCCGGAAGTGTACAAGTGCCGCCTCTCGGTCCGTTGCTTGCAGGCCCAGCGCACGCTCGGCGCGGCTCTCCAGCCAGACACGGCCTGTGTTGCGTGCGAGCTCGGCGACCCCTTCCAGCCCTTCCCCCAGCACAAGCTGCGCTTCGGCGGCCCAGCTGGGCAAGTGGGCGGAGAGAAAGCCTGCCTGCGCCGCCTCTGCTGCCGTCCGCGCCTCTTGCTCTCGGCCCTGGCGCTGGCGTAAAAGTGCCCGCAGGAGCTGGACATGGGCTTGCTGAACCGCATTTCCCTGCGCCACAAAGAGAGCTTCGGCGTGGAAAAGCGCAGCTTCAGCATCGTGGGCGCGGTCTTGCTGGGCGAAGATCGCCGCTTGGCCGAGTGCGGCACGGGCGCGGTCGTAGTCGAGGGGGAGCTGTTCAAAAATCGCCTGAGCGCTGCCATAGTGCGCCCGTGCCTCTGGCAGGAGATTCAGAGCGCGGCAGGTCTCGCCCGCATCAATAGCGGCTCGTGCCCGCTCGTGCTGCGCTCCCTCGCTCTCAAATACCTGGAGCGCCTCGGTGAGAAGGCTTAGGGCTTGGGCGTAGCGGCCCGCCGTGACACTCAAAAAGCCAAGGTTGGTACTGACGACGGCTCCCTCAAATGCTGAGCCAAGTGTGGCGTAGAGCTCTTGCGCCCGTGTGTAGCGCGTCTCCGCCTCGGCTTCGCGGCCTAAGTAAGTCAGCGCGATTCCGGCATTGACGGCCAGCCCGGCGTGGAGACGCGGGTCAGCATCGAGCGCGCTTGCCTTGTCGTAGCACACGAGCGCCTCGGCGTACTGATCGCGGCGTAGATAAAGACTGCCCAGGTTGCCTAGCATGCGGGCGGCATCGCGGGGGGGAAGCTGTGGCTCCAGAGCTCCTGCGAGCGCAATGGCATCGTCGTAGCGGCCCAGCATCCCGAGACTGTCTATCTCTCCGATGCGAACTTGTGCGGCCAAGAGCGGCGTCGCTGCCTCTTGCACGGCGCGGGCAAATGCCGTCAGTGCTTCGTCGTGGCGTCCCTGTTGCCGAAGCGAGCGCGCCTCCGCCAGCGCGTCCATGCTAACCGCCGACCTCGACTCCGGGCAGAAGGATATCGGTGTCTGCGACAGAGCAGCGCAAGGCATAGACTCCAGGCGCGACCCCAGCCACATGGAACTCACTGCCTTCTTGCCAAGCATCTATTTCTGCATGTTGTGCCGAAAAAAGCAGCACCGACTCGGGCACCAGCGGCCCACTCTCTTTGGCGTAGACCTGCCCGATAAGATAGCGGCTCGCCCCCGAGTCGGCCTCGTCCCAGAGCGTGATGAGGTGCTGTTCGGTCTCGTAGAGCCGCTGTTGCGCCTCGCCGCCACGCGCGGTGGCAAGTGTCTGCCCACCGGAGACCAGCCGCGCAATCAGAGACGGACGCTCTGCCCGAGGCAGCATCCGCGCCAGCCCTACCGAAAATGCCAGCGTCTCCTGCGACGGCACAGGCTCCTCTGCCAGCGCTGCCCGAAGCGTCGTCTCTAACCACTCGTCAGAATATTCGTCCATAACCAATCCTGAAGAACCCATTAAGACGTGAAAAAATACGCTATGAGTCCAGCTCCTCTAATTTTTTTTTCAGCCGCTCCAGACACCGTGCCCGCTGGGGGCCAATGCTGCCCACTGGAATCCCCAACTGCTGTGAAACTTCGGCATACGGCGCGGCCTCTTCTGAGTAAAGCAATCCCAAGAGCTTCTGGCACTTTTCGGGCAAGTGCTCCAGCGCAAGGCGAACGAAGTGCACCTGCTCCGCCGCAAGCAAGTCCGCCTCAGGAAGCCGCGCATCGGCGAGCGCTTCGGCATCTTCCAGACCCGTCGTCGGCTTACGCCGCAACAGCCGCAGCCCTTCTTGCCGCGCCACTTGCGCAATCCAGCCCGCCAGCCGCTCCGTGTCGCGCAGCTCACTGAGATGCAGGCAGAGCTTCAGGCTGACATTTTGAAAAATATCCTCCGCATCGGCCTGCCCAAATCCCATCCGAAGCGGAATGTGAAAGATCAGCCGCCGGTAGCGCAGGATCAGAGCCTCCCACGCCGCCGCCTCACCGGTCAGGCACGCCGCCACCAGCTCGTTGTCCGAACGCTCTTTCCAATCCCGCTTCCACATCGATTTTGTTATATCAAATTTACGAACGGGGCACGTTAAACCGATAAAGAGGCACGAAGGAACTGTGGCAGTTTGAGCTGGATCGTGCCGCTGCGTTGGACTCCAAGCGGCTGCGTGTGGGCGATCGCTATCTGGGTGAAGGGGAGCCGTTTGTGGATTGGGCACTCTGGCTTTTGGAGCAGGGGATCACAGAGGAGAGTGTTCAGATTCTGGCGGTGTTGCGTGCGCCGCTCAGCCGCTGGGAGGTCGAGAGCTGGCTAAATCGGGTGATTTTTGCCTTGGAGCTGGCGACTCCCAATCCAGAGCGCTTCCGCTACGAGTACGCTCGCGAGCTGGCACGCCGAACGGTTATGGGAGAGCTATCGCCGGAAGTGGGGACACGGGCTCTCTGGCAGGAGTACGTGCGGCTCGACTACGATGAGCAACTATTTGCGGTGGCTTACCTCGATGACTGTCTTGAGCAGGGACAGTCTGTCGAGGAAATTCTGGAAGAGCTGCAAGCGTTTCTCTCCCGCCGCTTTCAACCAGCGGGATAAATCCGCGATCAGTCAACTCCCTTGATGCTCGCAATCGGTGTTAGCACGGTCTCGACGGTGGCGAGATCGGCGGCGACGACGGCGTCGATGACGTCCTTGGCGGGTTTGTAGACATCGGGGGACTCATCAATCGGGACGTTTCCGCCTGCGTTTACCAGCACATTGAGCGCCTTCATCTGGCGGTTGACGCCGCTCTGGGTGAGGCTTTGCTTGGCCGCACCACGGCTCATCTTGCGGCCACAGCCGTGATTGACGCTCCAGAGTGCGTTGGCGGCGCCGGGGCGGGCGCGCAAAATATAGCTGTTGTCGCCCATCGAGCCGGGGATGAGCACGGGGTGGCCGGTGGCTTCCCACTTCGTCCCGACTAGCTCCGGGTGGCCTGCGGGATAGGCGCGAGTTGCGCCTTTGCGGTGCACCCAGGCATCGTCGCCGTCTGGGGTTTTCTCGGGCTGTGCTAAGTTGTGGCTGATCTCGTAGACCAGCTCGGGCTCCTTGCCAAAGACGCGCCGAAACGCCGTGCCGATCTGCTCCCAGAGAAAGAGGCGGTTGGCGATGGCGAAGTTTGCGCCGGCGGAGACCGCGTTTTTATAGCCCCACCAGAGCTTGGAGTCCGGCTTGATATACGTGGCCTCGACGCCAATACCGCTGCGGTCTTTGACTTCATCGCGGGCGGCGTACATGTAGTGCTGGGCGAGCTGGAAGCCAAAGCCACGCGAGCCGGTGTGCACCATCACCCAGAGGTAGCCGTCTTGGTCGTACTGGAGTTCGGCGAAATGATTCCCGCCACCCAGGCTCCCCAGCTGCCCGATGCCGCGATTAAACGCCCGCTCGGGTGCCTCCCAGCCATCGTCCACGGGGAGAAAGTCCCGCTCTGAGTTCTCGCGCTCGTAGCCCAGAGCCGCAGCACCCGTACGAATAATCTCCTGAAACTGCTTGTTGCTCACCGAGATACTGCCGCGCTGCCCGACGCCCAGGCCAATGCGGCGCATGACTTCCTCGCTGAACTTGCGCCGGAGCTTCTCATCGAGGCCCTTCGTATGGGGGACATCGGACTTAAAACATAAAATTCCGCAACCAATATCGAACCCAATCGGGGCGAGAAGCAGCGTGCCATCGGTGGCAATCACGCAGCCGACGGGGACGCAGTTGCCGACGTGGGCATCGGGGGTGAGCACTAAGTCTTTGACACCCGGATAGGTGGCGGCCCAGGCGAGCTGCGAGAACACGGATTCTTCTAGTTGCCCAAAGAGTTTTTCGGTGAAGAAGAGACGTGCAGGTTTTTCGAGACCCAGCTCGCTCATGTCCAAGGTATAGTAGCCGTCACTTTCATGGCGAACACAGGCATCTTTATAGCTCATACGCCACTCTATCGCCAAAGAGTGGTAAAGTGGTAAACATGAACTCAGCTCAGCGTTTGTTGCGGGTTGCTGTGGTCGTTTTAGTGGGAATTATGGTTGCTTTTCCCCCATATGTCATTCGGCGCAAGGAAGCGCGCTGGGTGACCTATGGAGTGCTCTGGGAGCTGCCCTATCCCGAAAAAAAGAACACACTACCGTCCCTTCCTTACTCCGAAGGGCGTCCCAGTGCGTTGATCTTACTTTTCCAGATCGCTGCACTGTGGATGGTCAGCAGTGTTGTCTACACAAAACTCGGTAAGATCGCCTTCGATGTGGATAAGTATCCCGAGTACTACCGCCCCTGAGGAAAGAGGAGATCAGATCCGCCGAGAGCATCGGTCTTCTTGACCGTCCTGAGGGCGGTGAGAGTTGTGAGGGAGTGAGAGGGTTTGTCGTGGCGATCATAAGGTGAGAAAGTTACGTAATTAAACTAACGAGAGAGATTTGCTGGTTTTGACAGAGCAGGTAAAATGACAGCTATGCTTCCACCCGTAATCACGCTGGCTCAGCCCCCCGCGCAGTACCAATCTCTCACACCGTACCAGCCGTTTCCCCAGCTTCCGTTTACCGCACTGGATGATGCCAACGACAGCTATGGCCTTGCCCAGCAGCTCTGCCGTGAGAGAAAGGCGCAGGGACGGCTGCTCTGGATAGACGCGACGGCTAACATGGAGCGGGTGAACACTGCGGAGAAGATTCAAGCGCTGGTAGCCAAGATCAAGACCATCGGGTTTAACACGATTGTCTTTGATGTGAAGCCAATTATCGGGGAGACGCTCTACCCTAGCCAGCTTGCCCCCAAGCTTACTGAGTGGGTGCGGCCTTGGGCAACCTACAAAGTCCCTGCCGATTTCGATCCTCTCAAGTTCATGAGTGCGGAGTGCCGTAAGCAGGGCCTGAGTTTGATTATCGCCTTCAATGCCTTCTCCGAGGGGCATCGTGAGTTTCCCAAGCGCGGCTTGGCCGTCCAGAAGCCCGAGTGGCAGACGGTGCTCTACGAGACCACGGTGGCGGTGGAGGGAAATGTGCTTGGTGAGAAGCTGCAAGTGAGCACGGAGACCAGCAAACTCCCCAAGCTGACGAAAGAGAGCTACGCGGTGGCGCTGGACAAAGACGGCAAGCTTACCGCGCTTTTCGAGGGCGTTGCGCTGACGGCGCTGGCTCCCAGACCCAGCGAGGGCGGGGCGTTCCTGGTGGCCGTTGGGGGGAGTGAGGCAAGCTGGCTACGCTCCAAGAAGCTCGGTGAGGCACTCCTGCCGACCAGCACGCCGCGCTTTGTGAAGCTTGGGGACATGGCCCAGCGCCAGATTCCCCTAATCACCAACCCGCACCACCCCGATGTCCGTAAGCGGCTTTTAGACATTCTGGCGGAAGTGGCAAAGGGCTACGATATTGATGGTGTGATCTTCGACGATAGGCTGCGCTACGCCGCCCTCAACGCGGACTTCTCGGACGTAGCCCGGAAAGACTTTGAGGCGTCGCTTGGAAAGCCGGTCGAGAGCTGGCCCCATGATATTTTCCGCTGGGAGACCGCTTGGCCGACCGTAGAGCGCCGCTGGCCCGTGCCTGGCCCGCTCTACGAAAAGTGGCTCACGTTTCGCGCACAGACCCTCAAGAGCTTTGTGAGCGATGCCGCAAAAACGGTGAAGGCGATCAAGCCTGAGCTGAAATTTGCCACCTATGTCGGCTCTAACTACCCGGACTACCCCGAGCTGGGCGCGAACTGGGCCGCCGATGACCTACAGGCAGGCTTTCACTTCCTCAGTGACGACTACCAGGACAAGGGCTGGGCAGGGCTAACGGACTTTGTGGTGACGGGCTGCTACTACAAAATCCCCACCCTGCGCGATGCGCTGGCGCTCGGTCGCAATATCGGCGACACGGTGGAGGCCGCGGGGCAGTTCTCCAACCGCGCGGTGGGAGATGCCAGCTTTGTCTACGCGGGGATTCTGTTAGAGCACTACAAAGACCGCCCCGAGGAGCTGAAGCGCACGCTCCAGGCCGCCTGCGCCACAACCCAGGGCATCATGTGCTTTGATCTCTCCCACGATATTGAGCCGCTCTGGCCGATCTTCCAAGAGGCGTTTAAAGTTAGTGCTCCCGCCCCACACACCGTTCCCGGCCTGCTGAGCGAGCTACGCCGCCGTCGCGCGGAACAAAAAGCCGCCGGAAAGCCCGAGCCACCTGTGATCCTCTATCGAGGAACCTCAGGGACGGGATTTTAAGCCAG
>JAPLCP010000032.1 GCA_026392155.1 Armatimonadota bacterium | reverse complement strand
GAGCTATCTTGCAGGCTCTAAAGCACTAGGTGAGCTCGCCCTTATACTTGCCAAAACCAAAGAAAGACGCGCCCAGGCCGGTGAGATAGCACTGCAAGGTCTCAAAGTCGCAGAGAGTGTCTCGTCATGTTCAGACGACCGTTGCCATGCTCTGGAAGACATCGCGGAGGTGCTCCTCACCTTAGGAAAAGCCCCAGAAGCACACACGGCCACACGCCATGTCTGGGCACTTTGGAAGCGTGAGAAAGAGAAAATCTATACCGAGCCTGTTGTGCACCTGCAAGCCATCGCCACTCTTTTTGCAAAGCTGGGACAAAACAAAGAAGCACAGGAGGTAGCCGAAATGCATCTCAAGCTGGCAAAGGCAGCCCCACACTCTGGGGAGCTTCCCTTTGCCGTTGAGACCTTTGCCAAGATCGGGCGTTTGGAAGACGCTCGCAAGATCGCCGAGCGCATCCCCGATTCCTGGGAGCGGCAAGAGGCGCTGAAAAATATCACCGAGTTTGGGGGTTAGTTTTTCTGGCGTGAGATTGAGCAGCCGAACGGAGTGGTGGACTTGACCTTGGGGTTCTGGCCCGCGATTAGGAAGTCCAGAGCGTTGCGCAGGTCGTGGGAAAGAATGGTCTTCTCATCGCGGCTGTCGTCAATGCGCCCGTGGTAGCGAAGAATCCCCTGAGCATCCATCACAAAGGCTTCCGGAGTCACTTGGGCATTGAGCTGGTCGGCGATTTTATGGTCAGCGTCGCGCAGAACGGGAAACGTAAACCCATGGGCTTTGGCGTGCGCGGCGATCTCCGCATCGGTCTCGTCGGCGCTGGAGTTGATGGCAACAAAGCGTACGCCCTTGGAGGCATAGGCATCGGCGAGCTCTTTATTGCGCTTGTCGTAGCCCCCTGAGCAGGGGCAGCGTGACGAGAGAAAAAGCACGACAGTCGCCTTTTGTTTTTTGTCGCCGTAGAGTGTCTCTGTCCCCTTGCCATCGACTTTCGGAAGGGTCAAATCGGTGACGGGCTTATCTACCAGCGGGTTGGTTCCTGAGGCGAAGGTGTCAAAGAAGCAAGAGGCCAGCTCGACAAGCTGCGTCCCATGCTCTTTAGGCTGAACCGTGGCGATAGGCAAGAGTACTTTGCGCTCGGGGCCAAGCACATAGGAGACATACGGACGGCCCGGCGCGACACCAAACTGCTGACCGATCTTGCCCCCGGCATCTACTAGAATCGGAAAGTTGAGCTGCTCGCTCTCATGAAGCTGCCTTGCGGTCGCCTTCTCCATCGTGGCCACGGCAAAGACCTTCACCCCGATCTTGTCGAAGCGCTTCATCTCGTTCTTCAGCGAGCGTAGCTCCCCCCGGACTTCGTCGCTCTCGCCTGGTAGGAACACCAAGGCCACCGAGCGCTTCTCGTAGTCGCGGAGATCGTGGAGCTTGCCACTCTGGTCCGGCAGAGAAAAACTCGGAGCCTGGGAGCGCGGCAGGAGCATCGTGATGTCCTGCTGACGGTCTAAGCGCGTGAGGCTGTAGATCCCCAGCCCCGCCGCGGCCCAGACTCCGGCGAGGGTAAAGAGTAAAGCTTTGATCGAAGGCATACGTCTCATATTGTGAATCCTTTCACAATGTTACCATAAGAAGGGGATTTTCGTTCCGCTGGTGAACCTGGTAGGCGTTAAAACCGTCTGAGGAGAACGATATGGATAACGAGAAGATAACAAGACGCGGGCTGCTCTCCGGAGCGGGCCAAGCAGCACTGGGGCTGGGCATGATGGGAGCCGCCGGACTGACTCCGGTCTACGGTGCACAAAATGGCCGCGCCGCCCATGATTACGGGGTGAACTTCGGCGAAGAAGCCTTCCTGCCTAAGCGGGTCTCGGCGCAAGAGAAGGTCAATATCGCCTTAATCGGCTGCGGCGGCCAGGGCATGAGCAACCTCAATACATTTATTGCCCGCCCCGATGTCAATGTCGTCGCTGTCTGCGACCCCGATTCTAAACACATGGGCAAGGCAGCCATCACGGTGGAAGACAAGACAGACAAGGCCCCCGAGCAGATCAAGGACTTCCGTAAGCTTCTGGAGCGCAAGGACATTGACCTGGTCATCAACGCGACTCCCGACCACTGGCACGCCCTCATCGCGATCTCCGCGTTTCAGGCGGGGAAAGATATCTTCACCGAGAAGCCCATCTCCCACGACATTTTAGAGGGTCGCCAGATGGTCAACCACGCCAACAAGCTCAAGCGCGTCGTGCAAGTGGGAACCTGGCAGCGCTCGCTCCAGCAGTTTTTGGATGCCACCGCCTATGTTCGCTCCGGCAAGCTGGGCAAGATCAACCTCTGCCGCGCCTGGAAGGTGCAAGATCCGAACGCCGCGGTGATGGGAAAACAGACCACCAAACCCGTGCCCTCGGAGCTGGACTACGACCTCTGGGTTGGCCCGGCGGCGATGGTGCCCTACCAGGACAACCGCTGCCACTACAAGTTCCGCTGGTACTTCAACTTCGCGGGCGGCATGACTGGCGACTGGGGTGTGCACATGATTGACACCGTGCTCCAAGGGATGAACGCCACCGATGATTTCGTGATGCCCACGAAAGTCATGAGCCTAGGCGGCAAGTTCTTCACCGGAGCCGACGACGATAGAACCACACCCGACACCCAGATCGCGCTGATCGAGTTCCCTGGCTGGATGCTCCAATGGGAAGTGCACGTTGGCAACACCAAGACCGGCCCCAATGGCCTCGCGGGCAGTGGTGTGACGGGCCGCGATCATGGCGCACTTTTTATCGGGAGCCAGGGTAGCGTCCTCGTAGACCGCTCCGGCTGGTCAATCTTCGATGCGGCAGGCAACCCTGTCGAGAAGCCCGCCCCGATTGACATGGGCCAGAAGATGTCTGGGCTTCCGGCGCACGTGGCGGAGCTAATCGCTAGCACCAAGTCTCGCGGCACGACGCGCGCTAATATCGCCTCGATGCACAAGACCACCACGGTCTGCCACCTAGCCAATCTTGCGTATCAGGCACAAAACGTACTGCACTGGGATGCCGCCAAAGAGATCGTCACCAACGATCCCAAGGCGATGAAGAACCTGAGCTACCAGCGCGAGTACCGAAAAGGCTGGACTCTGCCAAAAGCCTAGAAACTTTCGGCCCACTCTTGCTATCCAAATACCCAGAGTGGGCCACTGCTCTCCCTTAAGATATTCAACTAGAGAAAGAGATATTACATTCCATGGATACATCGCACCGCGCTTCCCGACGCTCACGTGCCACTGTTTTGGGCATCATCGCACTTACCTTTGCGGGAGCCGCACTGGCTCAGGATGCCGTTCCCTTGCCCCTCAAGCTTCCCAAGGCCAACTTTATCGGCACCCCCGGCGATCTGGCCGAAAACCCGCACCTAGAGAAGCCTCTGGGGAAGCCCCGCCCGGTTCCGACGGTTCCTGCAGGCACGGTTAACCTGGCACTGAAGAAGCCTGTGACCGCCAGTAGCGCCCCGTACTCGGGGACTCTTGCACAGCTCACGGATGGGAATAAAGATGCCGCATCGGGCACGACCGTGGAGCTCAAACCACGCCTCCAGTGGGTTCAAGTGGATCTAGGAGCCGCCTCCGAGCTGTCCTATATCTTGATCTGGCACTTCCACGAGCAGCCGGTTGTCTTCCGTGATGTGATCGTCCAAGTCTCCAATGACCCTGAGTTCAAGACGGGCGTCACGACACTCTTCAACAACGACTACGACGACACCGCCAAGGCAGATAAAGTCGAAGGAAAGAACCTGACAGGGCTTGTGACCGGCAAGAACCTCGAGTATGTGGAGACCAACGAAGGCAAGCTCATTCCCGCCAACAAGACCAAGGCACGCTATGTCCGCTTCTACAGCCGTGGCAGCACCTTCACCGATCCACTCAACCGCTACACCGAAGTTGAGGTCTATGGCCTACCTGCCAAGTAGATGACAACGCGCTCTGTTTGGGTCGTCGCGCTTGCTCTGTTCGCACTCGCTCTGGTGGGTCGGTTCCCAAAGCTTGGGAACCGACCTTTCCATGCGGATGAGGCGGTTCACGCAGCCAAGTTCCGGGAGCTGTGGGAGCAGAAGAGCTACCGCTACGACCCCAACGAGTTTCATGGTCCGACGATCTACTACGCCGCACTCCCTGTTGTTGCTGCCAGTGGGCACAAGACCTTTGGCTCCCTCACCGAGGCAGACCTCCGGGGCGGGGTGGCGATTCTGGGCGCGGCTCTCGCTCCCTTGCTCCTTCTTTTCCGTAAGCACTTAAGCTCGTCGGCACTCCTCTGGGGGGGACTGTTTTTTGCTCTCTCCCCCGCTTTTGTCTTCTACAGCCGCTACTTTATCCAGGAAGTCTTTCTGGTGGTCTTCACCGTGCTCTTTCTGGCGTTTGCCGCCCGCCAGCAGGCTAGCGTAGCGGGCCTCTTCGCGGGGCTCATGATCGCCACCAAAGAGACCGCGATCCTGACATTTTTCGCGGCGGGAGTCGCCTGGCTGATCGCTCGGGGAAGTGCGAAAAAGCTCCCATGGCGTGCGCTTCTGGTCGGCTCAGGGGTCGCGCTTGCCAGCTCGTATCTGGTGCTCTCGGGCTTTTTCAGCACCCCCACCGGGCCACTAGGCTACCTCAAGACCTACCTGCCCTGGCTCAACCGCGCAGGCGGGGGCGGCGAGGCGCTTCATGCGCATCCCTGGTACGACTACCTAGAGCGCTTCTTCTGGCACCCGCAACCGGCTCGCCCCCTCTGGAGCGAGGGATTTATTCTCGTGCTGGCACTCTGTGGCGCATTCTTGGGCAGGCGCACGGAGTTTTGCCTCCCGGCTCGCTTAGGCTCACCACCCTCCGGCTCCGCGAAGGGTTTATGGTGCAAATCTCCATCCCCTTCGCAGGGAGGAACGACCGATCAGCCGGAGGGGGTCGCGAGGCACGAGCGGGGGGAGGTAAAAACCAATGACTATGCTGGCAGGCGCACGGAGACTGGAAAGTTCGTTGTTGTTCTGGCGCTTCTTCTCACGCTGATCTACACGGTGATTCCCTATAAGACCCCCTGGTGCGGCCTGAATTTTCTGGCTCCCCTGATTGTCTTAGCCGGGATGGGTGCGGCGGGCCTGATCGAGCGGGCACACCATAGAGTCGCTAAAGCCTTCGTCGGGCTGGGGCTTCTGTTGGGCACAGCGCACCTGGGCTGGCTTTCGTACCAGACGAGCTTTGTGTACTTTAGCGACACCAAGAACCCCTATGTCTACTCCCCGACTCTGCCAGGCATCTCGGAGCTGAAGACGCGCATGGAGGGGCTGGCGCAGACCCATCCCGATGGCGACAAGGTGGTCGTCAAGCTGGTCTCACGCGATGGCTACTACTGGCCTATTCCCTGGTACCTGCGCAAGCTGGACAATATCGGCTACTACACCGGCCAGCTCCCCGACGATGTCACAGCCCCCGTCCTCCTGGTCTCCCCACGCTACGAAGAGCCTGTTCTGGAGCGCCTTCCCAGCCACCAGCTCAAGGGGATGCACGGCCTGCGCCTGGGCGTCTTCTACGACCTGATTGTCGAAAAGACGCTCTGGGAGAGCTACCGCAAGCTCCATCCCCCCCGCGACGATGAAGAAGAGTAGGTTTCTCCAACGGGAATGTCCCAGGAGTCGGTGGGGAGCTCGGGGACGATAAAGGGAGCGATACCAATCGTACGACAGTTTTTGCGCAGGAGTGGCAGGAACCTATCGTAGTAGCCCCCCCCGTAACCCAGCCGAAAGCCGCGCTCATCGAGAACCAGTGCGGGAACGAGCACGAGGTCAAGAAGCGCCAGTGAGACCTCGGGCGCAATTGCCTCGGGCTCGCGAATCCCAAAGCTGCTCGTCACCAGCGGACAGGGATAAGCATGGATCGCCAGCCGACGCTGCGGGGCGCAGCGTGGCAGATAGAACTGCTTCCCAGGTAGCTGCGCCAGCGCCAGAATATCCAGCTCCCACTCTGTCGCCGCGTAGAGCAAGACATGTGAAGCGTCGGTGAGTAAAGGGGTCAGTGTTTGGCAAAGCTCAGTAGACAGGGACGGGATGTCCTGAGATTGGCGCTCCTCTAGCGCCCACTGACGCCACTCACTCTTAGGGCTTTTGGGGCTGGGCAAGGGGATGGGCTTTCTCATAGACCTCCTTTAGGCGCTTGGTACTCACCTGGGTATAGACCTGCGTGGTCGAGAGATCACTGTGGCCCAGAAGCTCCTGCACCACCCGCAGGTCGGCTCCGTGGTCTAACAAGTGCGTGGCAAAGCTATGGCGCAGCGTGTGAGGCGTGAGCTTGTGCGTCGCGGAGATCGTCCCACATGCACTATCAAAGAGCCGCCGCACCGCCCGATCGGAGAGGCGCGATCCAAAGCGATTCAGAAAGACCGCACTTGTCGGCCTTGTGCTCTTTGCCTGGCTCGCCAGTGTCGGACGCTCCGTGTTGAGATAGGCTTGGAGAGCGATCATCGCGGGCCGTCCCAGCAGGGCAATGCGCTCTTTGTTGCCCTTACCGTTTCGTAGCCGCAGCTCTCCTTCCCCGTTTTCGGAGTCGAAAGTCAGATCGTCTAGGTCTAGGGCGACGAGCTCGCTGGCACGGAGTCCCCCGGCATAGAGAGTCTCTAAGATCGCCCGGTCGCGTGCACTCTCGGGAAAGGCTAGAAGCGCCGTGACGGTCTCCTCTGAGAGAGCACGAGGAAGCGTCCGAGGCCGCTTGGGGGTCTGGAGCTCCTGGGCCGGTGAGTGGGCGATAACTCTCTGGCGCTGAAGATACTTGAAGAAAGCCCGGAGCGCCGCGGCTTTTCGTGCCACGGTTGTTTTTGCCAGTTTTCGCTCCAGAGTCAGGCTCGCCACGTAGGCACGAACACTCTCGGGGGAAAGTTCTTTTTCCTTTTCTTCTCTCCAGGCACAGAACTGGCGTAGGTCTTCGGCATAGGCCCGCAAGGTATGCGGTGAGGCACGCCGAACCGTGCGAAGCTGGTCTAAGAAGCTATCACGGAGTGTATCAAGACTATCGAACATATTTTTCATGTCTTACAAAAAAAAGAAGGAATCCGCAAGCCCCCAGGTGAAATACTGCACAGGCTTGTGACAGCTAAGGGGTTTCCTTACAACAGATCGAAGTAGTGAGGGAGGACAGTCAGGCGATGGCGATTATGCCACAGACACAGACACAGAGTCGGACGCGTAATGTTATTGGGCGTCTAAAAACACCCGAGACACTCGGCTTTCATGACGATGGACATTCGTATGTTACCCGATTGACCCGTGCCGGTCTTCTTACCCATGAGGAAGAGATTCGGCTTGCCAATAAGATCAGTAAAGGTGGGCTGGAAGGTGCCCGCGCTCGTGCTACTCTCGTCGAGGCCAACATGCGCCTCGTGGTCTCTATCGCGAAAGCATATCGCTCGTCGGGGATTCCTTTTGAGGATCTGGTTCAGGAAGGTGCAATCGGCCTCATGACGGCTGCTGAGCGCTACGACCCCACCCGAGGTTTTCGCTTCTCTACCTATGCCACCCAGTGGATTCGGCAGGCCATTGGTCGCGCGGTTGACAATAAGTCTAAGTCCATCCGGATTCCTGCCCATATCTCCGAGTCGCTCCGTAAGCTGGAGAGGGTTCGTATTGAGCTACGCCGTGAGCTTGGTCAGGAGCCAAGCACGGAGTATCTGGCCGAGCGTGCCGGGATGCCGGTGCGTAAAGTGCTCTCACTGATGAACACCACACAGGATCCGATCTCCCTAGATCTGCCCGTCGGCGATGAAGAGAACACGCCGCTGGGGGCGCTTCTGACCGACAAGAACGCACTTGATCCTCAGGACTATCTCCTCAGCAGTGAGATTCGTGACACGCTGGAAGAGATTCTCAACGATCTCGACGAGCGGGAGCGCATCGTCATGCGGCGACGTTTCGGATTTGATGGTGACGAAGGCTGCGTCCTTTCCCAGATCGGGGAGGAGCTTTGTATCAGCCGCGAGCGCGTGCGCCAGATCGAGGCACAAGCGCTTCGTAAACTTCGGTTAGAGGCCCGCAAAGGCCGTCTTAAAGATCTCTTTCAGGCGTAATTGACCGCCGATCTTCATACACACAGTACCGCCTCCGACGGGACATTTACTCCCACTGAGCTCGTCGAGGCGGCACACTCTCTGGGAATCTCCCTCCTCGCCCTCACGGATCACGACACCACCGCCGGTATTTCCGAGGCACTTGCCGCAGCACGGCGGCTAGGAATGGGCTTCCTGCCCGGTGTCGAGCTCTCCGCCGAAGGCCCTCCCGGAAAGTGCCACTTACTAGGCTTGGGCATTGATCCGAACTACCCGCGCCTGATCGAGACACTACGCCAGCTTTCGCAAAACCGCCGCGAGCGCAATCTCAAGATCATCGGGCGGCTCAATGCGCTCGGTATCACGATTACCATGGAAGATGTCTTAGCACATGCGCCCCAGGGAGCCAATATCGGACGGCCCCACTTTGCGGCCACGCTTGTCGCTCTTGGGGCTGTGGCGGATACCAAAGAAGCCTTTGCTCGCTATCTTGGGGATGAGGCGGCGGCGAATGTCGAGAAAGAGACCCTCAGCCCCGCTGAGGCCATTGCTCTGGTTCACGAAGCCGGGGGACTATGCTTCCTCGCCCACCCTGGTCTACTCCGTCGCTCCCAGCACGAGACTCATGAGAGCCGTGTTCGGACACTGACAGCGCTTGGTCTTGATGGAATTGAGGCCTACTACTCCAGCTACACCCCCGCCAACGAGGCGTTTTTCCTGCGGCTTGCGGAGAAGCTGGGCTTGCTTGTCACCGGCGGCTCCGATTTTCACGGAGCCAATAAGCCCGATGTTCCCCTCGGAGTTGTCCGCGATGGTCAGCCGCTGGAGCTTACTCTTCTTCCAAGTCGCTTGCGAGCGCTGGCAGTGGCTTAGGTAGCGTCTTTCGGGCTGCAGCCGCACCCGTGTGCTGTGGCCGCAGTACCAGAGCCCGGTCGAGTTCTATCGCGGCTTGGCTGTAGAGCCCTTGACGTGCGTAGGTCTGCCCCAGATGGAAGTGCACCTCCGCATTGTCCGTGTCCAGGTTCGCCGCCTCCCGTAGCACCCGACGCGCCCCGCTGAGATCGCCTTTTTGCAGGAGAGCGAAGCCGTAGGCATGAAGATACGCGGCTCCGTGTGGAGCCTCCTGAGCCGCTGTCCGTGTCAGGCGGACGCTCTCATTGCGATCCTCTGCAAGCGTCGGATGGCGCGCCAGCAGGGTTCCCAGGGTACTCAAGGCCCGCAAGTCAAGGGACGTGCGCTGGCGAGGGTAGCCCGGTTCCAGAGCCACTGCCGCTCGCAGGAGAGTCACGGCCTTTTCCGAGTCTTTTCCAAACTCCTCGCAGTAATGTCCCGCACTTAAAAGCTCCTGAATCGTCTCCAAGCGCGTGGGAGAGTCCTCGGGAAACGAAGCAGTGCTCCGGTTTTGTACGTCCCTGACAAGCTCCTCGGCCCGCTTCTGGCTCTCTTGTGCCTCTTTTTGGTAGTCTAGCATCTGGTACATCCGTGCCAGCGCCCCCAAGATATACGGATCGTGACGAAACGGCGGCTCCTCCAGTGCGTTCTTCAGGAGCATCGCTGCCTTATCGGTGAGCCCTTTTTCCTGAAGCTTCTGCGCAACCGCAACAATTCCCTCGCCTTCACTTCCCTGGAGAGTGACCGCAAGCTGCAGAAGACGATCCGCTCGCTCCTGATCCCCCTCCTCTATCGCACGCAGTCCCTCATTGAGGTAGCGGCCTGACTCCTCACGGCGCTCCCCCTCGCTCCAGAGCGGCGCAGACAGTGGCACGGCATCACAGCCCACCACGCAGCCTACCAGTCCCAGCACCAGAGCCCATCCCCACACTCGTGTCATGTCTCAGTCTACGACAGAAGCGCCAGGAATGTTCCCAAAACCCGCTCAATCCCCAGGTTCCGGCTTTCCCTGCTCCGCCCGGCGCAGCTTCGCGGCCTCATCACGCACTTCTTGGGTCTCCTTCGCTCCTGGAATCGGAATTGCCTCTAGCGCACGGCGAGCCTCGGTAAGCCGCCCGAGATGCCGGAGTGCCTGAATCTCGTAGACCCACGCTGACAGTTCATACCCAAAGCGCTGGAGCACGGGCTCCTCGTTATTGGCATAGTACTTCAGGCTCTGCCGTGCAAGGCTGAGTAAGTCCGTCCAGCGCTCTTCCTGCTCGGCAACCCACTGCTGATAGAAAACTCGATCTTCCTCGAAACGAGCCTTATAACCGCCTGCCAGATCCAGTACCTTGAGCGCATCGGCGTAGTCAGGCAAGAGCAGTGTTTTCGGACGGGCAATTGTCACGGGGAAGTGTGCCCAGCGCGTGTGATAAATCGTCTTGTCCTTGCTATCTTGCTCGTTAAAGTGAATCGTGATGTCAAAGGTCTGTGGCTTCCACGGCCCCATAAGCGGCTTCTTGAGGATAAAACAGGCTCCCTGAACCACTTCGCCCGATATGGTTAGGCCTCGATCTTTGCCGTTACTGACTTCCATGTACGGCTCCATCGCACTGGTTGCGTGAATGTAGGGAGACTCACGACTGCTCGTATGGCCCATCGAGAGATTGCTCTCCTCTGTGTGGCGCTTTTTCTCCCGCGAGCCATCCGTGAAGAGCACAAAGACATCCCCTCGCGCGTTCACCTGCACATCGCGTAGGGCAATCGTCCGGCTCGCAAATGTCTTTGTGGCAAGCGGCTTTACGAAGCGCTTCCCTGCCGCCTCCCCAAAACGATCCCACTCGTAGATTTTCGCACCGGGAAAACGTGTGTCAAATGTCGCAGAGGGAAAGGGGCGGTGCCAGTCATAGTCCAAGCGTGTCTGCGTCTCCCAGGCTCCGTTGGTGAGTGCCTGAATCTCCACTCGATCCACACATCGTCGCTCCAGATCTACCCACACAATAAAGCGACGTTTCTCCCTTCCTGAAGAAAGAGGGCTAGGAATACTCGATTCCTCCACGAAGCGACGGAACCGTCGGCCATCGCGCAGTACTTCCCCTTCATCTACCACACCCGGCGGGCGACGGATCAGGCGACGACCTGCCTCCTGTGCCTTTTGTGCACTTTCCCGGCTATTCGCAAGCTGCGTGCTGGTGTAGCTATCTTTCTGCCAGGTGACCAGCTTCATCCCCGGTCGGTAGTACCAGCGATAGCCTCCCTCCACGATCTGTAGCGCTCTCTCCCCAAAGTACACGTCATCGCGAATCTTGCCCTTTTCGTACCATAGCTCTTGGAAGAGCTGTGGCTTTCCCTGAATCAGAGCATACATCCGCGTATGCAGGCTATCCGCACTCAAGGTTTTCTCGGCATCACGAAGCACTCCCGCCAGAGCCATACGAGGGGCAAAGACAAATCCTATCAGTGCTCCGGCGACAACCAGTCCCCCCACGGTTAGTCCCAGCGCAAGAGCACGGCGTGGACGGTGTTTCTGTGCCAGCCGTGCAATTTGTGACTCTAGCGTCGCGCTAGGAGCAGGTGCAACTTTCAGCATAGGTAGTTTCTCCTGAAAAGGTGTTTCATCATCGAGGTTCATTTAGAGTTCCTCCGAACAAAAGTAGGCTTTCCCGTGCTCACGAGCGCTCTGTCGGGCACGGTAGAGAAGCTGGGAGATCGCCGTTTCTGACTTTCCCAGCGCGAGTGCAATCTCCGCAAGGCTAAGCTGCTCGACATACTTGAGCAAGAGCGCCTCTTTCTGAAGCTCAGGAAGCGCCTCCAGCACGCACCGGAGCGCCCGCGCTGTCTCCGCCCTCTCCACACTTGCCTCAGGGCCACCGGGTGCGAGCAGCGACTCGGGGAGCGGGAGGGTTTCACGGTTTTTAGGGCGGCGCAGGTGATCCGCGACTTTGTGACGTGCAATCCCAAAGAGCCAGGCCCGTGCGGGATCGTGCTCTGAGCCCTGGGGAGCGGGTGCCGGACAGCGAGAGAGCGCCCGAAACGCCGCCCCAAAGACCTCCGCCGTGATGTCTTCTGCAGCATCCGCTCCCACACGTGTCGCCACATAGGAGAGCACCGCACTCAGATAGCGGGCTCGAAGCACATCTGCCGTCGTCTGCGGCTTGCGGAAAAGCATCACAGCCCTCTCATCGGAAGAAGCGGGCGAAATCTAACGCTTGACCCGCCCACTGAAAGTGAGCGTCTCTAGGCGTTCCGCCAAAAAGTCGCTCCGCGACTAAATTCGGTTAATCGCGGAGCGATTTCTTAGCTGAGGCACGAAGCTCTTAGACGCCGATTTCAATCGGCGGTCAGAGTTTATGCTTGCCAGGTCCAATTTTGCGAGGGGCTTTATCGCCGGGCAGGGTGACTTCAGCGGTGACATTGCCAGGAAGTTCAACTTCAAAGACGAAGCCACCGCGCCGGGTATCGAAGGCAAGCTTGAGCGGGCCTCGGATGGTAGGAACCGTGAGTTTGGCCCACTCCAGGCCGCCTGTCTGGGGAGCGAGGGCGATCTTTCCATAACCAGGCTCTAGCGCTTCTAGGCCAAAGAGCCCACGAGGGATCAGATTGGCGGGCGCAGAACCCCAGGCGTGGCTGAAGGTAAGATTCGGCTTGAACTTGGCGTCCCATGCCTCGGCAGTCATGGTGGCCCCCATCTCTAACATATGCCGCCACGAGCGCTCACCCGGAGCGAGCATGAGCTTGACGGCGGTCTCTGCCTCGCCCTCGGCAAAGAGCGCTTCTAAAAGATACTGCGCGGCGTAGACACTGCACGCCATGCCCTTGGACTTGAGCAAGGCCACGACGGTGGATCGGTTGGCATCGGGCACGAGCCCAAAGGCAAGCGGGAAAAGATTGGCATGGAGCGAGGCGTGGTCGCTGCCCTCGCCGTCTCGAAAAACGCCCCGCGTCGGGTCTAAAAATGCCGCAAGGTAGGCCTTGCGTACGCGCTCGGCTTCCTGCTCATAGTCGCCGGACTTCCCGACGGCTTTGGCGAGGCGAGCCATGCCCATCAGGGCGTGCCAGTAGAATGCATTTGCCACGCTATTGACCATCGGCCCGGCCATCTGGCGGTTGTCGGTGGCAATCGCGCCGCCGCCAAAGCCATCGCGCTCGGCGGGCGGCCAGTCCACAATCGCGCCTGCAACCAGCAAACCATCGGGGCGAGCTTTCTGACGCAGTAGCTTGCGGTCTAAGCGATCCCAGATTCGCGATACAAAGGCAGTGTCGCCCGTGAGCTCCCAGTCGGCCTCGGCCATGAGAATCAGATGGTGCGCCCACTCGGTTGGCCAGGTGCTGTAGGTGAGTAAGAGCTCCAACGTCCAGCGGTAGAGCGCCCAGTCGCGCTCCATCAGGCAGTGGCCCAGCTGCGCTAAGTAGGCATCCGCTTCGTAGGCCGTGCGCTCGCGCTCACCGTCAATGGAGACTCCCAGAAAGCTCGTGGCCTTGAGCGAGTGCTGACAGAGCTTCCAGACATCGGTCAGCGTTTTGTCAGAGCAGGAAAACGCGGCAGCTTTGTCGTCGAAGGCGCTATGCAGGGCCTTAATGCGAGCGTGCTCGGACTTGAACTCGCCTGGCCAGCCCTCGACCTCGATGGCACGAAACGGCAAGACATCGTCGTAGCCGGGGGGAACTTGCACGGCTCCCCGACGAACACCGGGTGCAAACGGGGCCTTCGGGGTTGGCACGAGCACGCGCTCACGGGACGAGAGCAAAGTCTCGCAGCTTCGGTAGCAGACACTTCCCGGCGGCTTGCGGTCTATGCTATTCTTGCTTGCCAGCTTCTCCCCAAAGTGAACGACCACCCGCGCCGCTGCTGGGCCTGAGAGCTGGAGAGTTCCAAACCAGGCACGGCCAAAGTCCACAAAGTAGCTGCCGTCGCCGCGCTTGACAATGCGCTCCGGGGCGATCTCGGTGAGCTGTAGCGGGTTGCGGTTCTCCCAGGCATCGTTCTTGGGCGAAGGAAAAGGCGTCATCCCCATCCGCCCGGTGGCAAAAGCCTGCGGCTTGCTCCACGCGCTCGCCCGGCTGCTCCCCTCGCGCCAGAGCCGCACCTGCCAGGTGAATTTCTGGTTCGACGGAAGCCAGGGGCCATCGTAGCGCACCCCAATCGAGTGCGCCGCTGCCACGCGTTTGCTGTCCCAGAGCACCTGCCCATTTTCTGTGAGTACCTGAATCTGGTAGGCGCTCTGGATACCGTCGTCGAAGCACCAGGAAAACGCAGGCTTAGGGTCGGTGAGCGTCGCACGCTCCGGGTAGGCGAGGTAGCCGATGGTCAGGCCAAAGGGTGTGCTGGACATAATGCGTATTGTACCCTCCTCCCCCCGCTTCGCTCCTCCCTCCTCCCAATCCTGGGAGGAAGGCCAAGGTGGAGGGTTAGCCCGGCACGGGCTTTGCGGCGCGAAGCGCCACCCAGACGCCTCGTTCACGGGGCGGCAAGCGGTATAATTCCCTAATGACAACTCTTGCTTTTGTCGGGTGTGCGCATATCCATACACCCGGCTTTATTCATAACATCAACCGACGCAGCGATAGCGTCAAGGTCAAGTACGTCTGGGATCAGGACTTAGCTCGTGCCGAGCAGCGCTCCAAGGAGCTTGCAGGCTCGGTAGTGGAGAGTGATCTGGATGCCATTCTTGCCGACCCGGAAGTGACGGCGG
>JAPLCP010000101.1 GCA_026392155.1 Armatimonadota bacterium | reverse complement strand
TCGCTGATGGATCTGCGGGGCCAGGGTGAGTATCGCATGGCACTGGCGGCGCTGGAAGTGGCAAGCCTGGACCTGATCGGAAAGACAGTTGGCCTGCCGGTGCATGCGCTCCCCGGGGGGAAAGCCCGCGACGAAGTCCCGTTCTCTGCCTACGCTTTCTACAAGCATGCCTGGGGCGAGTCCAAGTATGGCGAGGCGCTCACCCCTGGGGGCTTGGTCACACAAGTTCAGCAGCTGATCGCCGACTATGGCTTTGGCTCCGTGAAGCTCAAGGCGGGGGTTTTAGAGCCCGACGAAGAGATCGAGACGATCAAGCTGCTCCGGCAGACGTTTGGCAAAAACGTGCCGCTGCGCATTGACCCGAACTGTGTCTGGAGCGTCGCCACTTCTATTCGTGCTGGGAAAGAACTTCGGGAAGAGCTGAGCGGTGGGGGCTACTTGGAAGACCCTGCTCAGGGCATGGCCGACATGGCCGCGGTTCGGGCGGGCTTACTCGCCGAGGGAATCGAGACACCACTGGCCAGCAACATGGCCGTCACGTCGTTTGAGACCCTCGCAGAGTCGTATAAAACCGATGCCTGCCAGGTGGTCTTGGGGGATCACCACTACTGGGGCGGCCTGCGTGCGGTTTTAGAGCTGGGCCGGGTCTGTGAGACGCTAGACATCGGACTCTCGATGCACTCCAACAGCCACTTAGGCGTTTCGCTGATGGCCATGGCCCATGTCGCCGCCGCCACGCGCCAGCTGAGCTATGCGTGCGACACCCACTACCCCTGGCAAAACGCCGCCGACGAGATCGTCGCGGAGGGCCGAATTCCGATTGTCGGTGGCAATGTCCGCGTCTCCGATGCTCCTGGCCTTGGTGTCACACTCAACTACGACAACTTAGAGAAGCTCAAAGAGCGCTACGCAAAGAGCCCGATCCGCGCCCGCGACGATGTCGCTGAGATGCGCCAGCACGTCGACCCAAACTGGGAGCGCCGTCGCTGGTAGTTATTTTTGGAGTACAATTGCAACATGACCACACCTGATGCGCTTCGCGCCCAGCTCTCCGGGGTGATTGCCTTTCCTGTAACACCCTTTCACGACGATCTGTCTCTGAACGTAGAGGGCCTGCGACATAACCTGCAAGCCCTGAAAGATGCCCCCATCTGCGCGGTTGTTGCCGCCGCCGGAACGGGGGAGTTTCACACGCTCTCGCCGGATGAACTACGCCAGGTGATCGAGGTGACGGTTGCGGAGCTGGGGGGGCGCGTTCCCGTCCTCGCGGCGACGGGGATCAATACGGCGCTTGGGGTGCAGCTTGCTGCGCAGGCACGGGAGCTTGGCGTGGATGGGCTCCTTCTTTTTCCGTCGTACTATCCCACGGCGGATGAGGATGCCCTTCTTGCCTACTACAAAACCCTCGCCGATGCCACGCCGCTGGGGGTGCTGATCTACTCACGCGATAGCTTCAATCCCACGCCAGGTTTTGTCCAGCGCCTCGCCGACGCGATTCCCAATCTCATCGCGCTCAAAGACGGCCAAGGCGACACGCGGCGCTTGCAGCAGATCATGCACAAAGTGGGGGAGCGTTTGCTCTGGATCGGCGGGGCAGGCGACGATGCGGTGCCGGGCTACTACAGCATCGGGATTCGCACCTACACATCCAGCATTGCTAATCTCTCGCCCAAAATTTCCCGCCAGCTCCACGAGACGGCAGCCGCAGGCGACAGCGCGACGCTTGCGCAGCTCATGGCGCACTACGTCCTGCCGCTCTATGCCTTCCGTGCTCGCCGTAAGGGCTACGAGGTCTCGGTGATGAAGCGCCTCATGGAGAAGATTGGCCTTGTCGGTGGCCCGGTTCGCCCGCCCCTTGCCGATCTGCGAGAGCCTGAGTACGCCGAGCTCGAAGCCCTTGCCGCCATCTGGCGCTAGATAAAGCCGCGCTGCTTGAACCAGCGGGCGCACTGCTCGGGCCAGGCGAGGGTCTCGGGGAACTTCGCCGAGCCCAGGCCAACGCCGTGCGGGGCGTGCTCGTAGACCTGGAGCGCGAACGGGACGCCGTTGGCGGCCAGCGCGGAGGCAAAGAGCAGGGCGTTCTCCACGGGCACCACGGCATCATCGGCAGTGTGCATGATAAAGCAGGGCGGCGTGTTCTTCGTGACTTTTAAGTGGTTGGAAAGCTCTTTGACAAGCTCCGCCGGGGGACTGTCGCCCAGTAGGTTGCGCCGGGAGCCCGCATGCGCCGCCTTGCCTTCCATCGTGATCACCGGATAGACCAGCACGGCAAGATCGGGGCGGTCTTCTGGGCCGCTGAAGTGGGTCGCGGCGGTGCTGGTGAGGTGTCCGCCTGCGGAAAACCCGAGAATTCCAACACGCTTCGGGTCCACGCCCCACTCTCGGCCCTTGCTGCGCACCATTTTGATTGCAGTGAGGGCATCGGTCAGCTCGGCGGGATGGTGGTACTTCGGGCCCAGTCGGTACTTCAGCACCACGGCAAAGACCCCGAGAGTGTTGAGCCACTTGGCAATCGGCTCGCCCTCGTGCGCGGCGAGCCCCCCGTAGCCGCCGCCCGGACAGACGACCACGGCAGCGCCATTGGGCTTGTCGGGGGGATAGAGCGTGAGAGTCGGGGTGTCTTCCGGGCCGGTGCCTTGTGCGAACGGCACCTGGCCGTCAGGATAAAGAGGGATAACGGTGTTCATACCCCGTATTTTACCGCGCTCTGGACGGCGCTGAGGAGTTTCTCGCAGGCATCGTCGTTGCTGGAGGGGATGAAGCAGACATAGCTCATGCCCGACTCGCGGGTGAGGGCGTAGTGTGTCTCGCCGGAGCCGGTGCCGGTGTGGGCGAGGCCGCCGTCTCTGAGCATCCAGCCGAGGCCGTAGCTCTCTTGTGCGTTTCGGCGGATAAGCTGGCGCTGGGCGGGCGTGACCGAGAGCAGGAGCTTGAGAAAGTCGGGGGCGCTCATGCAGCCCGCGCCGCAGGTGTCCGCGCTTCCTACCGCCTCATGAGCAAGGCTGGTAAAACGATCTCGAACGGGCGTATGGGCTCCCGTCTCTTTGTCGAAGTGCTGCGGGGTGAGAAGCGGGGACATGCCACTGTCGTAGCGCTTTTGCTCTGCGGGAGAGAGATAGGTTGCGACAAAGTAGCTCTTAATGCCCAGCGGGTCGAGCAGGCGCGTTTGGATGAACTTATCCGGGCGCTGGCCGGTGACACTCTCCAAGATTCGTCCGAGAGACTGGTAGCCGACATTGGAGTAGAGGAAACTCGCGCCAGGAGCAAAAAGAAGCGGCTCGGTGAGGGCCTGCTTGACCCGCTCGGCCTCGGTTGGGGCGCGAAGGCCCTCCGGGAACTTGGCAGGCAAGCCGCTCCGATGCGTGAGCAGGTGGAGCAAGGTGATGCGTGGGTCGCAAGGCAGCCACTGGGCCGCAGGGTCACTCAGGCGGAGCTTGCCTTCTTGGACGAGCACCAGAAACGCCTGTGCCGTGAGCGGCTTGCAGAGGCTACAGAGCATCGCGGGTAGAGTCGGCGCAATGGGCTTGCCGTCTTGCAGGCCGTAGCCACGGGCGAGAGGTGGTTTTCCCGGTTGGGCGACGGCCAGAATCAAGCCAGGAACACGGGTCTCACGAAGCGCACGCTCTAGCCGCGTGTCTAGCGCCTGTTGGCTAGAGGCCGACACGCGAGACAAACTCCGGGACGCCTGTGATGCCAGGAATGGTCAGGCGAAACAGTGCCCCAGCGAGTGCGCCGTCGGTCTCTTTCTGGTGTCCGCCTGCGGTGGTCACAAACATCTGGTCGTAGCTCGGGCCACCAAAAATCACCGACGAGACTTTCTTTACCGGAAAGGGAATGCGTGCAAACTCTCTACCCTGCGGCGTGTAGCCCACCAGGCAGCTCCCATCCCAGCGGGCGCTCCAGAGATTGCCCGCCGCGTCCACCGTCATGCCATCTGGGACACCGCCGCCTTCTTCGGCCACGATAAAGGGACGCTGTCGTGTGAGATTGCCTGTGGTCTTGTCGTAGGCAAAGCGGTAGATGGTTCGGGCTGCACTGTCGGTGTAGAACAGAAACTTATGGTCTCGGGTAAAGCCCATCCCATTGGAGCAGCCGATCTCATCGAGGAGCTTGGTGATGGTGCCTTCTTCATTGAGCCGGTAGAGTCGCCCTAGGCGATTCTCTGTGGGCATGGTTCCACAATAGACACGTCCCTCTGTGTCGACACACACGTCGTTGAAGCGCGTCTCGGTTTCCTCCGAGATCTCTTCCACCAGATAGTCTAGCTTTTCTCCGGGGCTCCAGTAGGCAATCGCTCCGCCGTCCATGAACAGCAAGAACTGACCGTCTTCTTGGAGCGTGAAGCCGCCCACGGGCCGTCCGATCTCAAATACCTCATGGTGATGGGTGGTTAAGCTGTAGCGAAACAGCCGACCATTGGGGATGTCGGTCCAGTAGACGGCATTCTCTCTCGGATGGTAGAGAGGCCCTTCTCCGGTATGGCAGGCATAGTCTGCCAGAGGCTCTAGCTCAAACTCCATTATTACTTCCAATTGTACCGTTTTATTGGTTGTTCTTAACGGAGTCTTTTTCCCACATCGTCTCCGCCCCGTGAACGGGGCGTCGAGTAGCACTTCGTGCTAGAAAGCCCATTCTGGGCTGGGAAAGCAACTCGGTAGCCCGGCACGGGCTTTCCAGCCGAGGCACGAGGCTAACACACGCCCCGTTCACGGGGCGGCATGGGACGAGATCCGGGCCGCGCAAGAGACGGACTGGGAGACTCTAAAAACGCGCTGGCAGCCCGTCCACAACGCGCTTTCGTCGGAGTTTCGCAAGCTCGCGCCCAAAGAGTGAGGCCACCAAAACCTACCATACCCACCCGGCTCCGTTCGTCCCTCACGACACCACCCCCGCCGTGCAGGAAGCCCTCGAAGCCCTCAATGCCTGGGTGATGCAGTACCGCAAACTCGCCCGAATCGCCCTTCGTGCCACCCCACAGCTCCTAGAGAAACTGGGCATGAAGGCGTAACGATTTGCCGCCGGTTAAAACCGGCGTCTGCAGTAGCCTTCGGCCGCAAAGCCCGTGCCGGGCTGGGGAGATAGATTCGGTAGCCCGGCACGGGCTTTGCGGCGCGAAGCGCCATTGCTGACGCCCCATTCCATGGGGCGGTATAATTCCCCGTTATGCGTGTCACCCAGGTCGCCTTGCGACCCACTGAAGCCTCCAACTCCGCCGGTCGTCCGGCGCTCACTCCTGAGCTACTCGCCGCCACGGGCGCACGGTACTCTCGCTCCAACGAAGGGCTGGAGGTGATTCTCTCTCGGATTGATCCGAATAATCTGGATAAGTCTGTGGACGGCATCTTCAAGATGGTTGATTACGGTCATGCCTCGATTGCCGATCTTACGCCAGTGGCACTTTTCATAGATGGCATCTCGATGTGGCTTGCCTACGAGCTTTTCCGCATCAGCCCGACGGCGGGGGGGCAGGAGAGCAGCACGCGCTACATCAAGCTCGACGAAGACGGCTTGCTCTCTGCAGACGAGCTAGGGATCACCGATGGCGCGGCGTGGCAGGAGCGCATGGGCGCGGCGTTTACGGCGTACCGTGAAGCGCTGGCGTACTGGGAGCAAGTGGCCTTAGACGAGCCCGAGCGCGTTCGAATCCCGGCGGGAGTCAACGAGAAAGCGGCGGCGCGGATGCGGCGCAACTTCGCCTTTGACCGGGCACGCTACTTTCTGCCGGTTGCCGTGCGCACCAACGCCATGCTGGTTCAGTCGGCGCGGGCTTGGGTGAGCGTCTGCCAGCATCTCTTATCGCACCCTCTGCCCGAGGCCGTGCGCTGCGGCGAGCGGATACGAGACGAGCTGGGGCTTTCCGCACCACGGCTTATCAAGCACGCCAAGAAGCTGGAGAGCATGGCAGCGGGGCACGCTGCGGAGCGAGCCCATGCACAGCGCTTGCTAGGAGCGCTGGGCACGGGAGCCGCGACACTGGACGTGCTGCTGCCCTCGGGGCCGATTGACTTTGTCGCCGATCTCGCCCAGCACGATAACCGCTATGCCTATATCGGCGAGGGGCTCCGTCGAACAGCGGTGCGCTTTGCCTGGGACGGGGTCGCCTTTGCCGAGATTCGCGATCTGAACCGCCACCGCACCGGCACCAAGTACTGCCCCCTCGTGCCCGTCGGGTTCTACGCCGCGCAAGACGAGAGCATGCGCACGCTCCAGTGGCAGCCGGTGGGGGAGAGCGCAAACGATGCCGCCATCGGGAAACTTTTAGCCAGCGATCCGACCTATCTCTATGAGACGCTCCTCGGGACGCAGTTTCCGTTTGAGCACACCACAACCGCCGATAAGTTTCTCTACGAAGCGGAGCTGCGCACGGGGACAGGGGCGCACTATCGGTATGCCAAGCACCTGCGGGATGTTCTGGCCCTCTGGTACGAGAAGTTCCCCCAGACCAAGGGGCTCGTGCTGGAAGGCAGCGCCGAGCCTGAGTAGCCTGGGGTGATTTTGTAGCCCTACTTACGCTCGACCTTTCCACCAGGATGGAGGATATTGACATGCCCGTTGGGAGCCGCTTTTGCCCGCTCCCGAGCCACTTCTGCTTCCTGGTGGTGCTCCAGCCCTGCAAGAACTTCGGCGCGCTGGAACCACCAGCGGGCATCGCTCTCTGTTTTTTCAGGAGCCAGCTCGCGCACTGTATCAAGCTGCGTCAGAGCCTCGGGCCAGTGTTTCAGAGCGACATGGTAGGTCGCCCGGATCGTGGCTCTCGTACGCGCAAGCTCCGTGGGGCTGTGGGGAAAGGTTGAGAGCAAGGGCATGTGCTCGGGAACGTCTTCGCAGGCAACTTCGGGCAGCTCCAAGGTGAGTGTCGTGGTGAGATTTTTGATACCCATCACCTGCACCGTCAAGGTCACCGTTCGTGCCGCATTCGACGGCTCAATGGGAATAAACCACCCCCCAAAGAGCCCGTGTCCGTCGCGCTCAAAGCCCGACCACCACTCGATCTGGCCGTTGATCCCCGCCATTCCGGTCGAAGGTTGAAACCAATCATTAATTTCACGCATGTATTGGTTCGGATAGACCGTCCCGAGGCTGTCACGAGCTGCGGTTATGTCACAGCGCATGGCTCCCTTTCCGGCATCAAGAATCACAAAGAGATCGCCCTGCTGGTTGCGCTGGAGATCCAGAAGCTGAACCCCGTCTTGCTCGACAAGAGGCTTTTGGTGCGCCGCAAGCCAGGCCGCACGGGCCTTGGACAGATCGATAACTCTCCCAGCAACCAGTACATCGTTTTTAGGGAAGTCAGCAGGCTGCTCGATACTATCGTAGACAAAGCGCTGGCGGGAACGTGCTTGCCAGTCTTGACCAGGATAGCGCATCTCCTGGTACTGAGCCTGAACCCGATTGGTGGTTTTTTCAATCACCCAGACGGAGCGCCTTGAAGGGCTCTCGGGATTGGAAAAAGGGGTCTTGTACTCTAGTCGGACGGTTCGCGTCGTGGCGTCTTCGTCACCGAAGAGGCTGATGAAGGGCAGAAGCGCCGTCCAGGGAGTCTGTACAAGCGAGCGAAGCAAGCCTCCCATCCCACTGGTTCCCACGCCGCCATAGTGACGGTTCGGCTCAACCACGGCCAGGTCCCAGTCCGGGTAGCCGCGCCATTCCTGAGTTGGGGTGGTGAAGTGGGTATAGAATCCCCCCGTGCGGAACTCGTGGCCATTGGCTTCGTAGGTCTCACCAAGCGTGCGCCAGGCACCCATTTCTGGTGAGTAGACTTCGGTGATAATCTTCACGGCTTTTACCTTGCTCGTTGCCTCTGCGGCGGCGCGTAGCTGGAGGACGTAGGGAATATGCGGCCCCGTGGCGGCAAGGGTCACCCCTACGAGGCTGGTGGCAGCAAGTGCGATAAACCGCCGGCGATGAAGTGTTTTTTTGCTACGTTTCGTATCGCTTAGCTCCGCCATTTTTGCCAGACGCTCGGTGAGGGAGCCGGGAATAGGAGCTGCTGTGTGACGTGCTTTGAGGGCATAGGTGAGTTTCATAGAGTTTCCTCCTCCATAAGAAAGTAGCGGCTCCCGCGCTCCCGCACTGTCTGACGGGCACGGTGGAGCAGCTGACCAACAGCGTTCGCTGATTTATGGAGTGTCTTGCCGATCTC
Source organism: Armatimonadota bacterium (assembly GCA_026392155.1). GTDB lineage: Bacteria > Armatimonadota > Armatimonadia > Armatimonadales > Armatimonadaceae > Armatimonas. The sequence continues at coordinate 18,874 of JAPLCP010000101.1, read as the reverse complement.
GATCAGTGAGAGCTCGTCTACGTACTTCAGCAAGAGCGCCTCTCGTTGGAGCGCGGGAAGGGTGTCCAAAAGTCCGTCCAGCTCTTTTGCTGCCTCTTTTGTGAGCGCATCCGCTTCGGGCGTGGCCTGGTTGTCCGGGAGCGTGTCGTAGAGCGGCGCTGTAGCATGGCGCTGGCTGCGCCGCAGGGCATCTATTACTTTGCTGCGGGCAATCGCGATCAGCCAAGCCCGCGCCGGGTCGTGATCTGCACCGGGACTCTCTGCCGATTCGGGGCACCGGTCGAGCCGAGAGAATGCGGTGGCGAAGGTCTCCGCCACCACATCTTCGGCCTCCGGCGTGTTGCCCAGCCGCGCCGCCGCATAGCGCCAAAGCGTCTCCCGATACCGTGCTTGCAGAGCATTGGCGGTGATGGGAACGGCTCGCTTTTTTTGTGTCCAGAGTTTGGAGATCTGTTGGGTTTGTAGCATTTCGCTCCTTCGCACTACTCAACGCTTATGTTGCTCAGATTTTACGCTGATATACTTCTTTTTACGATGCTCATCCGCCGCCTGCCCACTTCGGAGCGCGTGGTCGCACTGACTTTTGATGCCTGCCAGACCCTCAAGCCTGCAGGCTACGCGCCACAGATTATCGCAACGCTACGCAAAGAGCGCATCCCAGCGACGCTGTTTCTCGGGGGGCGCTGGATGGAGTGGCACGCTGATATCACGAAGAATCTGGCCCATGATCCGCTCTTTGAGATCGGGACGCACAGCTATCTCCACCCGCACTTTCCCAAGCTCACCGAGAAGCAGATGCGGGCGGACTTGGAGAAGACGCTCGCGGTGCACCAAAAGCTCACTGGGCGCAAGCCAAAAGCTTTCCGGCCTCCGTATGGCGAGCACAACCCGCTCACCGTCAAAGTTGCTGAGAGCTACGGCCTGACCAGCGTCCTCTGGGATGTCGAGACGGGAGATCCTGACCCTGGCGTCTCCGCCACAGAGATCGTCCGCGAGGTCTTTCGCCAAACAAAGCCCGGCTCAATAATCATTCAGCACATGAACGGACGCGGCTGGCACTCCCCTGAAGCCCTCCCTGAGCTGATCGCGGGACTGAGAAAACGTGGCTATCGTTTCGTCTATGTTTCGGCGATGAATCGTCCCGTATAATTAAAGCGTGCCTAAGCCCTTCGATGCCTCGACTAAGTTCTTAATTGAGCTTGCCCCCGAAGACTGGTTGCGTTTTCTGAAGCTGCCGGTCGGCCCGACGGAGCTAGTGGAGACCGATCTCTCCACGGTCACGGCGGCGGGGGACAAAATCCTGCGGGTCAATACCGTTCCGCCTTATGGTCTCCACGTGGAGTTTCAGGCGGGGCCTGATCCTGAGCTTGAAGCGCGGGCATGGGAGTACAACGTTCTCTATACCCGTCGCCTGCAAATTCCGGTGGAGACCATTCTAATCCTGTTGCGACCTTTTAGTGGTCATAAAACTCTGCGTGGGCAGCTTGATATCTGGCGGCAACCGGGGCAGGCCATCCACCATTTTTCTTATGAGGTGGTTCGTATCTGGGAGCTCCCCCCTGCGGTCTTTCTGGAGGGAGGCAATGCACTCTTGCCTCTTGCGCCGGTTGCCAAGGTCTCCCGTGCGGAAGTGCGTGAGGTGGTACAGGCGGTGAATGAGCGTCTAGATCGCCGTGTGAAACCGAGCGAGGCCGAGCAGCTCCGAACGGCGACTTTTGTCTTAATGGGGCTAAAATATCCCCGAGAGTTTGTGGAGAAACTGATGAGCAGAAATGTACTAGAACTATCGTCTACCTACCAAGCATTGATCCAAGAAGGTCTTGATAAGGGCATGGCTCAAGGTCTTGAGCAAGGTCTTGAGCAAGGTCTTGAGCAAGGTCTTGAGCAAGGTCTTGAGCAAGGAAGAGAGCTTGGCGCGGCTACCGAGGCACGGAATCTTATCTTGCTACTGGGGCGGCAACGGTTTGGTACACCCGCCGACGAGGTGGTTGGTGTGCTACAAGCGACCTCACGAGAGCGGCTTGAGATGCTTGCACAGCGCCTTCTGACGGCTACAAGCTGGTCGGATTTCTTGGCGGACTAGAACTTGGCAAAAGCAACCACAAGGTTTGTCTGTCAGCAGTGTGCTCATGTGGAGCCGAAGTGGGCGGGGCGCTGCCCGAGCTGTGGGGAGTGGAACAGCCTCGTCGAAGAGGTGATCCGCGAGACCAAGACCCTCACGGCGCAGATTCGTGCGGGGGGCAGCAACTTCTCGCACATGGGCGCGGCGAACTCACGGCCCCGGCCCATCACCGAGATCGAGATCAGTGAGCGGGAGCGGCAGTCTACCTACATCCCCGAGTTTGACCGGGTACTAGGTGGCGGAATCGTCCCCGGTTCGCTGACCCTTATTGGGGGCGAACCAGGGATTGGAAAGTGCGTGGTCGGTGAGACACGTATTCTTGATCCCGCGACAGGGGCACTGCGGCTCATCACGGACTGGGCAGAAAGCTGCTACCCCGTGGTGGCGCTGGAGGAGTCTGGCAATACGCTCTCTGGGGCAGCCGTATCGGCATTCTTGCCGCAGGGAATACAGCCTACGGTACTTGTCACCACGCGTTTGGGGAGAACGCTACGCTGCACTGAGACACATCCCGTCTTAACCATTGATGGCTGGCGACCCGTCGGGGCGCTCTGTCCGCGCACGCAAATTGCAACCCCGCGCCGCTTGCCTTTCTTTGGGAGTGAGTCGCAACCCGATGCACTAGTGCGCCTGATTGCCTACATTCTCTCGGATGGAAGTGCAGGTAAGCAGATCACGGTTACCAGTCTCCTTCCTGAGGTAGCCGAAGACCTAAAAGGGCTCGCTCAGGCACTTGGTGTTACGCTCTGTGTCTATGACAAGGCCAAGACACAGGCAAAGCATTTTCGGTTTGTGGTGCCCTACGCGGATCGTCTCCAGGCACGACGGACAGTCCAAGAGGCTCTGTGCCAGATTCGCGAGCAGCACGCGCTATCGTGGGCTGAGTGGGCACGGCGGAGTGGATTTTCCTACCGACAAATGATGACATGGCGGCATGGTCGTGGTATCCCAACCCCTCAACAGGCTGGGATACTGATGGAGGCGATTGGTGGCACACAAGACCAGCTTGCGCCTGAAGCACTCTCGCTTGGTGCGCGAAAGTCGCCGGTGATGCATACACTCGACGCGCTGGGAATGCGTTTTCAGACCGCCGCGACCAAGTCCGTTCCTGGGCTTGTGTTTCGCCTGCCGAAAGAGCAGCTTCGTCTGTTTCTCAAGGTGCTGTTCTCTTGTGACGGCTCGGTCTATGCAGGAAAGGTTGTTGGAGTTTCGTACTCGACGATTAGCCGTCAGCTTGCCGAGGACATCCAGCACTTGCTCCTGCGTTTTGGCCTTGTGGCGAAACTTAGAACAAAACCGAGCACCGTGAACGGCAGTGCCTACACTGCCTATGAGCTTCAGCTTCTGGGGGTTCCGACCGTACGCACTTTTCTAAGTGAGATTGGAATCTGGGGGCGACATGCCGCCATTGCGACGATTGCGGCGCTCCCTGAGCCCGAGCTTGGCTCCACACACTACGATACCATCCCACTTCCGAGTGACTTCTGGCTCCAGCTTCGTGCCTTGACGGGGAGGGCGTTGCGCCGAACTGTCTTGGAGCGTACGGGGCTCACTCTGTACCCACGTCGTGCGGGGCGACCGATTAGCCGCCGTGTGATGGAGGCACTGGCTGAGGCGTTTCCTACCCCTTATTTTCAGCGCCTGGCAAGCGGCGATGTTTTCTGGGATGAGATAGTCTCTGTGACCCCTGCGGAGGACGCTCATGTCTACGATCTCTCGGTGCCAGGTAAGGCAAATTTTGTTGCCGCCGATCTTATCGTCCACAACTCGACATTAATGTCTATGCTGTGTGGGAATCTGGCGGCGCAGTATGGCACGACGCTCTATATCTCGGGGGAGGAGTCTGTCGAGCAGATTAAATTGCGCGCGGTTCGTCTTGATGCACTTCACAAAGACCTATTGCTAGCATCTGAGACAGATATTGGGGTGATCGCCGGGTTTGTGGAGCAATTAAGGCCGAAATACTTAGTCATTGACTCGATCCAGACCATGATCTCGCCGGATGTGGACAGTGCGCCAGGTACGGTCTCCCAGGTACGGGCAGCGACGAGTGCGCTGGCGGCGCTGGCCAAGGGCAAGCGGATTCCTATTTTTCTGGTAGGCCATGTCACCAAAGAGGGCGCGATTGCCGGGCCGCGTGTACTGGAGCATATGGTGGACACCGTACTCTACTTCGAGGGCGATGCGCATCTCACCTACCGGATTCTACGGGCCGTGAAGAACCGCTTTGGCTCCACCGATGAGCTGGGAATCTTTGAGATGCGCTCTGAGGGGCTGGTGGGCGTGGACAATCCCTCCGCAGCGTTCTTAGCGGAGCGTCCTGTGGGAAGTCCCGGCTCGACCGTCACCGCGACAATGGAAGGCTCGCGGGCCTTATTGGTCGAAGTGCAGGCGCTGGTGGCCCAGAGCTATCTCACGAGTCCACGCCGCGTGACCAATGGGGTGCACCGGGATCGGGTCTCGCTGGTGCTGGCTGTGCTGGAGAAGCGCCTCGGGCTGAGCCTTGCCAACATGGATGTCTTTGTCTCGGTGGCGGGTGGTGTGCGTGTTGAAGAACCGTCGGCGGACCTTGCGATTGCGCTCGCCGTGGCAGGGAGCTTCTTGGATCGTCCTGTGGGCGGCAACCAGGTCTTTTTGGGCGAGATCGGGCTGGCGGGCGAGGTGCGAAGCTGTACACAGATCGAGAAGCGCCTGCGCGAGGCCGCAGGACTGGGCTTTGGCGGCGCGATCCTGCCACAGAAAAATATCGGGCGTGAGACCCAGGGAACGGTGCTGGAGCTGCAGGGAATAGAAACCGTCCGTCAGGCTGTCGAGAAAGCACTGCTTGCGCCGCAGCAGCCTGCAAAGCCACCCTTGTAAAAGTCATTAAAATCATCAGAACCCTTGCAACCGTTGGTCGCTCTGAAGTGTCGGTAGAGCTGGAGCACACAATGGAAGTCCCGGATGAAGTCTTTGATGACCAGGAAGCCTTTGAGGCGTTTATGGCGCAGGTGGGTGGTGGCAACCCACGCCGGGATGGCGAGGCGCTGATCGGCTATCTGAACGGCTGGCTGACGCGTCATGAGGGAGAATCCGGCGAGTCCGAGGAGAAAAAAGACGCGGCACGGCGACTGATCTCCGAGCTACAAGCGGGTCTTGACTCTCTCTACGCCCAAGATGTGGTGGTCGCGCGCCTGGAAGACGAGCTGGACATGCTCCGCGAGCGCCAGGAGCAGCACATCGGCGAGCTTAGGGTGCAGTTTCGCAAGATGGTTTTCTGGCGTGGGCGCAACGATGCTGACGTGCTTGCCGCCATCGAGTGGGTTCAGCAGGAGTTCTCCCCTGAGCTCGCTATCAAGATCCTCGACACCGAGGGACTTTTTGACAGTGACATTCCCCAAGAATAGTGGGGAAAAGGGCGTTTGTGGTATACTCTGGCCTCGTATGCCTCTTCTGGAATGCAAAAATGTTATCAAGCGCTTTGGGGGACTGACCGCCGTCAATGGAGTCAATCTCACCATCAACGAAGGCGATCTGGCCGGGCTCATCGGGCCTAATGGGGCGGGTAAGACCACGGTCTTTAACCTGCTGACCGGGGTCTACGCGCCCACGGAAGGCGATATTCTCTTGGAGGGAATCTCCGTGGCGGGGAAGAAACCACATGAGATCGCTCAGCGGGGGATCTGTCGGACATTCCAAAACATTCGCCTCTTTGGGGATCTCACGGTGCTGGACAACGTCCGCACGGGAGCATCGGTACGGGAGAACACGAGCCTAGCGGCCACGATCTTCCAGACACCTGCGTTTGATCGCGTAGAGAAGTCGGTCACCGACGATTCTCGGCATCTTCTGAGCCTCCTGGGACTCGATGAGCTGCGCCATGAGCAAGCACGCAACCTGCCCTACGGTGCCCAACGCCGCCTAGAGATCGCCCGTGCACTCGCCACCAAGCCACGTCTTTTACTGCTGGATGAGCCCGCTGCCGGGATGAACCCGCAGGAGTCTGAGGACCTGATGCATCTCATCCGGCGGCTCCGTGATGAGTTCAAGGTCACGATTTTGTTGATTGAGCACGACATGAACGTGGTGATGGGAGTCTGCGAGGCGATCACGGTGCTGGTCTACGGCGAGCCGATTGCCCACGGGACGCCCGAGGAAATCCAGAGCAATCCCAAGGTAATCCAGGCCTATCTGGGGGAGGATGACGATGCTTAAGCTTGAAAACCTGGATGTCTACTACGGCGCAATCCATGCTCTGCGTGGCGTGACCGTCACGGTCGAAGAGGGCGAGATTGTCACCCTGATCGGGGCTAACGGTGCGGGCAAGAGCACGCTTTTGCGCACGGCCTCCGGGATGGTGCGTCCCAAAGGGGGAAGTGTGACCTTTCTGGGTGAGAACATCACCAAGACTCCCATTGCGACCATTGTCTCCCGTGGCCTGGTGCACTGCCCCGAGGGGCGGCGCATCTTTGCCAACATGAGTGTCAAGGAAAACTTGGAGCTGGGGGCGTATCTGCGCAAAGATAAAGCGGGGATTGCGTCGGACTATGAGTACTCCCTGAACCTCTTCCCACGGCTCCGTGAGCGCCTGATGCAAAACGCGGGGACGCTCTCAGGTGGCGAGCAGCAGATGCTTGCGATTGGCCGAGCGCTGATGAGCAAGCCCAAGCTTCTGATGATGGATGAGCCCTCACTTGGCCTGGCTCCCGTGATCGTCCAAGATATTTTCCGAATCATCACGACGATCAATCAAGAGCATAAAGTAGCGGTGCTGTTAGTGGAGCAAAACGCCAATAAGGCGCTGGCCGTCGCGAACCGGGGCTACGTTCTGGAGACAGGCCGCATTATGCTTGAAGGGGCCGCCGCCGAGCTGCGCACCAACCCTGAAGTCAAGAAAGCCTACCTGGGCGAATGACCCTGACCTTAGAGAGTGTGGGGCTCTACGCCGAGACTCTGGTTCGGCAAGCGGCGGCAGGAGGACACGCCCTAGACTACTCCCCAGAGTCGCTCACCGTGCTAGATGAGCTCCTGGCAGTCTCTGACCCGCAGCTTGAAGAGACGAGTACCCCGCAACGCGACCTTGTGATCTTCTATACCGGCTGCTATCTCGGGGAAGTTTTTGTACGAACACTCGGGGCGCAGTGGCAGCTCACCGAAGACTGGGCCGAAGCCAGGCTGGTTCTTGTGACGGAGCAGGGTGGGATTGAAGTGCGTCCTTTTGAAAAAATCCACCGCCGCCTCACCGAAGGGCCTGAGGGAAACTCACTGAGAGCCTATGGTGCGGGGCTGAAGGAGCACTTTGATGTTCTGTTAGTGCTTGCGGCGACGCAGGGCTAGTAGACCGGCGCCTCCCAAGGCTAGCAGGGCCAGAGTGCCTGGTTCAGGAATGGTGTTGGGGCTTGATGCCGAACGCACCACCAAGCCCACAACCCCCGCGAGAGGGAGCAAGGGAATTCCCGTGCGTGCGATACTGGTTGGGAGTCGGGGGATTGATGGTGGATCCTTGTAGGTAACGGGCGGACCGATAGGCGGTGTTATGGGATCACCGGGAGTGTCCATGGCCAGTGTGATGCCCACGGGGGCCTCCAGGCCTGCGGGCTCCAGCAAGCCACCTTGAGGCGCGAGAATGCCAGCCTCAACGGCTCGGCTCACCCGTGTCGGCTTGGGGCGCTCACGCAAGACAGGAATCTTAGGCAGGAGGGGATTGGAGCAGTCCCACTTCAGGATAGGCTTGCCATCACGCGTCGCCCAAACACGCGTTCCTTTTTTCAGGGTTGTGTTCTTGCTATAAATCGAGCCAGACTTGGTGACCCCATAGTTCATCACACGGGTGTCTTGTGCGAGTGTCCGTGGAACGAGTGCGTCCTGAACAAACTCAATCACACGCTCCTCAGGAACCCCAAAGTGCTTGGCAAGATTGGTACGGAAAGTCTTGTTGGTTTTGAGGGTCTCAACCAGGCCTTCATTGGTGAGAGAAGGAGTGTTGTTAAAGCGATCCCGGCCTGGTTGTACACGCTGAGGCGCAAAGGCGGACAGGAGAGGGCTCTCGCTCAGGACGACCGGTGCGGTTCCCGTATCGCTCTGGGCCAGACTCGCGGTGGCGAGAGCCAATCCTGTAATCAGGGTGATGCTAGGTTTAAGGATTTTCACAATATTTTTCACTATGCAATTATACTGCCTAGGGCTCGATTGTAAACGAAGAAAGTTCTTTTATAAACAAAACCTCGTAATTCTAAGAGGGATAAACTGCAATAATTACTTATAAGTTTTTCCTATAGAAGGGGTAGTGGGGTAAGATGTTGAATCCTGCTTTATGAGTAAAAGTGCTAGTGTGGTAGGTCTGATCTGCCTGACCGTGATGCTGGGGTGTCGTGGTGGCAAAGCGGAAAGAGGAGGCCAGCTTGAGGCTATGATCCCCATGGTGACAGCGCAGATTGGGGAGACTCTTTTGGGGATTCCCTCGCGCTCTCTGAGCAGTACAGGTGAGCCACCGATTCTGGGTGTACAAGGTCGGGAACAAGTGGTGCTGGCCGCCGATGAAGCGGCATTTGCCAAGCTTGTCGGGGAGGGAGTACGACCAGAAGACATTCGGCGTATCGTCGGCAAGCTCAGCGATGAGCTTAATAAGACGCTCAAGCGCCGTAAGTTACTTGCGGTTACCGGAGCGTTCCCACCGCAGTGTCGTGAGAGTGAGGTTCCGAAGACAGTGCTGGCTGCCGTGACTCCCTATACCTTGGAGACAGGGAGCCCACAGGCCCAAAAAGAAGGGAAGGGCCAGACACTGCTCATGGCACGTCTGAGCCTTACTCTTGCGCGTACGGGCGAGACTCTGGCGGTACGAGAGTTCTATACGGGCTACACGCTCACTAGCTCGCGCGCTTCGCGATAAGCCACTGAAGCACCTCAGAGACTTTTTGCCGCCTGCCCTCATGCTTGTCGAAGGCGGCCTCCATGGCGGGAAGATGGTCTTTCAGATAGGTTTCGCACTGGGCGAGCTGTTGCCGGAAAGACTCGTAGGCAAAGCGAGCATCCTCCGCTTTGCCATTGCGCTTGCGGAAGAACGGGTTGTTAAACGAGTAGTTGTGTAAAGAAAAGCCTGACTCTCGGGCATGCTCTTCGATATTGCGAAGGCTCCCCTCATAGTACGCTTTTTCCGAGAGAGCTTGATCTATCTGGACTTTGAGTCGCCGAGCATTCTCCGTGGCTTTCGTCTCTTCTTTTTCGACCAAATCAATGGCACTATCGAAGATCTGGGATGCCTCTGCATGGGCTGCCGCCGCAAGGGCATGCGCTTCAAAGAGGCTACTAGACTGAATGCTCTCGGGGAGAGCAAGTATGGGGGGCATCTCAAGTTTTAACCCAAGCTTGTCCATCAGATACTGGTCTGTCTGCCGAGCCGTGTGAAGGCGCTCTAGCTCGTGGGCAGCGGCCTCATGGGCTGCCGTTGCGAAGCGCTCCATCGTCTGGCTACAGGCACCGTAGAGAGGGGTCAAGTCGGGATCGGAGAAGAGAGCAAAAGCGCTTTCAGGGCTGTGATCCAGCGCCCGATCCAGCAAGGCTTGGGCTTGGGAGAGGGCACCCACCCCGAGGGCATAGCGTGCCGCTTCGATCCACACCGACGGCGACCCGTCGCCTGCTCTCTCCAGGGCACGCTGAGCGGTCTCCCACGCCTCGCTCCACTTGCCCGCCGAGGCCTGGAGATAGGCAAGATGGCGCAGGGCATGAAGGTGGTAGAGGTCGCCGCTATTTCCCGAGAGACGCGCGGCGTGGTAGAAGCTCTCGCTGACCGTTTCAAGCGGCTCACGGAGCATCCACTGTGTCCAGCCAAACTCAAACCAGATGGCAAAGTTGCGGTTGCCAAGAGGATTGTCCAGTACACCTTTCAGGAGCTTGAACGCATCACGTAGCTCTTCCTGCTGCTCTCTTCCGGAGTAGTGCGCGGCATTCTTAAGCGCTTGAAGGCCCTGCGTCGCTAGCTCTCTCAGTCCAGACTCGTAGCTGGATGCGAGGCGCTCAAAGGTCATCTGTAGTGCAAGTGCATCTTTGTGGAGGCACTCACCTTCATGGGTATTTGCCGTGGATGGTGAACCAAGAGCCGCACTAAGGCGCAAACTCTCCGGGGATGCCATACGATTTAGCGCGGTTGCGGCATAGAGTGCCTGTGTCTGCCACACCTCTAAGAGCGCCTGAGTGGCTTCAGAAGCGGTGCCACAGCGGAGCTCCAGCAGGTGCTGGAGCTCCACGAGACGAGGTGGTTTTTTCGTACTGGGCGAGTCCACGGGGGACACGGACATACTCACAGAATCCTTTCAATGCGCGGGAAGGCGCAAGCTCGGTACATCTTACCGTGAAATACTGTTAAGTTCCGCGGAACGTTCCCATGATATTAACAAATCAGGCTCTCGAAATCTGTGAAGTCTGCCACGAAACCACCTGGCACACCTTTGCAGATGACGCTAATGGCGTCATGGCTATGGAGGCTCTCCAGGTGAGAACAGGCAATCTCGAAGTCTTTGACTCGCGCATCGGCATCAAACTGCTCGGAGAGCAGGCGGGCCGCATCCTCGACAAACTTGATGTAGGCGCCATTGAGCTCCGCAAAAGCTTGTTCATCTTCGCGCTTGACCATCACTTGTGTCTCTGTCTTAAGGGCATGGAGGCAGTGGCGCTGGATCTCTTCGATGCTGAGCGTGGCACCATCGGTAAGCTCCAGCTTGATCCGTGCTTTACTGCGCTGGCTGTGAGGAATTGCATAGACATTACGCGTGGCACGGGCATGCTCGGAGAGCTCCGCCGAGCAAGGGCAGGCCGAGGAGTAGACAAAGTCAAAGATCACAAAGCGTCGCAACGTCCCCTTTGCATCTAGGCTGGCCTGGTAGCTCACCTCATAGTACTGGTAGCCTGAGAGCCCACTGCGGAGGCTCTGCTGAATCATCGGGTAGGAGAAGCTGACCTTGAGACGTGCATTGAGCCCGCCCACCGTGGCCTGGTAGTCCCGCAAGATCGTTGCTAGCATCTCTGGCGTGAAGGCTGCGTCTTGGTGCTCATAAAACGTCCGCATGATCCGGCTCATGTTGATGCCCTTGATATTGGCCTCAAGAGAGACCGAGCCGGTGACGCGAGACTCTAAAAGCTGCGTGCTGCCATCTTCGCTCACAAAGCGCAGGGGAAGCCGAAAGCCGGAGATGCCCACTTGCTGGATTGGGACATTGGCTCCTTGAATGGCATTGCGCGTCAGCGACATGTCGGGTAGCGAGTCTCGGTACGCCTCGGTGGCGACAAAGTCCGCATCGTAGCGGCGCTCCACTTCGTTTAGAGGCTGAGCGGGCTGGTCGCTCTCGTGGAAGAACATGCGGGGCATGGGGGTCAAGTTTGGGGTCGGTTTTGACATGATATGGTTTCCTCTCTAAGAGCCTGCTGGTTGTTTCCGACAAACCGTGCAGGCTAAATCTCATCTTTTTGTTTAGTTGCCTTCGTACTCGAAGTAGTTACGATCGGTTTCTCTTACGACAACACGTTTCAGGCGCGCGGGTGCCGGGATTTTTTCAACAAGATGGTTCCAGATCGCTAGTGTCAGGTTCTCACTAGTTGGGTTTGTGTGTGAGAAATCTTCGGTGTCGTCGTTGAGGTGCTTGTGGTCGTAGCGCTCCATGATCTCCGTGTCCAGCACTTTATCCAGCGCCACTAAGTCCACGATCATCCCGGTTTTAGGATCAATCTCGCCGCTCACGGTCACTTCGACACCGTAGTTGTGGCCGTGGCCGTGTGGGTTGTTGCACTTGCCGAAGATCGCAAGATTCTCATTATCGCTCAGGCCCTGCGCATGGAGTCGGTGGGCGGCGGCGAAATCTAAGCTGCGGGTAAGGGAGACCATTTGTTTTGTGTTACTCTCCTGAAACTCTCTAAATTCTACGGAAGCGGAAAGGGTGGGCGTCTCCGCCACGATTATTTTGGTGAGCCGCGCCGCAGGATCGGTAAACTCGGCGTTAAATCTCTGAGCGATATAGGCCGCGATATTCTCTGTGGTCGGGGGATTTGTGGCAAAGTGTGGCACCTCGTAGGTGAGGTGCTTGTCCCGCAAGGGCTGGATGGCCCGCTTGAGTGCTTTGTCCACATCGGTGATATTGACCACCATCCCCGTGGCTTCGTCCAGCTGACCGGCAACACTCAGCTCGATCTCATAGTTATGGCCATGGCCCCAGCGCGAGGCCCACTTGCCAAAGATCGCCCGATTTTCGTCGTCGGTGCGATCTTTAAACCAGTACGCGTGCGCTGCAGAGAACATCGCCTTTCGGCGCAAAGTGAGTGTGGCCACGGCTATAAAGAACGCAAGAGCCGCGTCTTAGTTCCCTGTCTTCGCAAAGAGGCGTTTTGCATAGGCGATGTCCGCCGCCAGATACTTCTCCGCGCCGCTGGCTTCGCTGTACTCCGCCGTCAGACAGACCGTCCCGTTAAAGCCCCGCTTCTTGAGGTTCTCCGCCACTGCCTTCCAGTCCGAGAGGCCCTCGTCGCCCTTGCACCAGAAAGTTTTCCACTTGCCATCATCGCCGCGTTTCTTGTAGCCGTTCTTGAGGTTCAGCATCTTAAAGTACGGCCCGTAGATCAGCTCCAGCGCAAAGCCCGCGCTCTCGCCCTCTAGCGCATTGTGCGCCGCGTCCCAGACCGCACCAATACTCTTGGCGGGCAGCGGTGCTAGCAGCGAGCGCAGGCCAAAGGCATGGACCGGAACATTGCGCCCCGAGTGGTTCTGAATGCCAATCGCCACATTATGGCTCTCCAGCGCAGGCACCATCCCGAGAAAGAGCTTCTGCCAGCGCTTCTCGGCATCGGGGTAGCTCTCACCCTCACGCGGCGTCGGGCAGACCCGTATGATCGGAATCCCCGCCTTGCCACACGCCTCAAAGAGCCGGGGAGTCAGCTCTGCACCGTCGCTCGTAAAGCTCGGCGCAATGCTCTCAATACTAATGCCCGATTCCTCACGCAGAGTTTTTGCCGCTTTGGGAAGCTCTGTGGCCGCATTGTCCATCGTCACCGGATAGCCAGGACGCACGGGCAGCTCAATGCCCTCCACGCCTAGCGCCGCGACGCGCTTGCCAAGTGCCGGAATCTCATCTTTGTAGGGCTTGGTAAAAACCGTAAATTTCATGCGTCTATTATCCAACAAAATGATGGAAAAAGGGAACTAACCAGCGTGGATAAAAACTGGGAGCGCTGGCTCGATAGCCATGGAGACCGAATCTTTCGCCTGAGCTTGCGGCTCTGCGGGGGCTGCTATGCGGATGCGGAAGACCTGACTCAAGAGGCGCTGATCGCGGCGTTTCAGAGTCGGCCACGGTTTGCGGGGCGCGCCAAACTGGCAACTTTCCTGCACGCCGTGGCACTCAACTGCTGGCGCAAGCGGCTCCGAAGTGCACCTCCGCAAGCCTTGCCGCTTCTTGAAACCGATACCGCACCCGGCAATGCGATCAGCGCTCATCTCACGCGCCTCAGCTCTATGTCCCTCAAGGCACCGTTCAGAGCCGCGTCCACGAGGCGATCCTGCGCCTGCGAACCCTACTGTCCGAGAAAGACTTTGGACAAGTTGACGAGCATCCTCTAAAATTGCCTTGCACCCAAAAAGGGATCAGGGTAAACTGGCTCTGTTGCTATGCGTGTGATTGCTCTAAGTCGTCTGCGAGAGTTCTGGCAGTCTCATGCCGATGCTGAGGGAGTCCTTCGTGCATGGTACAAAGATGCAGAAGAGTCACAATGGCAGTCACCAGGGGATATTACCCGTGTGTATGCGACGGCCAGTATCCTGCCTGATAACCGTGTGGTGTTCAATATCAAGGGAAATACCTATCGGCTGATCGTCAAGATTAACTATAGCTACGGGATGGCCTACATTCGGTTTATAGGAACGCATGTCGAGTATGACCGAATAGACGCGACAACGATCTGAGTAATTCCTATGGACATTCGCCCCCTATCCACAACGACACCATTTATCGTGAGACTCTCACCGAGATTGAGGGGCTCTTCGATGCTACGCCAGGCACTCCTGAGGGGGATCGCTTAGAGGTTCTGGTGACGCTGGTCGAGGCCTATGAGCGGAAGCACTTTCCCATCCTGCCGCCCGATCCCGTGGATGCGATTGAGTACTGGATGGAGAGCCGGGGGCTAACACGCCGTGACCTAGAGCCGTTTATCGGGGCACGTGGCCGGGTCGCTGAGGTGCTGAACCGCCGCCGTCCCCTGAGCGTGGAGATGATCCGGCGCTTGCACACAGGCCTCGGACTTCCGGCGGAGATTCTGATTCAGCCCTACGCGCTACAACGGGCGGCCTAGCCCTCGTGTATGCCTCCCTTGTCGTCAATGTCGAAGCCCCTGGAATCAAGCAGCCGCTGACCTATCGGGTTCCGGAGGAGCTGGATGAGCTGACGGTGGGGGACTGCGTGGTGGTGCCTTTTGGCCGTCAGGAGGCGATTGGCTATGTGATGAGCCGGGAGGACGCGCCGCCAGAGGGGCTCGATCTCAGTATTATCAAGCCGATCAAGGCGAAAGTTCTGGGGGATGGCGCGAGCCTGCCCAAGGCGGTGCTCCAGACGGCGCAGTGGATGGCGCGGGAGTATTTTTGTGATCTCGCGACGGCGGTGCGCTCCGTCATCCCCGACTCGCAGGCCGCGCATCTGATCCGCCGTGTGCAGCTGGTGCCGGGCTGGGAAGAGAAGCTCCCTGAAATTACCACGGCTTCGCACCGCCTTGTGATCGAGACGCTGGCAGGCTGCCCAAGCGAGGCGGCGACTTTAGAAGAATTAGCAGAATTAGTCGCCAGCCGCGTGGACTCGCCGGTGAAGCTGCTGCGGGAACGCAATCTCCTGCGCGACATCTGGACGGTGGAGCCGCCGCGCACGGGGGCAAAGCGGGTGAAGGCGGCGCGGCTTCTTGTGGTCTGGGACGATGCCGAAGACGCGGCAAAGGCCCGTGAGGCGAAAGCCCCGGCGCAGGCCAAGCTCCTGCGGGCGCTCTCCAGTGCGGGCGGCGGGCCGCTGCCGGTCAGTAAGCTCATCGCCGAGGCGGGCGTCTCGGCGGCGGCGCTTAAGAAACTCGAGGCCGACGAGCTAATCTCCATGGAGGTGCTCACCGAGCGGCGGCGGCCTTACTCGCTCAGCACTAGCGCCGTGGTCGCCCCCGAGCTCATGCCCGAGCAAAAAATCGCGCTGGAGGAGATCAAAAAACGGCTGGACTCGCGGGCGCACAATGTCGCGCTCCTCTATGGCGTCACGGGCTCCGGTAAGACCGAGGTGTATCTGCGTGCGATTGCCGAGACGCGCCGCCGTGGACGAACCGCGCTGGTGCTGGTGCCGGAGATCGCGCTCACGGCTCAGGTGGTGGATAGCTTTCGCTCGCGTATTGGCGATCGGGTTGCGGTGCTGCACTCCAATCTCTCCCTGGGCGAGCGGCGCGACGAGTGGCAGCGCATTGCACGTGGCGAGGCCGATGTGGTGGTCGGGGCGCGCTCGGCGATCTTTTGCCCGCTGCCCAATGTCGGGCTGATCGTGGTGGACGAAGAGCACGAGAGCAGCTACAAGCAAGACCAGCCCGCGCCGCGCTACCACGCGCGGGAGGTGGCCATTGCCCGCGCGAGAGCCACCGGCGCGACCGTGATTCTGGGCTCCGCGACACCGTCGGTGGAGACGTTCTACAAGGCCGAAAAAGGCGAGTATGGCTTCCTGCCCTTGCGAGAGAGGGCACTCTCGCGGCCTCTGCCCTCCGTCGAGATTGTCGACCTGCGCGAGGGCTTTAAGAAGAACCAGCCCGCGCTCTTTGCCCAGCCGCTGCTGGAAGGAATCACCGAGCGCCTGGAAAAGCACGAGCAGACCATTCTCTTTCTCAACCGGCGCGGCTTCTCGATGTTTCTGCTCTGCCGCGACTGTGGCTACACCACCCGCTGCCCGGACTGCGAGGTCTCGCTGACCTACCATCAGCGCGCCGCCAAGCTGGTCTGCCACCACTGCAACTACGAGCGTCCCGCCCCGGATATGTGCCCCAACTGCAACGGGAATAGACTTCGCCCGTTTGGCATTGGCACGGAGAAGATCGAGGAGGAGATCAAGAAGGCATTTCCTACTGCGCGGGTGATTCGCATGGATCGGGACACGACCCAAGAGAAAAACGCCCACATGAAGATGCTGCGCCAGTTCCGTGCAGGCGAGGCGGACATTCTGATCGGGACACAGATGGTCGCCAAGGGCCTAGACTTTGCGGGCGTCACGCTGGTGGGTGTGATCTCCGCCGACACCGCGCTCAACCTCCCGGATTTTCGGGCCAGCGAGCGTGCCTTCCAGCTCCTGACCCAGGTCGCGGGCCGTGCGGGGCGCGGGCGCAAGCCGGGACATGTCGTGGTGCAGAGCTTCAACCCGGAGCACGAGTCCATCACCGCCGCCGCCGAGCACGACTACGAGCTTTTCTACAAGCGCGAGATCGTCTTTCGAGAGGAGCTGGGCTACCCGCCGTTTGCAAGGCTCGCCAATATCATCGCCACCGACGAAGACGAGCGCCTGCCGGAAGTGCGCCTGCGTGCCCTCGCCAATCGCTTAGAGGACTGCGACGGCCTCAAAGTCCTCGGCCCCGCGCCGTGCCCGCTCTCACGCCTCAAGGGAAAGTACCGCTGGCATCTGCTACTCAAGTGCGCCGACGGCGAGGCACTCCGCACGTATCTCCGCCGTGGCCTGCTCTCCCTTACCAGCTCCGACCGCTCCGGGATGACCATAGACCTCGACCCGATGAGCCTGCTCTGAGTGATAAACAGGAAGCTCCGTTTGCTGTAAGTCCCCGCACGCACCACACACTACTCGGCGAGTAGCTCCTCCCACGACTCCGCCTCGGGCAAGCGATCCGCCAGCTCCTCCAGCCGCGCCAAGTCCGACGCTTCCAGCGCCGCGCTCACCTTAGCAGCAGGAGTCCCCAGGCGCTTGATGCCCCAGCGCAGAATCAGGCTCCGCGCCTCCACCGCACGGCCACGTTCCATGCCCTGTTCAATACCTTCGATAATTCCCTTGGCGATGCCCTGCTCTTCTCCTAGCTCAATCCACTCATTGGTCAGTGTTAACATTGAATTTAATTCCTCTCGGGGCAAGAGCCCCACTTCACGCTGGAGTTCCACCAGCTCAGGTCGTGTCATCTGTAAGTAGGTTCGCACAAAGCCCGCGATAAGCTGCGAGCGGGCCGGGTCGAGCCGAAGCGTGGCGATCAGCCGCAGGCACTGCACTTTCACCTTCACCCGATCTCGCCGCGCGATCTGCATCTTGGACATGAGCGCCGTCGCCACCGGGTTGGGCGTGGTCACATAGTCGCGCCACTTCAGGCGGTTGAGCTGGATCACGCGAAACTGAAAACGGCTCACCACAAAGCCTGGGAAGCTGACCTCGTAGCGTGAAGGCTGGAGCCTGCGCGGCCTATCGAAGGAGTAGATCACCACGGGGTAGATCGGCAAGTCAAATTTCTCATGGAAGCGAGCAAAGTAGGTGAACATGCGCCTGGGAAAGCCACTCTGGGGCGTGGATTGGTTCTCCACGATCAGCAGAAAGAATGCTTCTTTGCCTTGAAAGCGAGCCTTGACGACAATATCGGACTCGTAGCGCTTGCCCTCAGTGATGTCGGTGAAGACCTCTTTATCTAAAAACTCAATGCTGTCAGGGTCGAGGTAGGCGGCCACATCGGGCAGAAAGCCTTGGATGAACTCAACGAAAAATGTCGTGAGCAGCTCTTTGAAAAGCCTGTCGTGATCAATCGCTTCCTCGTTCATGTTTTGCTGGATATTGTACCGCTTCCTGAGGTACGATACCGTCGGCTTATGGCTCCGTCGCGCTGGCTCCCGCTCTTTCTGGCCTGGACATTCCTGCTCCAGAGCCTCGCCCCCGGGCTCGCCTCACTTCATAAGGAATGCGACAGGCATGGAGAGAGAATTTAAACTAATGATAGTCAATAATATCAGGATAGATTGGGATAGTGTTGATGGTATTATTCGGGAGTCTGGTAATTTACAAGCTGCTCGATTTCTTATTGAAGAGTATGGTATCCCATTAATGGATGCCAGGTTGTCAGTGGAAGACTATTCTCAGAAAGATTTTATTGGTTGTATTGGAGAATGTTTATATGATTACCTTGTTTCTAAATTAGAAATTAAAACAAGGAATATAGATTCTGTATACATAGAAATGGGATCAGTTTATTTTCCTTGCTTTTACATTGGTATAAAAACGGAAGGTTATGCAGATTGCGGAATTGCAAAAGTGCAAGGGGCATTTAGTCGTGAGAATTACCAACAAGTATCATCTGTTGTTTACGAGATGCTTCAAGTCGATATTGAAAATCGAACAGGGCTATGAAGGTTTTTCTCGGAAGCCGACTATGCGAACATTTGCGACATGCGAACCCTCTTCGCTTGCCCGTACTCAAAGGGTGCCCAGGTCGCCGTCTCAGCGGCGGGGAGAGGCAGAAACCTACGAGAACAGCGCCGAGATGTCGTCGCGGGTGAGGGACTTGAAGAGGCTCTGCTCGGTCTGGATGATCGAGTCCACGAGAGCCTTTTTCTTCTCCTGTAGCAAAACGATCTTCTCTTCCACTGTGTCGCGGGCGGGGAACTTGTAGACAAATACGGGCTTGGTCTGGCCGATTCGGTGCGTGCGATCCGATGCCTGCTGCTCGACGGCGGGGTTCCACCACGGGTCAATGTGGATCACGTAGTCCGCCGCCGTTAAGTTCAAACCGACGCCGCCTGCCTTGAGAGAG
>JAPLCP010000059.1 GCA_026392155.1 Armatimonadota bacterium | reverse complement strand
TATTCAACGCCTAGTTTTTTAGCTGCATTGTTAATCTCTTCTGTATCTGTAGATTTATTTAAATCGTTTTGTTTTAATATGTTTGATATCTCACGTCTTTCTACTAGAGTAAATTTGCTTGTGGTGGATATGTCAGATTTTAGGGCATTTTCAACAATCGAAGTTATTGATTTTTGCTCGGAAAGATTGTTGAATATAGATCCTTTTAGATCTTGTTCACCTATGACGGCAATTTTTATTTTTTTAGATTGAAATTTCATTTGATTCCTTTTTGAAATAGTCATTAATAGGGTAGGAATATCTCATCCTACCCTTCCTGAGTTTATCTATTTACCGCGAACGCGCCACAGTTTTAGGACAGCAATTTGATCGCAGGAAGCGTTTAAATCAACCCAGGTTTGCTGCCCTACCCAGTCACGAGGGATGGTGCGTGTGAACGTGGCGCGCCCTTCGGCATTTGTTGTGACGAACCACGAGGGGACACGAACCCCGTGACGCCCAGAGAACCAGAACTCGATCTTAGCGTTCTTAACAGGTTTACCATTCTGTGTCGCGGTTACACTGAACTGAGCAGCCTGACCAAATCCAGGGTTGTTCGGTTGGATGGGGGCGATATCGAGAGCACCAGCTTGGGCAAATGCTACAGATACAAGTGAAGCGATTGCCATAGTAAAGAGAACTGCCATACGGTTCACTTGGGACGTGTTCCAATCGGTACGCGGCGTGCCACAACGCCATTGGGGGCGATGGGATCAAAGACTTCAACAAGCACGTTGTCAAAATTAGGATCGTCAGGTATGTCAAACTCACGCTGAAAAGGAATGGTTAGCTCACCCTGGAAGACCTTTCGGTTTTTTGAGCTTACACGGGCTTCAAGAGTGAACTGACACTTGCACTTCTTGGTAAATGAGGGGTCGTCAATAGAAACACGGAACTTCTCTGTACGAGCAACTCGGTCGGTTACCATATCGTTGCCATTACGAACCACACGACCACCACCCGGGCCACCATTTTCAATACGAACCCAACCGGAACCTGATGAGTAACCTGGGACTTTACAGTGAAATTTAATCTTAACAGGGGCTTGGGCCTGAACAGCAAGAGAGACTAAAAAAGGAACACAAGCGGCTCCTAAAATAACAGATAGACGACGAACATGCATCACTTAAGGTACTCCTTTCCGAATACAATCCCATCATAATTCATAGGGTGTTGTACGGGTGTTGTACATGGTGTACTTTGGTGAAAACCAGTGAAGGTTTTAGAACCTCACCTCACGAATCTTTCTTTGATGGCAAGCTGGTATCTCTCTGTCATGGGCTCTCCCATACTCATTGATCAAAACGCTGATCCCGATAGGCAAGTTCGCTTTCGCTATCGAGATACATGGGTGTTGCTGGCATCTCTGGTGCTAGAGCCTGGTACAAACCGCCGAGAGGCGCTGATTCTGCGACTGGCACTTGATGGGGAACAGACGGGGCGCGATAAGCTGCGCTTTCGCCTGAATGATCTGCGCCACGGTGCGCCTAATCGCCAGAAAAACAGTCAGAGCTTTTGTGGGATTGGGGCTACGAGTGTGCTTGCGGATACAGAGACGGTAGCACTTCACCGTGGGCTTGTTCGCAGTGACTTTCAGGATGTGGAGGCGGCACTGGAGCTAGCGGCTCAGCTTGCAACACCTGAGCAGAGAGTTACTTGCCTGCGCGACGCGGCGGCACTGCTCCGGGGTGGGTTTCTGGAGGGCTACGAGCTGCCGGGCGAGGGAGATGGCTGGCTGGAGCGGATGCGCTTTGAGGCGGAGCGGCTTTCGGCAGAGGTTTGGTTGCAGCTGGCACATGCGTTGGATGCAACGGGTGAGCGTCGCGGGGCGTTTGATGCAGCGCGTAAAGCCTATGTCCTGCGCCCGGAGCACCCTGAGACGCTGGAGCTACTTCTGGATCTCTCGGATGGGGCACGGGAACACGAGGAAGTTCTCCAGCTCTCCAAGCGCTTAGGAGTGGAGAAGCTTCTGCCTTGTCTCGAGGAGCTTGAGCGTGATGGAGTTTCTCTGACAATTACCGAGGAAAGTGTGCTCCGTGAAGCCATTCGGGTACGTCTTGCACAGCTCTCTCAAGAAGTCACACGGGGACTCAAGGCGATTAGTGGCTTTCCACAGGCCTTCACTGCATCACAAGCCCTGGCTATTTGCGATCTCTCGGTTGAGACTCTGGAGCGAATCACACGTGCCTTCCCCCTGCGAAAAGAGGAGAATCGTTATGCTCTGCTTCCCGCGATCCGCGCCGCATTTCAGAGCACACTCTCGGAGCAAGAGAGGCAGCACTTTCACGAGCGCCATAGTCTCTACTGGTGCACTACAATAAGCTCTCCTGAGGCTCATGACTTCCGCAAAGTGGCACGGCAGGAAGATAAAGAGAATCTTAAGCTCGCAGCGAGCTGGTATCTGAAGCATGCTCCCCAGCGTGAGGGGGTCATTTTCCTGCAGTACTACTGGCATAGTCATAACTATCCTTGTTCTGCAAGTGAGGTCAAGCAGAGTGAAGCCTACTTGCAGCGTGCTATGGAGGAGCTAACTCAGGATACGGCTCAGC
This sequence comes from Armatimonadota bacterium, assembly GCA_026392155.1. Lineage (GTDB taxonomy): Bacteria > Armatimonadota > Armatimonadia > Armatimonadales > Armatimonadaceae > Armatimonas. The sequence continues at coordinate 20,336 of JAPLCP010000059.1, read as the reverse complement.
TTGCTTCACAACTACTTGGAAGTCTTGCTGTTTATCGGCAGGATTTTTCTCAGGCAATATTCTGGCTTCGTGTGGCCGTGGAGCGCTTCAGCTCTATCCCTGAAACCTCTTGGATCGAACTTCTGATTGCCTCGCATCATGCCCAACAGGATGAAGTTTTTGATGAGACTCTCGTCTATATTCCTGACCTGAAGGTTCCATGGGAGAGCGTACAGTTGCACTTTCATATTGCCGAAAATCGTAGGGCTCGCCACCGATTTACCGAGGCACTTGAGCATAACGATATCGCTCTTGAGATGCAGAAGACTCTGGATACCCTGAAGCCCCATGATGGCACTCTGCATGGCACTCTGCCTGTTCTCTGGGGGCAGCGTGGCTCGATTCTACAAGCGCTAAAGCGTGTCGAGGAAGCGGAGCATTGCTGGGATACCGCTCTTATTGGGTACGAGGTGCACAAGAACCAGGGAGGGATTGCAGAGTGTTACCAGGCACTGGGCCAGCTTGCAGCACAGTCGGGGCGTGTGGGGCTGGGAATCTCTTTAGTGCAGCAGGCAATTGCCACGTTTGCGGAAGTGGGCAATGAAGGAGCGGTCGCAGCGGCTCAGGGAACGCTAGGGGATATCTTACGAGCACGTGGAGAGATAAAGGAAGCCCGCTCACTCTATGAGAAGGGCCTTGCCTTCTGGAAAGAGCGCGACCACCCCCGCTGGATCGAGATTTTTGAGGCCCGACTCGCAAAATCCGAAGTCGTTTCCGGTACACTCTAAGGTATGGCTACTTTCTCACCTACCTCGCGCCGCTTGAAGCTGGCAGCTACCACTTTTGTCTTTGCGCTTGCTACCACCACTCTGCTTTGGAGCCAAGGGCGACGTTTTGGGAAAGAGGAAGCACTACGACCTACTGCCGCCCCGACAGCGGCTCCCTCGATCTTTACCGAACCGGTATCCGACTATAGAGCGAAGCTGGAGGAACTAATGACACGACAGACAGTGGTGGTGACACACGAAGAGAAGCGCAAGCTGGCGGGAGAGCTGGTCGAGCTGGGACGCGGTGCGCACTTTCAGAACCAGGGAGAAGGGAAGCTCTCTCTACAGGCTTGGGATACGGCACTCCAGCTCTTTCGCGAGGTTGGGGACGCCCCCGGCGAGGTTGATATCTTGCTCAATCGCGCGACAGCGGTGGGGATGCTGGGCAAGCCTGACGAGGCGGAGCACAACCTGCGGCAGGCACTGGAGAGAGTGCCGAAAATCCCACAGAATGATTTACAGCAGGCGGCAGTGCTTCATGCGCTTGGTCAGCGGGTGGGGACGAGTGGGCGCTACGACGAAGCGCGGGGCTATTTAGATCGCTCCCTTTCAGCGGGTGGGGACGAGTGGGCGCTACGACGAAGCGCGGGGCTATTTAGATCGCTCCCTTCAGATTCGTCATCGGCTTAAGGAAGCCAATGGAGAGGCTGATTGCCTTGCGGCGCTGGGGCAGCTGAGCTATGAACAGGGGCAGTCTGCGCTGGCACGCCTACTCTTGGAGCAAGCGGCACAAGGTTTTGCCCGACTTGGGAAAGTCCCCGCACGGGCAGCAGTGCTGGGATCGCTTGGGGATGTCGCACTGGCGGAGGGCGATATTGAGCGGGCGGAAAAGCTCTATACCGAAGGTTTGAGTGTTTGGAAAGAGGCGAAGCAAGATTTCTGGGTGGGGCGGTTTTTGGCACGAACAGCACGAGTGGCTCTGGCAAAGAAAGAACTGGAGAAAGCGAAGAGGCTTGCGGAAGAAAGTGAGCGACTTCTGTCGGTATCCAATGGCCCGACTGCTGCTGCCTGGCCGCTTATGGTTCTGGGCGAGGTGGCCGCATGTCAAGACAACAAGGCGCAGGCCCAGCAGTATTTTGCAAAGGCGCGCGGGCTACATGAGCTGTCAGGGCGTGCTTTTGGCATACGCCTTGTCGAGCAGCTCCAGCACACTTTTTAGCCTAATGTAACGGTGGCAGTGGTGCCTTTGCCGAGTTCGCTCTGGAGAGTGAGCGTGCCACCGAGGGCGGCGGCGATGGCGTGGCAGAGGGAGAGTCCTAGCCCGATTCCGCCGTCATCGCGGGTGCGGGCGGTGTCGGGGCGGTAGAAGGGTTGGCCGAGCTTTTCAAGATGCTCTGGGGCGATTCCTGCTCCTGTATCGGTGACGGTAAGGGTGAGAGTATCGCCGTTTCGGGTGGCATGAACCGCTACTTTCCCTTCCGGTGGGGTGTGGCGCAGGGCGTTGCTCACCAAGTTGCTCACCAGTCGCAAGAGCAAGTCTCGATCTGTCGTAAAGCTCAGGGTGGGGGAGATTTCGAGAGTCGCGGGAGCGGGTACCACAGCGCGCAGTGTCTCCGCAAGCTTGAGGGAAGTGCGGCGGACGGGGAGTGCTCCGTTTTGTGAGCGGGCCAGAAAGAGCAAGTCCCCAATAAGCCGGTTCGCCCGGTCTGTGGCATCGTCGGCGCTCGCAATGGCTTCGTCACGCAGGGCCGGGGGGATGTCGGGGTGGCGGAGCAGACCCAGGGCTGTCTTGATGGTAGCAAGGGGCGTGCGCAGCTCATGGCTGGCATGGGCTGTGAACTGTTTCTGGCGCGTAAAGGCATCGTCAAGCCGACCGAGAGAGCGGTTGAGCATCTTTGTCAGGTGATCTAGCTCATCGCCGCCCCCGGACTCCGGCAGGCGCTCCGAGAGTTTTTCTGCCTCGATCTGGCTGGCGGCCTCAGTGAGCTGCCGGATGGGAGCAAGGGCGCGACTCGTGAGCCAGAGGCCGCCTAGGCCCGCGACCAGACAGAGAGCCGGCAGCAAGAGAACCAGGCTGTAGGTCACCGAGTCTAGTGTCGCTTGTGTCTGTCCCGTGGGAATCGCGGTCTGGACAGCGCCCACAATCTCTCCCTGCCGATCTCTCATGGGCAGGGTGTAGGTGCGAAGTGCCAGTCCGCGCTCCTCTCCCGCGCCAAACGTGGACTTGCCTGCTCGTGCAGACTCCAGGCCCGCGGTTGACCAGAGCGCATTGTCGCTGCCGTTGTCGTTGTCAAAGTTCCAGTGGCGTGGGTGCAGCAGAAGGCCAAGCTCCGCTGGGGTGGGCCGTCTTTGCCCCGGTGGTCTCCCAAAGGGGGGGGGGCTGGCCCCTCATCAGGCCCGCCGGGGCCACTTGGTCTACCTGGCCCCATAGCCGCATCGCGCTCCGCCTGTGCGACAAGGGCTTGATCCAGCCCCCCCCAGAGCACGCGCCCCACCACAAACCGGGTTGCACCTCCGAAGGCCAGCAGTGCCAAGGCGAGTAGCCCGACATTGCCTAGGGTCAGCCGTGTACGCACCGAGAGCTTCATGATGTCCCACTCGGCTCTCGGAGGCTATAGCCACGTCGGTGAGCGGTGTGGATGAGCTTGTGCTCCTCGGCGCGCCCACCGTCAATCTTGCGGCGGAGGGCGGCGACATGGACATCCACCGTGTTCGATGCAGAATCGGGATCACCCCAAGCCGCAAGAATCGCCTCTCGGCTGATGATATGCCCCTCGCGGCTCGCCAAGGTGAGGAGGAGCTCGTACTCTCGAGGGGTGAGTGCCAGCGGCTGGCCGTCTCGCGTCGCTTCCTGCGCCTCGGTATCAATCTCAATGTCCGCGATCTTGATATGCCGCCTGCGCTGTTGCCGCTCGCGCCGGATCAGGGCGGCGACGCGGGCTTGTAGCTCCTCGAAGGCAAAGGGCTTGGGGAGGTAGTCATCCGCGCCCAGATTCAGACCCTTGACCCGCTCCTCCACTTCATCCAGCGCGGTGAGCATTAAGATTGGGGTGGTCTTGCGACGATCTCTCAGGCGGCGGCAGATTCCCCAGCCGTCCATGCCAGGGAGCATCAGGTCGAGTAAAATCACTGCCCAGCCACCTTCGAGTGCTCTCTCAAAGCCCTCGGAACCATCGCGGCACCAGGTCACCTGGTAGCCCGCTAGCTCTAGCCCCTGAGAAACCAGGCGGCCCAGCGCCTGTTCGTCCTCAATCAAAAGCACTCGCATGAGCTTTATTGTACGGCAAGATGATAAAGTCTGTACCTTGGTTGCTGTTTTGCCTATAATGTCTACATACAATGTTGACTATGCCTGAGCGTAACGAATCTCTGGAGCTTCTTCTGACGGAAGCTACCCAGATGGAGCGAAAGAACCTTGTGAAAGCGCGGGTTCTTGCTGAGGAAGCGCTGCGCCGCTGTCAAGCGGAAAACTACTCTTCGGGGAGTGTTTATGCCCTCCGGCTTCTGGGAGGCATAGACCTTCAGCAAGGCAAGCGTGAGGAAGCGGCGGCGTTTCTTGAGCAAGGGCTTGTGCTGGCCCGCTCTCTAGGAGATGCTGCGCTGATCAGCGCTTGTTTGTATACCCAGGGCCACCTCTTCTATATGGCAGGGGCTCTTAGTGAGGCAGTCTTAAACTTCCACGAAGTGGTAACGCTACGCCTCAGCCTAGGCCTAGAAACGCCCCTTGCCCATGCCTACAATGTTCTAGGCGTTGTCTATCGTGAGCTAGGTAACTACGACCAGGCGCTCTCCTACCATAGCAAGTCGCGCGAGATTCACCGTGCGCAAAAAGATGTCTTTGGGGAGGCAACAAGCCTCAATAACCTGGGGTCTCTCGAAGGGGATCGAAAACACTACGCAGGTGCACTACGGTACTACCAGGAGAGCTTGGTGTGTGCCCAGAAAGTTCAGGATCTCAGCTCCGAAGTGTCAGCGTTCTATAATATTGCTCACACTCATGTCCTGATGGAGCAGCCTAAGAAGGCCGTCGTCTTTGCGCGTCAGGCCCGTCGGGGTGCCCGTGCGCTGGGAAATCCGGGGCAGCTTCTGAATGTGCGCCTTCTCGATGGAATCGTCTACTGTGCTCTGGGCCGGTTTCCGCGCGCAGAGCGGTCACTGCTCTGGGCGCTCTCCCAGACACGTGACCTTCAAGACCCGAGAATGGAGCTTCGAGTTCTGAATGAGCTTGGGAATCTCTATCTGAACTGGAAGCGTCCTGAGGAGGCTCAGCGTCATCTAGAAAGCTGCCTTAAGCTTGGTGAGGCAATGCAGGCAAACCTGCAACTTACCACATGCCATGAGTATTTGGTCGAGGCAATGGAGCAGCAACAAAACTTCGAGTGTGCGCTCTTTCACCACCGCGAGTTCTACAGACTTGAGCGCCAGCGCTTTGATCGTGAGACGGATCAGCAGCGCTTAGCACTGCGGATGAGTCTGGACATAGAGCGCACCGAGCGTGAGGCTGTTGCTCAGCAGGAGCGCAACGCGGAGCTGGAGGAGCTAACCCGGCGCGATAGCATGACAGGGCTTTATAACCACCGGGCCTTTCATGAGTTTCTTGCGGAGTATCTCGCGGAGGGAGAGCCGCTTGCTTTGTTATTACTCGATGTGGATCACTTTAAGAGCTACAACGATGCCTTTGGTCACCCTGCAGGCGATGAGGTTCTCCAGCAACTCGCGCAGCTTCTGCAAGAGAGCATTCGCAAGAGCGATACTGCGGCTCGCTATGGTGGCGAAGAATTTGCGATTATTTTACGTGGGGAGCCAGCAGAGTCGGCCTATGAGAGTGCCCTTCGGTTGGTGCGGGTGGTTCGTGAGGCCAAGTTCCCTCACCGAAAGATTACGCTTAGTATTGGGGTTGCTTTGGCCACGGTGGGCATCACTACCGTGCAGCTGGTCGCGAAGGCCGATGCGGCTCTGTACCAGGCCAAACACGCAGGTCGTGACTGTTGCGAGTATGCAGCATAGTGACATCGCCACAATCCTACGAAAAATTCGTAAGTTTTATGTGCTCTTGCTTGAAATTTGTGGCGCGACGCGGTATGCTTTACCCTGGTTGGCAGACTCGGCATGAGAGTGCTAATCTGTCAAAAAATTTCGATTTTGAGGTTCAAGAAAGATGCTTAAACCGCTGGGAGACCGGATCGTTGTCAAGGCTGTCGAGGCTGAGACGACCACTGCAGGGGGAATCCTCCTGCCCGACACGGCTAAAGAGAAGCCGCAGACCGCCGAAGTGCTGGCCGTAGGGCCGGGCAAGACCCTGGACAATGGAACCATTGCTGCACTAGAAATTAAAGTGGGCGATAAAGTCGTCTACGGTAAATACAGTGGCACCGAGATTAAAGTGGATGGCCAAGAGCTGATCATTCTGCGCCAGGACGATGTTCTGGGAATCGTGGAGGGCTAGTCTAACATTATGGCATCCAAGGAAATTATCTACGATGAGGCCGCACGGCGCGCACTAGAGCGGGGGATCAACACCCTCGCCGATGCCGTCCGAGTGACGATGGGGCCCAAGGGCCGCAACGTCGTGCTTGAGAAAAAGTACGGCTCTCCTAGCATCGTCAATGACGGTGTGACGATTGCTAAAGAGATCGAGGTCGAGGACAAGTTCGAGAACATGGGCGCACAGCTCGTTCGCGAAGTGGCTTCCAAGACCAACGATATCGCCGGTGACGGTACCACGACAGCCACGGTGCTGGCGCAGTCCATTGTCAAAGAAGGACTTCGTAATGTCGCCGCGGGCTCCAACCCGATGCTGATCAAGCGCGGTATGGACAAGGCCGTGGACGCGGTAATCGCGAGCCTGCACACCATGTCTGTTGCGGTTGAGGGCAACGACGCGATTGCCAATGTCGCGACCATCTCCGCCAACGATAAGACCATCGGCACGCTGGTTGCCAAGGCGATGGACGCGGTCGGTAAAGACGGTGTGATCACGGTCGAGGAGTCCAAGGGCATCCAGACCGAGCTGGACTTGGTAGAAGGAATGCAGTTCGACAAGGGCTACATCTCCCCCTACATGGTCACCGATGCTGAGCGTATGGAAGCCGAGCTCGATGAGCCGTATATCCTGCTCTTTGAGAAGAAAATCAGCTCCATCCAAGATCTGATCAAGCCGCTGGAGGCCGTGGCTCGCACGGGCAAGCCGCTGGTGATTATCGCCGAGGACGTAGACGGTGAAGCGCTGGCGACCCTCGTGGTCAACAAGCTGCGCGGAATTCTCAACGTCGTGGCGGTCAAGGCTCCTGGCTTTGGCGATCGTAGGAAAGCCATGATGGAGGATCTCGCGATCCTGACCGAGGGCAAGTTCATCACCGAGGACCTAGGTCTGAAGCTGGAGAACGTGGACCTGACTTACTTGGGCCGCGCCAAGCGTGTGGTTATCACCAAGGAAGACACCACCATCGTGGAGGGCGCAGGCGCTCCCGGTGCGATCCAGGGCCGTATTGCCCAGCTCAAGTCCCAGATCGAGAACTCCGACTCCGACTACGACCGTGAGAAGCTGCAAGAGCGCCTCGCCAAGCTGGCGGGCGGCGTTGCGGTGATCAAGGTCGGCGCGGCCACGGAAGTGGAGCTGAAAGAGAAGAAGCTCCGCATCGAGGACGCACTCTCCGCTACCCGCGCTGCGGTAGAAGAGGGTATCGTCGCCGGTGGTGGCCACGCTCTGGTAATCGCCGCTGACGCGATCAACCTGGACGACTATGCAGGCGACGAGAAGATCGGCGCTCTGATCATCAAGAAGGCACTGGAGGCTCCGGCTCGCCAGATCGCCGAAAATGGTGGTAAAGAGGGCTCCGTCGTGGTGAACCAGATTCGTGAGACCGGTATGGGCTACAACGCCGCTACCGACTCCTACGAAGACCTGCTCGCCGCAGGTGTGGTAGACCCGACCAAGGTAACGCGCTCTGCTCTACAGAACGCCTCCTCGATCGCTGGCCTCGTCCTCACCACCGAGTGTCTGATCGCCGAGCGCCCCGAGAAGGCTGCACCCGCACCGGGTGGCGGCGGCGGTGGTGGCGGAATGCCTGGCATGGGTGGCATGGGCGGGTTCTAAAACACTGGGGATTGAAAAATCCCCGGCTGGTTGTCAAAAGCGTTCCAAGGACGCGTCGAGCACATTGTGTTAGGCGCGTTCTTGGGGCGCTTTTCGTTTTGTGAGGGAACCTTTGGGGCATGTGTGTGCATAGGAGGCTCCATGAACAAAACGATTACCCCGAACTATCGTCCCGTGGTTTGCCTGCTGCCCTTGATTGGGATGCTCACCCTTGTGGTGGGCTGTGCACGCTCGCTGGCACCGCTGAATCCCGCCGCCCCCGCACCCACCAACTAACGCGCGCCGATCAGCAAGGTGAACACGACGCTCGGGGCCGCCGTGGAGCAGGGTGACACGCTTCTGGAGCTTTCTTTGCCCACTGCCGAAGCCTACCACGAGCAGACCAAGCTCGCGCTCCAGCAGACCGACGCCGACTACGGAGGTGCCAAGAAGCAGTTCCAAGCCGATGTGGATGTCGCAAAAGAAGTCGGGGAGGACAGAGCCGCGATAGTGGCGATGGTCATTCACCTTTGACAAGCTTCCCAGTGTCACCTTTGAGGGAGTGGTCAACCGGCTCACGACACTGCCAAACAACAAAGGACTGGTTGTCCTGATCGAGTTTAAGAACACCAAGGCGCAGGTCAAGCCGGGCATGGTGCCGCATGTGATGGTAAAGACGGGGCAGAAAACAAAAAATGCTCTTGCCGTTCCCAGTGCGGCGGTGGATATCAACAGCAAAGGTCTGCCCGTGGTGAAAGTGATGCGCCGTGGAAAGTGGGAGGAAGTTCCCGTGGAAGTGGGGATCACCGACGAGCAGTTCACGGCGATAAAATCAGGCGTCCGCGTGGGAGACACAGTGCTTGTCACCCCCTAAATCCCGTACAATGCGCCCATGAACGTGCCAAAGTCGAGTAAGATTGATGCGCTTGTCCAGCGGGCGCTGCGGGTGACGAGGGCTCCCGGTGCGGCAGTGGCGGTGGTGACCCCTGAGGGGAGCTATATCCAAGGCTATGGAATCAAGCGGCTGGGCAGCGACGATGCTGTCACGCCGGAGACGCTTTTTCCGATTGCGAGTGTGAGCAAGGCATTCACCGCGACTGCCTGCGCCTGTCTGGTGGATGATGGCAAGCTAAGCTGGGACGATCCCGTGCGCAAGCACCTGCCCGACTTCCGCCTGCTCGATCCCGCCGCCGATGCCAACGTGACCCTACGTGATCTTCTCTGCCACCGCACCGGCCTGCCGCGCCACGACTCGCTCTGGTACCGAACGGAGCTTAAGCGCGAGGAGATACTGGCGCGGATGGCGTTTCTAAAGCCGACGGTGAGCTATCGGGGGCTCTATCAGTACAGTAATCTCTGTTTTTCGGCGGCAGGGGAGGCCGTGGCTGCTGCATCAGGAATGGCCTACGAAGAGTTCTTGAAGGCACGCTTACTGGAGCCGCTGGGGCTGCACTCGGTGACGTTTTCTGGGCCGGGGCTGGTCACCACGGAGAATCACGCGTGGCCGCATCAGAAGAAGAAAGGGAAAGTCACCGCCTTAGATGCGCCACTGGACTTCTTCAATGTTGGTCCGGCAGGCTGCATCAATGCCAGTGTGAGTGAGCTCTTGGGCTGGCTGACGTTCCAGCTCTCTGGTGGCGGCGAGGGCACGCCCGTCAGCGCGAAAAGCCTCACCGAGACCCACACACCGCAGATGATTGTCCCGTTTGACGACCTCACCCGCGAGCTCTACCCCGACCGGATGCACCAGACCTACGCGCTAGGCTGGAGCCGCTACGACTGGCAGGGGAACCTGGTGCTCTCCCACGGCGGCGCGATTGATGGCTTCCGCAGCCACTTGGTGGTCTGCCCCCGCGCCGGAGTGGCGTTTGTGGTGCTGGTGAACATGGCCAGCTACCTCCCCGAGATCGTCCGCAACAGCCTGCTCGATCTGCTACTCGGGGTGAAGGGCGGGAAAAACTGGCACCAAGTCTTCCAGAAACAGCTTCATAAAGACACGGAGAAAGCACGGGCGGACAAGAAGGCAAAAGCGCAGAAGCGCCACAAGAACACCAAGCCGTCGCTGCCGCTTACCAGCTACATCGGAACCTACCACGACCCTGGCTACGGCACCGCCACGGTGCGCGAAGAATCGGGCAAGCTCTATCTCACCTGGGAAGCCTTCGACGCGCCGCTCAAGCACTGGCACCACGACACGTTTATCACCGACACCGAGCAGCCCGGCTTTGCTAGCTTAGACATCGTCTTCACGCTCAAAGCCGATGGCACTGTTGCGACGCTCAGCCTCTTTGAGCAGAGCCTGGTGAAAAACTAGCCCATGATTGCTCTTAGTGCACGGACTTTCTCGGGGTCTACCGGGGAGTCCACAGTGCTTACTTTCAGGCTGCTGCCCACAATCGCGCCCGCGGCACCCGCATCCAGAAGCTCACGGGCGGTAGTGAGCCCGAAGCCACTCCCGATCAAGACGGGCGTGCCAGGAACGGCTTGCGCGACGGCGGTGACATCGGCGGGGCTGGTGCCGCTGCCCGTGGCGCTGCCGCTGACGATCAGGGCATCTGCCATGCCACGCAGCACGGCGTCTTTGGCGGCATCTTGGATGGTCTGCGTTCCATCTCCAAGCTGCGCCGCGTGTTTCACAAAGACATCCGTGAAGATCTGGATGTGCTCTGCCCCAAGCAGCTTCCGGTAGAGAATTCCCTCACGCGCCGCGCCCTCGATAATGCCCTGATCGGTAACGGCGGCTCCTACCCAGACATTCACGCGCACAAACTGCGCTCCCACAATATGGGCAATCGCCAGCGCCCCTTTGGCATCGTTGCGCAGGCAGTTGATCCCCAGTGGTAGCTCCGGCGCGGCGTCACGCACCACCAAAGCCGCACGAGTAAGCGCGGCGAGCGTGTGGGGCGGCACGCTATCTTTGGCAAACGGGGCATCGAAGAAGTTCTCTACCATGATCGCATCCACGCCGCCCGCAACCAGCGCTTTAGCATCGGCCTCGGCCCGCGCGAGCACCCCCGCAAAGTCGCCCGCATCGCGTGGGCTCCCCGGCAGTGGCCCCAGATGCACCATCCCAATAAGACGCTTCTGCGCCCAGAAATTTGTCAACACGGAGGACATTGTAGCGCACAATCCCGGCTATCGGATAAAATGCCAGCAATCGTATATGTTGCCCAACTTCGATGAACGAGGCTTCCTGCCTCCTGGCGAGCACCTTGCAACCTGGGAAGAAGTGCGTGAACGCTTTGGGGGAAACCCAACCCGCGAGCGACTATTGCTGGGGTTGGAGCGAGCCATAATTTTACTACGGGCGGCCAACTGTCCGAGAGTCTGGTTGGATGGAAGCTTTGTGAGCAGCAAGCCCGAGCCGGGAGATTTTGATGGCTGCTATGACATTTGTGACTTGACAATGCTGGACGAGAGGTTCTATCTGATGTTCCGTTTGCAAAGGCGTGAACAGAAACGCGATTTTGGGGGTGAGTTGTACCCTGCGCAGGGTATTGCGGATACTACGGAGCACGGTCAGCCAGTGTACTATCGTTGGTTTTTTCAGAGTACTCGCGATGGGTTGCCAAAAGGAATTGTCGTTTTGGAGATTGGATCATGACTATTGAAACACAAGCAGAAAAAGGACTATCTTGCGTCGTTGCCACCGACAGACGATCCTTGGGAAAAGCACTGTCGCTGGGCGACTCAGGCGACCATTTTCAATATTGAAGAGGACATTGAGGAATTTGAGCACCGCTCTCGTCTTAAGCAAGAAAAACTTCCCCTAGCCGTTGGCTCCTGAGGAGGACGAAGCGGGGGCTGTGCCGAACGGTAGGCCTATGAACCCGATGACCTCACCTCGTCTTGTGCGCATTGTGGCGCAGCCTGCGGAAGTGGCAAAGAAGCTTTTGCGCCGCATCTCCTGTGAGCTGGACTTCGCCCGCTCTTTTGCAACTTTAGGGGGAGATGCGGCGTGGCCCGCGCTCATTGAGCACGCGACAGCAGTTATGGATGGCTGTACGGGAGATGTGGCCGCCGCGGTCGCAGAAGCCGAGGCGATTCTGGCACCGATTGGGGCGGCCGCCAAGGCCTACACGATCCACTGCGTCGGGCATGGGCATATTGACATGAACTGGATGTGGTCGTGGCAAGAGACCGTCGCCACAACCCACGACACGTTCCAGTCCGTGCTCCAGCTGATGCGTGAGTACCCCGCACTGACCTACTCCCAGTCCCAGGCATCGGTCTATGCCCTGATGGAGAAGTACCACCCCGAGCTGTTTGAAGAGATCAAGGCACGCATCGCCGAGGGGCGCTGGGAAGTGACGGCGGTGCACTGGGTTGAGGGCGATAAAAACCTAGCAAGCGGCGAGTCTATTGCCCGGCACCTGCTCTACACGCGGCAGTACACGAAAGAAAAGTTCGGGCTGGACGCCGCTGAGCTGCCGCTGGACTGGGAGCCGGATACGTTTGGGCATGCCAACACGATCCCGACGATCTTGGCGCAAGGCGGGGTGAAGTTCTACTACGCCTGTCGCCTCGGCGGCGGCTTCGACCATGCCGTGACGGGAGAGTTTCCGCGTCCCAAGCTCTTTTGGTGGCAAGGCCCCGACGGGAGCCGCGTGCTGGTCAATAAAGAGTCCACCTGGTACAACTCCTATGTCAATATCGGCGACAATATCGCACTACCTGCCGTGGAGTTCTTCAAGGACACGCAGCTTACGGACTGGCTCAATGTCTACGGTATCGGGAATCATGGCGGCGGGCCAACCCGTGTGGAGATTGAGTATCTGCAAGAGACAGTAACTTGGCCGATCTACCCGAGCGTCACGTTTGGCACCGCGAAGGGCTGGTACGAGAAAGTGGCGGCGGGCGATCTCTCACACCTGCCCGTTCTCGACCACGAGCTGAACTACGAGTTCACCGGCTGCTACACCACTCAGACACTCATCACGCAGGCCAATCGCTTCGGTGAGAACTACTGTGTCGAGGCCGAGACGCTCGCTGCGATCACGGGCCGCGACTCCCGTGCGCTCTTGCGGGAAGCCTGGATCAATATTCTCTTTAATCAGTTCCACGATATTCTCCCCGGCTCCGGTGTCCGCCAGACCCGCGAGCACGCGATGGCGCTCTTTCAAGAGACCGGGGCAATGACAGGAGCCATCAAGCGCGAGGCCGGGAAAGCACTGGTGAGTGGGCTGAACACGGCGGCCCTCCTACCCCCAGCCCCTTCCTCCCAAGAGCCGTGGGAGGAAGGGGAGCCAGCGGGGACGGAATCTCCCTCCTCTCAACCCTCCTCCCAGGGTTGGCACCCAGAGGGTACCCGGGGCTGGGGAGGAGGGAAACGAGGAGGGCATCCCTTTGCTAGCGGTGCAGGCGCGGGGATCGGGGCGATGGAGTCGGGGATCTCCAAGTCGGCGGGGGGAGGGAGCGTCCGGCCCTATGTTGTTTACAACCCCTGCGCCTGGCCACGTACCGAGGCCGTCACCGTGCGCCTCTACGACACGAGCTTTGAGCCGGGGCGCATCGTCGCTAGAGACGAGCACGGCGACAACCACCCGACGTTCTTCCTAACTCGTGGCGATGACTGGGGACACAGCTACATAGACGTGCTCTTCTTCGCCCAGAGTGTCCCCGCGCTGGGTTATAAGACCTACGCGCTCTGTGAGGGCAGGGCCACGGTTGAGGTGCCGCAGGTCAAGGCCCTGCCGCGCGATGTCTTTGAGACGCCTTTTGGAATGCTGCGCTTCGACCGCTACAAAGGCGGGCTGGTGGAGGTGCACCATCAGGAGAGCGGGATCACGTTTCTCGAAGGCGACTTTGAGAGCCTGGGCGAGTGGGAACTCACCAAAGAGCAACCCCGTGGAATGACGGCCTGGGTGCTGGGCGGTGCGCTGGAGTCGCAGAGTGTGGCGGTGAGTGGGCACCATGTTCATGGGGTTGCGCGAAACCGGGGAACGAGCTACCCGAGCGGGAGTAGCATGGCCTATGTCGTGCACCAGAGCCTGAAAGTGCCCGGCACCAAGAGCACGATCAAGGTGCAGTACTTAGTTCATGGCTTTGCGCCGCGTGTGGATGTCACGGCGGAGATTGACTGGCGCGAGATCGGTGATTCTGAGCGGGGGATTCCGGGCCTGCGTGTCCACTTTCCCTTTGATGGCTACGAAGGGCTCCCGATTCGCTTTGAGACCCCGTTTGGCAGTGTCGTGCGAGAGGACAGTGACGGCGAAGAAGTGCCCGGCTTGCGCTACACCCATGTCCCGCTGGACTCCGGCGGCTTTACGCTCCTCAATGACAGCAAGTACGGCTTTATGGTCGAGGGCGGGAATCTGGCGATGCGCGTGATTCGCTCGTCGTTTGACCCCGATCACGCTCCCGAGGTCTGCAAGCACACAATTCGCTACGCCATGGTCTTTCATGACACGGCAGTAGACGCGTCGGACTTGACGCGAATGGGCGCGGCGTTTAACCACCCCCTGATCGCCTTTCCGGCAGGTGTCCACGAGGGCAACGGGCCACTCTCTAAAAGCTTTGCTTCCGTCGAGACGCCCAATGTGCTGCTCACCAGCCTCAAAAAAGCCGAGGATGGCAACGGTGTGATTGTGCGCTTGGTGGAGTACGATGGCCAAGACTGCGAAGCCACTGTCATGCTCGCCGAGGGCTTTGGCAAAACGGCAACCGTCACCGACCTGATGGAGAACCCAAGTGTGGGCGCGGCGAGCTTCGATGGCACAACCCTAAGGGTGAATATTCGAGCGAACTCCCTGGTGAGTGTTCGGCTACAATAGAGCACCTTATGCAGGCGAAGAACTTAGTTAGGATCTTTCTTCCGCTTCTCATTTTGTGGCTCGCGGCGTGTGGCCCCAAGAGTATTGTCGTGCCTCGGGCAGAGAAGAAGACGGTTGAGGTTCCTGCGAAGGCAACATTTGTGGGGGATGAAGCCTGCAAGCCCTGCCACGCAGCGGAGTTTACCAGCCACAGGGCAGGCCGGCATAAGCTCAGCCTTTTTGATACCACGAAGTCTGCTCTGGGCACGATGACGCCGCCGGAAGGGGAGACAGAGAGCAGCTTTGCTCTCCAGAGTATCGAGGATCAGCTCACGGTGATGATTCGCCTTCCTCAGCAGACTGAGCGCAACGAGGTGCCACTCTCGCTGGCGATTGGCTCGGGGAAGTCGGGGATGACCTACATGATCTTTGGGAAGTCCCTAAGTGCCGTGCTGGGCCAGAGCTACTTTCCCTCCGAGAAAAAATGGCATGCCACACCGGGACAAGAAGACGTGCCCAAGAACCAGCCGGGGGGGATCTACAATACGGAAAAGACCCGTGAGTGCCTACGCTGCCATGTTGTCACCCTGCCGCCTAACTCCATGGTGCCAGAGAAGCGCTTCTACGGGATTGGCTGTGAGTCTTGCCATGGTGAAGGAAGCCGTCATGCGGCGCTGATGCAAAATCAGTCCAAGTCAGCCAATATCGGTCTTCGCTCGCTGATCGGGATGGGTGGCAAGGAGATGAACACGCTCTGTGGACGCTGCCACCAGACCACCGAGATGGTTCTCAAGATGGATAAAAAGTACCAAAAGAGCACCAACCGCTTCCAGCCCTACGGCCTTTCCCTCAGTAAGTGCTTCCTCAAGAGCAACAATACTCTCACCTGTAGCACGTGCCACAATCCGCACCAGAATGCCGAGACCGATCCAAAGCACTACGAAGCGGTCTGTGTGGACTGTCACAGTGGGGTGAGCAAGGCGAAGAAGGCGTGTCCGGTGAACCCCAAGGAGAAGTGCGTCTCCTGCCACATGCCCAGCCGTGCTGTCTTTCCCAACACAGCAGTCACCACAAAGATGGCCGATCACTTTATTCGTATCTATAAAAATCTCCCCCCATAGGGCAGAAGCTCCGCGTGTCGGGTGGTACAATAAACGCGCTTTATGGCCTACCAATCGCTCTACCGTAAGTACCGTCCCCAGACCTTCGCCGACGTGGTCGGACAGGAGCATGTGGTGCGTACCCTCCAGAACGCCATCACGTCGGAGAGGATCGCCCACGGCTACTTGTTTACGGGAACCCGAGGCACGGCCAAGACCACCATTGCCCGTCTTCTGGCAAAAGCGCTGAACTGCCTTTCGGGTGGTGACAAAGGCCCCGTTGCGGAGCCCTGCAACGCCTGCGATGCCTGCAAAGAGATCACGGCAGGAAGCTGCATTGATGTGATTGAGCTGGATGCCGCCAGCCACCGTGGGGTCGCCGATATTGAGGAAGTGCGCAAGCAAGTGGGCTATGGCCCGATGGAGTTTCGCTACAAGGTCTTTATCATTGATGAGGCCCATCAGCTCTCCAGCGATGCCAAAGATGCTTTTCTGAAGACGCTTGAGGAGCCGCCGCCGGGCGTGGTTTTTATTCTTGCCACCACCGAGCCACAGTCCATTCCCATCACGATTCGCTCCCGCTGCCAGCAGTTTGACTTCAAGCGCGGCTCGCTCTTAGACATCTCCAAGCGCCTGAAGTATGTTTTAGACACTGAGAAAATTACCTACAGTCCCGAGGCGATCAACTTAGTGGCCCGTGGTGCCGAGGGAAGCTACCGCGACTCGCTCTCGCTCTTGGAGCAAGTTCTGGCGTTCTCGCCGAAGCAGATCACGGCGGCCTCGGTGGAGAGCGTGCTCGGAACGCTCGACACCGAGCAGCTTGCCCGCGTCACAGACTGCGTCGCCCGCCGCGATGCGCCTGGCGTCTTGGCGCTCGCCGGAGAGATTCTGGACTCCGGTAAAGAAGCCCGGACGCTCTTAAAAACCCTCGCGGGGCACTTTCGTGATCTGCTCCTCGTGGCGGTGGGTGGCCCGGCGGCGGCGTCCGAGCTAGCTCCTGAAGACGTGGCACGCTTGCAGGGCCAGGTGAAGTACTTCGCGCCCCAGCAGCTTCTCAAAGCCATTGATCTGCTCAATGAGGCGCAGGGGGAGACGCGCTGGAACAACCAGCACCGCCTGCTGACGGAGCTGACCTTCCTGAAGCTCATGACGATTGGTGAGGCTCCCGACCAGCCCTTCATGACGGCTCCTATTGTCTTCGCACAGCCAGTGGCTACGCCCGTTGTTTTACCTCCCCCTGCCGCTGAGACGGCTTCCCCCTCCGGCTCCGCGAAGGGGGAGCAAGAGGAGCGGGCGGATGAAGAACCTGATCCTGTTTTGGAAGCCGCCTTGGAGCGTAGCGAAGACGATGAAGTACCATCGCTGAGTGCGAGCTACTTCTCCGATGGAGACGAAGCCGCGCCCGATGACGAAGACGACTTCGAGCCTGAACCCGATCTTGAAGTGCCTGCTGTGATGGAGACAGAACCGGAGCCCGAGCCTGTCGCTGTGGAAAAGCCGCCCGTCGCGCCGGTGGCACCTGTCGCGGAGAGTTTTTCGCTCTTCGATGACGACCCGGCTCCCGTGCCTGCGCCGCCCAAGCCTGCACCTGTCAAGGAACTGGAAAACGATGGCCTGAGCCTCTTTGATCTCTCCGGTAAAAAGTCCGCCCCCGAGGTAACCGAGATACCGGAGGTCGTGGTGCCTAAGCCACAGGCGAAAGTGGAGCATCTGGTTGAGGACGAGGACGACTACCCGCCGCCACTCGATGACTTTCCGCCACCACTTGAGCTAGACGACGACTACGCACCAGCGATTGTTGCCGCTCCTGCGAAACCGGCACCCGTGTACACCCCTGCTCCTGTACAGGATCCTGAGCCAGAACCGGAACCTGAGCCTGAGCCCGCCTCTGACCCGGAGCTGGAGCTTTCTGACCCGCGCATCACCTTGCCCTCTGTCCAGCGGGCGTGGCCGACGTTTCTCGTGCAGGCGGAGAAGTTCTCGAAAAAGACCAGTGTCATGATGTCGGGCGCCGTTCCTGTAGAGGTTGTGGGGCGGACCGTTGTCCTGGCGTTCTCCCAGCGGATGAACTACGACATGATGAACGCGCCTAAGCAGCTGGAGTTTGTCCGCAAGCTCCTCGCCAAGGTGATAGACCCCGATTTGGGAAGTGTCGCAGTGCGCTTTGAGCTGGCTGAGAACGCCCCGCCGCCGCCTCAGCGCGCGATTGCACGCCAGACCGTGCGCCGCGATCCCCTGGCCGAGATTGAAGCGCTGGGACGCGAAGAGGTTCAAGAGACCGCCGCCGCTGCGCCTGCTTGGACACCTCCTGCACCCATCTCCACGCCACGCCCCGAGCGCGTGAGCGAGAAGCGCGAGGGCTGGAGCGCGACACGCTTCTCCTCACAAGGGGAGCCAGCACCTCCTCCCGATCTCCCGCAAGGGCTGTCGGGACAGGATGCGGAGCTTGTGGCGGCGGCAGCGCCCGGCTCACACAAAGCACAGGCACTCTCGGAGCTGCTCGTGCAAGAGATTCTCTCCACGTTTGGTGGGGAGGTTGTTGAAGGATAGATTCATTATGGCAAATGTGTTTGGTAAGAACAAAGGCCAAGCCGGGGGATTTCCTGGCCTTGGTGGTGGCGCAGGGGGTCAGGGTGGCATGGCCGCGATGATCCAGCAAGTACAGAAGAAGATGTACGAAGATGCCGAGAAGATGGGCGAGCGCCTGGATGCGGCTCGGATCGAAGGCTCGGCCGGTGGTGGCTCGGTGAAGTCCGTGGTGGATGGCAACGGGAAGCTGATGAGTGTCACCATTGATCCTAGTGTGCTGGAAGACAAAGATGCGGAGATGCTGCAAGATCTGGTGCTGACGGCGATCAACCAGGCGCTGGATAAGGCATCGGATCTGCGTGAGTCCGAGCAAAAGAACCTCATGCCTGCGGGCCTGAATATCCCCGGTCTGTTCTAAAAAATGGCACAGTACGCCAAGCCGCTCGCCCGGCTCGTCGCCGAGTTCGAGCGCTTGCCCGGAATCGGTCCCAAGTCGGCGCAGCGGCTGGCGTTCTATGTCCTGCGCCTCTCCGATGATGAGGCGCGAGGGCTCGCCAATGCCATCACGGAGGTGAAAGCCGCCGTGGGCTACTGTGAGAGCTGCTACAACTTCACCGACCAGAAGCTCTGCGAGATCTGCCGCGACCCGCGCCGTGACGAAGCGACGATCTGTGTGGTCTCCGACCCGCGCGACTTGATGGCCCTAGAGCGCATGAGTGAGTTTCGCGGCAAGTACCATGTCCTCGGCGGCGTTCTCGCCCCCATGGAGGGCATCGGCCCCGATCAGCTGAAAGTCCGCGAGCTGCTGGCACGTCTGGCAGGCGGCCATGTCAAAGAAATCGTCGTCGCTACCAACCCCACGGTCGAGGGTGATGCCACGGCGATCTACCTCGCCAATCTCCTGCGACCCCTTGGTCCCAAGATTACCCGAATCGCCCATGGCGTTCCCGTCGGCGGCGACCTGGACTACGCCGACCAGGCCACGCTCATTCAAGCCTTCGAGGGCCGGCGCGAGCTGTAGCCCCCACGTGACCGCCCCCGTTGGAGGGGGGCGTCTGGAGAGCGCTTCGCGCTACGAAGGCCGTTCCGGCCATATCCGCGCCCAGCGCCGCATCGTCGAGGCTCTGCTGGTTCAGCTTTGAGGCACGTAGCGACTACTGGCGTTTTTACCTCCCCCTCGGCGACAGCGCCGTTTCCCCCTCCGGTAAGCGAAGGGGGAGGGTTTCCGGTTTTTGTTTTCTTCGTGGAGTGTGGCGCTCATATGGGCAACTGGCCCGGTACAATGGAACTCCAATGGCAAAAATTGATGATCTCGTCGCGCAGATTGCTGACCCGAAACTCCGGGCTGAGCTTGAAAAGTCGGTGAAAGAGCTAAAGAAGAACACGCGGTTTGGACTGGTTTTTGAGGATCATATTCCCGAGATGTCGGCACTGGTGGGCTTGCCGCTGACGGTGGGAGAGCTTGCGATGCGCCGTGATGCGCCGTCGGGTCGGGCAGCGCGAACGGTGAAGGCAATTCACTCTGATGGCACGGTGACTCTCGAAGATAAAGAGGGCAACACGACCACGGAACCGGCGAGCGACTGGCTGGCAGCAAAGCAGTTCGGACAGCCGATCTATCCGGGGCTGGAGAAGGTGGGAGAGGTGAAACGCGGCGGTGCGGATCGTCCCCACCACGCGGTTATCAATGCGGAGAACTACCACGCGGCCCAGCTTCTTCTCTATCTCTACGAGGGGCAGGTGGACTGTATCTACCTCGATCCGCCCTACAACACAGGGGCGAAAGACTGGACGTACAACAACGACTACGTGGATTCGTCGGATGCGTGGCGGCATAGTAAGTGGTTGTCGTTCATGGAGAAGCGCCTGAAGCTGGCGAAGAAACTCCTCAAGCACGATGGAGTTCTGATTGTGACGATTGATGAGCATGAGGTTCATCATCTAGGAATGTTGCTTGAAGAGTTATTTCCTGAGTGCTTACGCCATTTGATTTCGATAGTCATCAATCCGAAGGGGACAGCGGCAACAAATTTTGCCCGTGTGGATGAATATGCATTTTTTGTTTGCCCTTCAGGAAATGAAATCATTGAAAAAATGCCTTTTGACTTTGGTTTACCTTTGCCTCCTAAGAAAG
>JAPLCP010000190.1 GCA_026392155.1 Armatimonadota bacterium | reverse complement strand
GCGACGGGGACTACCTCGCTCGGTGGGACGCGTTTTCAGCAGGGTCGTCGGTTGGTGTTAACACTCTTAGGCAAGTTCTAAAATTCCTATAATTCCAGGGGGAGCCTGAACTTTCTCCCTGGACTTGCCAAAGCTAATAAAGAAATTAAAGTAATGTTGTCTCGCAGTATCGAGGCAATTTAGGGAGAGATTCATTATGGGCTCCAATCCGCTGTTTGAGTTTTTCAAACGCGAGCCGTTTATCGCGATCGTGCTTTTGATGATGTCAGTGATTGGCCTAATGGTCATCATCGAGCGAGTGATCGCCTTCGGCAAGTACGGTGCGACCAACTCAGGACTGATGACAGAAGCGCTTGATCTGGTAAAAGCAGGGCGTGATAATGAGGCCCTCCGTGCTGTTAACGATCAACCCGGTCCTGTCGCAGCCATTGCCCGCGTCATTCTCTCCAATGCCAAGCGGCCCGTCCATGAGGTGGAGCGCTTGGTTCAGGAAGCGGCTGAGGAGTACTTCCTAGTTCTCGAAAAATACCTGCCAATTCTGGATACGATCACCACCCTCTCTCCTCTCTGGGGACTTTTTGGGACGATCATCGGTATGATCCAAGTCTTTGTCCAGTACGCGGCAGCAAACGATGACAAGACAAAACAGGCAATTCTACCGAGTGTCGGAACGGCACTTTACGCCACGGCAGGTGGAATTCTTATTGCGATCGTGAGCTTTATCGCTTACAATTACTTTGCATCCCGACGCCTTCGGATTATCGCGGAGTCCGAACAAGCGGCGACGAAGCTGATCAATGCCCTGGAAGCACGCGGAACGTTTGCACGCTAAACGAGCTGTTCGTGTTTTCTCAAGGAGATAGTCATGCGTTTCAGCGGTCAACGGGAAGCCAAACACACGAAGATCGAGATCATTCCCATGATCGACACGATGTTTTTCCTGCTCGTGTTCTTCGTCCTGGCTTCACTCAATATCATAGACCTCCGCGGCCTCAACCTGGACCTGCCTCCCGCAGCCCCTCCCTCGGCTACGGCTAAAAAAGCGGAGGATGTCAAGCTGGAGATAGAGATAGATAAAGACGGCAACAAGACCCTCAACGGTGGTGTGAACCAAGCTCCCATCAAGCTCGCGAAGGGTCTCTCTTGCAGCGCTGATCTCTTGAAGCTCATTGACGGGCAGCTTGGGCGACCCGCACGCCCCTCAGACGTTGAGAAAGTTACGGTCGTGATCTCCCCCAACCCCGAAACCGCACATGAGAATGTCATCAATGCGGTAGATGATGCACGGGGCGCTCAGATCGAGAAGTTCTCGATCCGTTAAGAACGGTCTACACAAATGCCCTACATCAAACGCCGCCAGATCAAAAAGACCAAGATTGAGATCATTCCCATGATTGATACAATGTTCTTTTTGTTGGTTTTCTTTATCCTAGCCTCGCTCAATGTCATTGACATGAAAGGCGCTCAGGTAAAACTTCCCTCGTCAACCAATCAAGACCGTCAGGCAGTGGCACGTGTAACCATCACTCTTCGAGAAAATGGAGAGATGATTGTTGACAAGACAATCATCGCCAAAGATCTTGAAGAGCTTCAGGGCATTTTAGTTCAGCAGCTTCAGGGACAGGTGGATGCAAACAACCTGCCCCTTACTCCGGAGAATGCGATCGTCGTTATCAACGCAGACCGCAAGATCCACTACTCGTTAGTTCGAGACTGCATTGACGCAGCACGCCGCGTCAAGTTTCGCAAGTTCTCCATCGCAACCGACCCGAAGTTCACGGGCGGCTAAATCTACAGGAGTTCTTTTATGGCAAACCTTGACCATGGCGTAATCGCCCAGCTTATCAATATCCCGGAGGATGACTCCGGGCGACGTTTTCTCAAGTCACTACTCGCCTCTCTTGGCATCAATGTGGCCGCAATGGTCAGCATCAATGTCGCCAGTGTGCTTCATGGCGAACCGGAGAGGCCACCCAACCCCGTTGTCGCCAAAGCCGTTGATCTGGTCTTTGATGACCGCACTCAGATTCGCCCTGAGCCTAAAAAGCTTGAGCCCACACCGGCTCCCAAGCGACAGGTGCGTGTTAAGCGCACTCCCGTGAAGCCTAAGGCCGACGAAAAGAGAGAAAAGCCGAAGCCCGATCCCAAGAAGCCCGAGCCGGAGCAGAAGAAGCCCGATGATCCGGAAAAGCCCGAGCCGACGCCTGAGCCGGAAGCTACCAAGCCCGTGCCCACTCCGGTGCCAGAGCCCGTCACGCCTGACCCGAGCGTGGAGCCTTCCAAGCCCGCAACAAAGACCGCTCTGCGCACTGCGGCGGCAGAGCGTCGGCCTGGTGAGGTGCGCTCTGCGAATGCCGCTTCGGCGACATCGAGCATCTCCAGTGCCGCTCCGGGTAGCCTCGGAGGAAGCGCGACAAGCCAGAGCAACTCCGCAGCGCGAACCGCAGGGGGTTCCCGCGAGGCAGCAAGCAACAGTGAGCTGAGTGCAGGAATCAGTGCCTCCAGTGGCGCTTCCGCAGGCAGGCAGCCTTTAAGAGGCGGAGCGACTCTTGCCGGGGGCGGCTCGCGTTCAGGTGTCTCCGCGACCAGTGAGCGAGCGGACTCCGGGGCAATGTCGATTAGCGGAGGAGGCACACCCGCCGCCTCCAACTATCGACCTTCAGATATTTCCCGCAGCTCTGGGGTTGCAGGCACAAGTGGTGGCTCTGTTCGTGGAGGAAGTGGTGGTTTTGCCAGTAGCTCCCCCAACGCCGCCTCCGTCGCCTCGATCTCGGCCCCCTCGTTTGTGGGACGGCGCGGCCCTGCCATTGGCAACACGTCGCTCTCCTCGGACTCCAAGGCCACTCTTACCTCCGCGATGTCGGAGGAAGGACGTGCGAACCCTGGCCTAGCAACGATTCAAGGCACTCGGGGAACCGTCGCAACATCGGTTGCCGTGGGTCGTAGTGGGGTGAGCGGTCAGTCCGCAGGAATCGCCGGTGTGGGCGGTGGGCGCAGTACGGGCTCCACAACCGTGGGAGAGGCTTCCGTCTCCGGTGCCGGTGTCGGACAAGGACGCGGCCCGGCCAGCGCGGCAGGCAGGCTCTCTGATAGCTCCGGTAAAGGCAGTGTGGGAGAAGCATCCGAGGGTGGACGTGAGTCGGGTCTGGAAACAAGCCGTGGTGGCCGTGGTGCCGCCACCGCAACGGGTTCCTCGGGTCGTGGTGGAGTCAGTGGCCAGTCCACCGGTGGAGCAGGCGCGGGGGGCGGACGTAACTTAGGCTCCTCCGGTGTCGGCGATGCGTCGGTATCGGGCTCGGGCTCAGGAAGTGGACGTGGCCCCGCAACGGGCAACAGCCGTCTCTCGGATAGCTCCGGCAAGGGTGGCAGTGTCGGAGAGGCATCCGAGGGTGGGCGTGGCTCCGGCCTATCAACAGGCAGTGGGAATGCCGCAGGTGCAGCAGGTACCGGTGGACGAACCGGTGGTGGCAGTGGCCCCAAGGGTGAAGCAGGCCGTGCCGGTGGCGGCGGCGGCGGCGGTGCCTCGGCACGCTCCTCAGGCGGCGGCGATGCGGGCGTAGATTCCGATGGCTCGGGTGGCAGCGGTAAAAAGCCCACGAAAAAAGACGGTGAGGTCGTGGATGTCAAGCGCACAGGAGACATCACCAAGACCAACAAAGATGCCGAGCGCACGTCGGATCCCGCTCCCGAGCTTACTGCCGAGATGAAGAAGCGCTCCTTCAATGCGAACCTGCGCGTCCGGGTTACCGTAAACGCTGATGGTAGCCATGAGGAAGAGCTCATCCAGGGCAGTGGTGATGGTGAGATTGATGCCCTCGTGCTCAAGACGATGCGGCGCTGGAAGTGGCGCCCCGCCTTGCGTGATGGTGAGAAGGTCACCAACTCCCAGACCTTCCGCTACAAGATCAGTATCAACGACTAAATACAAGAAAGCTCCCCCGGTTGTTGGTTACAACCGGGGGAGCTTTTTTATTGCCCTCCCGCCGATTCAAATCGGCGTCTCTGGGCGCAAGCGCCAAAAAGTCGCTCCGCGACTGGGGAGTTTAGTCGCGGAGCGACTTCTTAGCCGCAGGCTCACAGACGCTGTTTTCAACCAGCGGGCAGTGATGGGTTTTAAGCAGCTTTTTGGGCGGCCTGCTCCATCGTCTCCACAAAGTAGGTCTCTAGCGGAGAGCCAATCCCAGAGCGAAGGTGCGCGTCCATGCTATGCTCGTCCACCACGTGCCCTCCGTAGATAAGAATCACCCGGTCACAGAGCTGCGCAACTTCATCGAGCTCGTGGGAAGAAAAGAAAATCGTGGTTCCTTGCTGCCGCACTTCGCCAAGAAGCTCACGCAGATGGCGGCGGCCAATCGGATCCACGCCACTAGAGACTTCATCGAGCACCAGCAGAGAGGGCTTTCCCAACAGGGCCTGTGCAATTCCCAGGCGCTGCTGCATGCCCTTCGAAAAGGTGCGTAGCTGCTGCTTCTCCCGACCTTCTAGCCCGACGCGGCGCAAGAGCTCCAGCGACTCTGTCTCCAGTGCTTTGCCACCGAGTCCCTGAAGCTTCCCGTAGAGGCGCAGGGTCTCCAGCGGCGTTAAAAACGGGTAGTAGAGTGCCACTTCCGGCAGATAGCCGATGCGTGCCTTGGCTTCGGGGGTTCCTGCAGGTAGCCCAAAGACCGTGACATCACCCGCCTCGGGTAGGACAAAGCCCATGATCGCCTTAATGGTCGTGGACTTCCCCGCGCCATTGGGGCCCAGAAAGCCAACGACCTCCCCCGGCTGCACCGAGAACGACAGCTCATGCACCACACGCTTTGCGGGTTTGAACATCCCACTTTTGTAGGCTACCGAAAGCCCCTTCACATCGAGTGCGGCTGCCCCCACTCCCCCCTCTTCGATACGCAAAACCGTCATTTCTGAGTTTCTCCACTTCAGTTTTCGGTGGAGTGCCCCCGTATCTTTACGGTAGAGTCACTTCTAAAACAACACGGGCCGCTTCAGAGAGAGAGGCGACGGTCTTAGGGTGCAGAGAGGCCTGCTGGTTGGTCTGCTGTGGCTGATCACGGCGCGTGAAGTAGGAGTGCAGAGCGCGGCGTGGTTTGCTTGTGCGATTGAGCGTCCCTCCGTGCCAGGTATGGCTATTAAAGATCACGACGGTTCCAGCAGTCCCCTGAATAAGTTGCTCTCGGGGATGTGCGTCTGTCGGGTGCGCCAGCTCATCACTTGGAGTCTTGCCACTATTGTGCGAGCCTGGCACGACCCGCGTGGCTCCATTGTCGAGCGTGAAGTCGTCGAGGAGCCAGATCGAGTTGCAGACATAAAACTCGCCTGGAGCCGTTGCCCCGCTCCAGTCGGCGTGGAGCCCCTGCAGCCCTTGTCCGGGTAGTGCCGCGCGGTGGTTAAGCGACGAGAGCTTTAGATCTCCTCCTAGGACATGGGCAATTCCCGCTAAGACGCGTGGATGGGTGTAGCACGGCAGAAAAAGTGCGCTCTTGTTCACCAGATTTGATAGCCGGTTGGTTCCAGGCTCCTGATGGACTTCTTTTCCCGCCTCTTCCCCCTCTTCATGAAGAAGCTCCTCCAGCCGCTGGTTGATCGCGGTAACCGTCGCCATGTCAAGGATGTCGGGAAGCGGCAGAAACCCCTCGCGATCTAGCTGTGCTTTTTCCTCAACGCTCAGGGTATCATCGCGGACACCCAGCTCATACAGTGCTTCTAGGATAGTCATGATAAAAAGTTCACGCCCCACGCCCCGATTTCCTTTGCAAAAATCCTCAAAAAAATTCCTAGTTTTTTTAGGAGGGATTTGCGCACAAGGCGTGGTATATTAGGACGAATCTTGAGGAGGCATAGTTTGGCATATTCCATGAGAGCCCGTATTGGTTGGAGCATCTTCGGCTTGGCTTCCGTCGTTATGGCGGGATGTAGTGGTGGGAGCAGTGACTCTGCGGTCCCCCCCCCAACTCTATCCCGTAGTGTTGCGGGAATCTGGCGACGTACCCAGATAGGCATTGAAGGCACTCGCGTGAGCTGTCCGGATCCGAAGTCGCTTCTGGCTCCGAATACCCGTGAGCTGACCATTAACAGTGTGGTAGTCGATACCTGCGGTAGCAATGAGACCCTGATTTTCGGAACGGCAACCTCGCTGGGTAAGGGACGCTACCGTCTTATCGGCCTGCGTGGCACGGAGGATGGTAGCTATGTGCTAACAGGCTCAACCCTGACCCTCGTCCGCGATGCCATCAATGGCACGTACCTGAAGAATCTCGCGCCCGCTCAGGCTCCTCAGCGTACCGTATACAGTGTCGTCTTATCTGGTGACACCATGACCTTTGTCCCGATCTCACAACCGGTGGGCCTTGTCAAGAAAGACTCTGCACAGCCTGCTTTCCGCGAGGATGGGACGATCATTGCGAGCAATGTCACTCCTGTTCTTAATGCAGACGGCACCGTGAATACGGTGATTCTGCCTGGCGTCAACGACATGGCGGTCGTGAACTCGGATCTCTCGATCACCGTTGGCTCCGTCGCCTCAGGCGCGAACGCAGACGATACCCCCGGTCTGGTGCGTGTCCGTGGCGTGGAGAATACCTTCCAGTTCGTCCCGCAAGATCCCGCAGTGGCAATCCCAACGCCGTTGCCTGCCCCGTAGACGAACAAAAGGCATCCTGATTAGTGGCCTCCGCGCTTGCGGAGGTCACTTTGTTTTGTTATCCTACTAATATGTTGCCAGAACTGAACTCCGACTACCTCCTTTCCCCTGAGCAAGTTGCTCACTACCAGATAAATGGCTGGGCTTTGCTACGCTCGGTCG
Source organism: Armatimonadota bacterium (assembly GCA_026392155.1). GTDB lineage: Bacteria > Armatimonadota > Armatimonadia > Armatimonadales > Armatimonadaceae > Armatimonas. The sequence continues at coordinate 4,650 of JAPLCP010000190.1, read as the reverse complement.
CTGCCCCCGATGAAGTGATGCCCTACCGTGAGGTCATCACCAGCATGACCAATGAGTTTGCCAAGCGCTACGCACCGATTGAGCAGCGCGATACCTACGGCAAGGCGTTTATCCAGTTCTCCAATATCTGGGAGATCTCGGAGGATGTCAAGAAATTTGTCATGGCGCGACGTTTTGCCAAGATTGCCGCCGAGCTGATGGGCGTGAAGGGGGTGCGCCTCTACCACGACCAGGCGCTCTACAAAGAGCCCAAGGGCGGCCACACTCCCTGGCATCAGGACCAGCAGTACTGGCCTCTGGATGGTGTGAAGTGCGTGACGCTCTGGATGCCCCTTGTGGATGCGTCGGCGGCGATGGGCACGATGCGCTTTGCCTCCGGCTCACAGGCGCTGGGCTATCTTGGCCATGAGAATATCTCCGATGACTCTGAGGCGCGCTTTGATAACCTGATTAAAGACAAAGGCTACGCGCTTTCCTACGCCGGGGACATGGCGGCAGGCGATGCGACCTTTCACAATGGCTGGACTCTCCACGGTGCGCCGGGCAACGCCGACCTAGAGCGTACCCGTGAAGTGATGACCATTATCTATCTGGAAGACGATGCCACGATCAGTGTCCCCGATCACGCCAATCGTGAGAACGATCTGAAGCGCTGGTTCCCCGGCCAAAAGCCCGGCGAGAAAGTTGCGAGCCCACTCAACCCGCTTCTCTACCACCAAGACTTGCTCCCATGAAGCTCACCGCCCAGAAAAAAGAGCTGGAGCTTGCGGCAAGCGCTTTCGGGGAGCTTCAGGAGTCGAACCAGCTACTACTCGATGGCTCCGCCCTCCGTGAGCGCATGGCAGAGGACGGCTATCTCTTTTTTCGGGGGGCACTGAGTCGCGAGGGTGTCCAAGAGGCACGGCGCGAGTGTGTGAGGCGGCTCGCAGACGCGGGGCGCCTAGAGCCAGAGACCGACATCATGGAGGCCATTCCGCGGCGAGGTGGCGAGGGCTCGTACTTCAGGGCCGATCTTGCGGAGGGAAATGCCCCGCTCCTAACGGTGCTCTACGACGGCCCGATGATGGAGATCATGGGGCGGCTCTTGGGCGGCCCTGTGCTCCACTACGACTTCACCTGGATGCGTGCCGTCACGCCCGGCGGTGGGACGGCTCCTCACTGCGATGTGGTCTACATGGGCCGTGGAACCCAGCAGCTCTACACCGCCTGGACTCCTCTAGGCGATATTCCCCTCTCGGTCGGGGGGCTGATCGTGCTAGAGAACTCTCACCTGCGCCGCGACATTACGGGCGACTATCTCTCCCAAGATGTGGACTCCTACTGCGAGAACGGCCCGGCAGCAGAGGCGGTGCGCACGGGCAAGCTGCACTGGGAGCACCCCGAGACCCACGAAGCCTGGGACGGTGCCTTTTCCCATGACCCTCCCGCCCTCCAGAAGCAGCTTGGCGGTCGCTGGCTGACCACAGACTACAAGATGGGCGATCTGCTGGTCTTCTCCATGGCGACGATACACGCCAGCCTCGACAACCAAGGCGACACGATCCGGCTCTCGTCGGACACGCGCTACCAGCGCGCCGATGCGCCCGTGGACGACCGCTGGATGAATGGCCCCAACGGCGAAAAACCCATCGCACACGGCCTCGCCGCCAAGCGCGGACGAATCTGCTAGTCGGCAGGAAGCATCGTATCGAGTACGGTTCCCACACGGGCAAAGCCAAGCCGTCCGTAGACCCGCGCAACGCTTTCATCGCCTGCACTGAGAAAGATGCAGGTGCAGCCTCGTGCAAAAGCATCGGTGACTAAGGCGCTGGTGACGGCTCCGGCTAGCCCCCTGCGTCGCCACTCGGGAGCGGTCGCCACGCCCGCAACTTCCGTGGTCATGCCGACAGGCGAGTGCAAACCAGCGGCCACGGGCTTGCCCTCGACAAAGGCCGCGATGGCACAGGTGCCACTCTCCAAAAGCCCGCGCAGGAACGCGCCATCGGCATCGGCGGGATTTCCTCCAAACGCCGCCGCGAGCATCGCATCGGTAGGCGGGGCATCTTCCCAGGTGATCGGGCGAACGTCGGCAAGTGTGGTTGTCTCCGGGCGAAAGCTCTCCGCCGTGATGACTTGGAGAGGGCGCGGTGTCGGAGCCGGAAAGCCTGCCGCGATCAGCAGCGCTGCCAGCTCTGGGTTCAGCTCCTCCAGATACTCCCAGCGCGGTCTTCGTCCCCGTGCCACAAACGCCGCCCGCACTGCCATGATTTCGTCGCGTGTCCCCTCGCGCTCCCCGCGCACGGGGCGGGCATAGGAAATCTCCGGCATGTCCGAGTCGCGGCGGAAGTAGAGCCGGTACGGGCCGATCCGCTCCACATCACAAGTACACGCAGGGGCTGCATCAAGATAGTCGTCGAGCTGTTCCAGAAGAATTGCCCTATCCTCCCGTCAGTGTCGGGATAGTCTTCAGGAGCGGGTGACCCTCGGGTAAAACACTCCGTGCCACGATGCCGTAGTCTTTGACAACCGTAGCGGCCTGGTCATGGAGGCCATCACGGGTGCCAATACCCACCGTTACCGCGTCCTCCGCCTGGGTCAGTGCCTCCGCCGCTGTCCGTAGCGCCGCCAGACGGGCATTGAACTGCTCCAGAGCCAGAGAGACCAGCGCATTGTTCTCCGTCAGTGGAATCTTGAGCGGCAGGTGCGCGGCGGGGACGCTGGCTTGTGGCAGGGCATTGACCCGTCCCCAAACATCGGCAATGTCCTCCAGTGCGGCCACGAACACGGCGGGTGCACTGGTGACGGGCGGAACCGTGGGAAGGCCCAGCACCTCAGGGACATTCTTCGCCAGCCCTCGCAGCGACTTACGCGCCTGCTTTGCCGCCGGGTAGAGCGCCCCCCGCGCCTGGTTGCGTGTCCCCTGCGCCACCGAGAGCGTATTGCGTGCCGTCATCAGCGCCGCTTCCACGCTCTGAATACTCGTCGCCAATCCTGCGCCCCATCGCGCGTCGTCCCATCCGGCAGAGTCACCGAGTCCGCAGTCACCGTCTCCAGCTGATTCCAGTGGGTAAGTGTCCGATTCAAAACCGGCAGGTTGTTAATACGTTTAATTGTTGACATAGCAGCCTCCTTCTGAGTTGTAGTGTATTCCTATCGCACAAGGCAACGGTACATTGCCCCCCAATAGACTTTGACTCCCCTGTGATGCATTCCCTTCAACATGTGGAGAAAAATATAGGAGTCCCGATGCTCACCCTATTGCATGTAGTGCCCACCCGGCGACATGTGATAAAAGTACAGTGCCATGTGATGACACTAAAGCACTATATAATAAATCATACTACCACAATCAACTCAAACAAAAATTTAATTTGACAAGAAGTCCTACTCCTGGGTATAATCTTCATCAGCGGAGCCGCAGTAATCAGCGGAGCCGCAGTAATCAGCGGAGCCGCAGTAATCAGCGGAGCCGCAGTAATCAGCGGAGCCGCAGTAATCAGCGGAGCCGCAGTATCAGCGGAGCCGCAGTATCAGCGGAGCCACAGTCGTATAAAGTGAGGTGTTGCCATGCGGTTGGTTTCGACCCTGATGAAAAGTCTGTTTCTTCTCCTACACATCGCTATCGTGCTCTATGTAAAGCCCGCTCTGGCCCAAGGTGGCCCCACAGGAGGCGGCACCAGTGGAAATTCTTATCCGTGCCTCTCAAATGTAACTATCACTAATGGGTACCGATGTGCAAACGACCAAGGAGTTGCTTACAACTACCCTCAAGTTTATAAGACACACCTAGATGAATCCAACAACACCGTTGTAGACCACCAAGACCCGATGGCAGCAAAGATCGGAACAACACTTAATGTTACTTTAAATGTAACCCGATCCACACTAGCACAAAATAACTACACAGGCACTCTCACAATTACTGCTATGTATTTCACTCAGGGAGGAATCGTTTTCGTTCCCTGCGACAACGTTACACCACTCTCAAACTTAATGCCTGGCTTCTCTGCTGATGTCACGTTTTCATTAGGGGCACTTCCAAACTATGTCACAAAAGGAGACTTAGTCATTTTCTTTAATGGAGATGGTTATATTGACGGTATGTACGAAGAAACACTGTATCTTGTATATAATCAACCAGCAGCACCACAAGCTATTCCTTGGATAGGTGTACTTGAAGATGCTTGTATTTTTGCACACGGTCAATCGTCTGATATGACAGTCTCTAAAGAACTAACATTTGGTGTTTTCTTTGGTGGTAATTTTGGAGTACAATCAAAACGTTACTTCAAAGCAACTGGAATTCCACACCATATAGATATGGGCTGGGGGCCTGTTGAAGGAGATCATAAATTTTTACTGACAGAATTCCTCAGCATACAAGGAGAAACTCTAGGAAACTGTGTTGACGTATCCACATATCTAGCAATTTGCGCAAATGCATTAGGATTAAATTTTTCTCTCGGGAATTACAAAGAAACAAATAATGCTGTTTTTTATACTAACAATATGAATTTTATAGGCATGAACGGCTCTGTTGCATAACGTTTTCGTGTAGACGTGTTCAAGCACATTTTCCACTCTTACCTCGTTAAGTTACTGGGTAGGCGGGCGAGGCGACACCGTAGCTTTCGCAACGGCCAAGTTCGAGAAAACGATTCAAAATACGAC
>JAPLCP010000166.1 GCA_026392155.1 Armatimonadota bacterium | reverse complement strand
TGATCACCAGCGACCAGCACCATTTCTCGTGCCTTGGTAGCGTGAACGCAAAGCTCCAAACTCCTGCGCTGGATCGCCTCGCCGCCGAGGGCATGCGCTTTGAGCGGGCGTACTGCAACAATCCCGTCTGCTCGCCCTCGCGCTCCACGATGATCACAGGACAGTACCCCAGCTGGCACGGCTGCTGGACAATCGGGGTCAAGCTGGGTGAGGACGTTCCGACAGTCGGGGATGTTTTTCGGGAAAACGGCTACTTCACGGCGCTCTTGGGGAAAGCCCACTTCCAGCCACTGCGCTCCGAGGAAAACCAAGTGAGCTTGGAGACGCCGGACAAGTTCCGCGATCTCACCTTCTGGCGCGGCTTCACCGGCCCCTGGTACGGCTTTGACTGGGTGCAGCTCAACCGGAATCATGGCGACGAAGCCTGGGCGGGGCAGCACTACGGGCTCTGGCTGGAGGAGAAGGGCTGTACGAACTGGGAAGACTACTTTGCCGGCGGCGGCTCGCCCAAGGAGAAACTTAATCCAAGGCAGGGCGCCTGGGACTTGCCCGAGGAGCTACACTACTCCGTCTTTGTGGCCGACAAGACCATCGAGGCGATTCATAAAGCGCAGGCCGATGACAAGCCCTTCTTCGCCTGGGCCAGCTTCGCCGACCCACACCCGCCCTATGTCGTCCCCGAGCCCTGGGCGTCGCTGTACGATCCCAACGACATGACACCGGGGACACTCACCCCCGGCGAGCACACACACAACCCGCCGCACTTTGGCGAGACCCAGAAAGCATCACCCGATTTCTCGCACTGGCAGGAGAGCGGCTACGGCAACCACGGCTTCCACTCGCACTTGACTCCTGAGGAGCAGCAAAAGAAAGACCTCGCGATCTACTATGGCATGATCAGCCTGATGGACCGCGAGATCGGGCGCATCTTAGACGAGCTGGACAGGCGCGGCCTGGCGGAGGACACGCTGGTGGTCTTCTCCACCGACCACGGGCACTTTCTCGGGCAGCACGGCCTCTGGTACAAAGGCGCGTTCCACTACGAAGACCTCTTGCGCCTCCCATTTCTCGCCCGCTGGCCCGGAAAAATCCCCGCCGGTGAAGTTTCCACCGCGCTCCAAGCCCTGATCGATCTCCCAGAGACGTTTCTCGAAGCCTGCCAGATTCCCATCCCCGGCCAGATGCAGGGCGTCAGCCAGCTTGGCGTCTGGACGGGGGCGCAAGAGTCAGTGCGAAGCTCGGTGATCACCGAGTTTCGCCACCAGCCCACCAAGCTCCACCTGCGGACGTTTATCACCGAGCGCTACAAGCTCACGCTCTACCGCGGCGAGACCTTCGGCGAGCTCTTCGACTTAGAAACCGACCCCGGCGAGCTCCACAACCGCTTCGCCGACCCAAGCTACGCCACCGTGAAAGCCCAGCTCATGGAGCAGTGGCTCCAGGCCGAGATTAGCCGTGAGCCGACCCGCTTCCCACGAATTGCGGGGGCGTAGTACAATCCAAGCATGAAGAGCCTCCTGACCCACCTTGAGTGCAGCAAGACCGGCGAGCACTACGATGCCGATGTGCCCCAAAATCTCAGCCGTGTTGGTGCCCCCCTGCTGGCACGCTATGATCTGTCGCGCGGGCCACGCTCGCCACGAGAGCTGGCGCATAAGCCGGGGCTGTGGCGCTACGCAGCGCTGCTACCGGTGCGGAGCCCGGAGTTTGTGCGTGATCTAGGCGAGGGTGGAACTCCGCTCTTTCCTGCCGACCGACTCGGCGCGGCGCTAGGAATGCCAAGCTTGCTCATCAAAGAAGAGTCGGTAAACCCGACAGGCTCGTTTAAAGCACGGGGTATGGCGGTGGCAGTCGCGCGGGCGGCGGAGCTGGGTATAAAATCCCTGGCGGTTGGGTCGGCGGGGAATGCGGGAAGTGCGCTCGGAGCCTACACCGCTGCGCTGGGACTAGAGGCGCATATTGCCATGCCCAAGGACACGCCCGCCAGCATTGTCGCCGAGTGCCGCAGCTTTGGCGTTGACTTGGCACTCATTGACGGCCTCATCACCGATGCCAATGCCCATGTCCAACGCGGCATTAAAGAATTGGGCTGGTTTGACATGGCGACCCTGCGCGAGCCGTATCGCCTAGAGGGCAAGAAGACCATGGGCTATGAGCTCTTCGAGCAGCTCGACGGCCACCTGCCCGACGTCATTATCTACCCCACGGGCGGCGGGACGGGCCTCATTGGGATGTGGAAAGCCTTCGACGAGATGGAGCAGCTCGGCTGGATCGGGAGCCAGCGCCCGCGCATGATCTCGGTGCAAGCCGCCGGTTGTGCCCCGATTGTCAGAGCGTTTGAGGAAGGCACCGAGCACGCCGCGCCGTGGGAGAACGCCCATACCAGCGCCAGCGGCCTGCGGGTCCCTCGTGCCATCGCGGATTTTCTGATTCTCGATGCCGTCCGAAAGTCCGGCGGCTGTGCGCTGGCGGTCACCGAAGAGGAGATGTTTGCGGCCTGGCGGCAGTTCTGCGCCCTCACGGGCCTCTTTTGCGCCCCGGAAGGCGCTGCCACACTCGCCGCGCTCCAGAAGCTCCTGGAGACAAACCTGGTGCAGAAAGACGAGCGCGTGGTGCTCTTTAACACCGGCAGTGGGCTTAAGTATCTGGAGGCGTGGGCGCTGGCAACAGCTTGAGTGCGTAGTGGACTTGACGGGCGACTTCCTGAAACCCCAGGCTGGGATAGAGATGCTGCCCAATGGGGTTCTGCTCCAGAGTCTCGATCTTGGCGACCTCCATGCCGCGCTCCCGAAAGAACTCCAGCGCACGCTCCAGCAAGGCACGCCCGATTCCTTGGCCCTGACATGCCGGGTCTACGGCGAGATTCGGAATCCATCCGATGCCACTTGCAGGCTGAAGCCGCGTTGTGACGTAGCCGATGGGCCGGTCTGCGCTGTCCACCGCCACAAAAACACCGTCGGGCTGGAGCTCACAGTCCAGCGCAATCGCCACCAGCTTACGCGCCTCCCATCCCGACGGCCCAAACTCCCCAAGAAGCTGCTCCATGTTGCGATCTATCGAGACCGGCCCAAAGGTCAGCGCTGTGATCTCCTGCAAGCGCAGCAGATCCTCAGGCAGGTAGAGGCGAATTAGCATATCTTTGCTGCATTATACCTCTTGCAAAAACCGTGACGCTGAATCCCTGAGAACAAGTACCTCTCAAGCCAGAACCCTCGTGGTTCCAGGCACTTTTTACCTTTCTACTCCGCGCGGAGCAGGGTGCCGGTCACGGGCTAGGCGAGCTTGGCGCGGAGCTTAGCGCTGAAGAAGTCCACGAGCAAGACCGTGGTGACGATGGCAATGACGATCATCCCGATCTCGGGCCAGTTTCCTCCGAGGCGCTGGATCTGGAGCAAGGTGCCCACGCCACCGGCACCGACCAGCCCTAGCACGGAGGCTGAGCGGACATTGAGGTCAAAACGATACAGCGCAAACGAGAGGAAGTCTGGGAGCACCTCGGGGACGATGCCATTGCGAAAAATCTCCAGTGGCGAGGCCCCCGTTGCTGCAAGCGCTTCGAGGGCACCTTTGTCCACTGTCTCGATGCGCTCGGCGTAGAGCTTGCCGATCATGCCAATGGAGTGGATCGCAATCGCTAGGACGCCCGCAAACGGCCCCGGCCCCACGGACTTGATAAAGGCAATGGCGAGCAGTATCTCAGGGAAGGTGCGGATGGCGTTGAGCAGGAGCTTGCCCACAAACGGAAGCGCCGCCAGCCGGGCTAGGTTACGTGCGGCTAAGACACCAAAAGGCAGAGCCAGCACCGCGGCAATCGCCGTTCCCAGTGCCGCGATCTGGATACTCTCCCGAATCCCTGTCAGCACATCGGGAAAGTAGCTGAGCTTGGGGGGAAAGAACATCTGCCGGATGATCTCCCCAATCTCTTTCGTATTCGGCGGTGCGGAGTTCTGGATGCCGCCCAGCGACCAGCCCACCAGCCCCACGACCAGAAGTGTGTAGAAAACCCGCCAGGCTCTCATATATCCCCCCTAACCCCCGTGAAACGGGGGGAAAATAAGGAAAGTTCTTTTTTGTCCCCCCGTTTCACGGGGGTTAGGGGGGAGGTCATACCAGCCGCCCTCGGAGCCAGGTGGAGAAGGAGTCAATGAGAAACACGACCCCAAACGTGATCAAGATAATGAGTCCGACCCGCGTGTAGTTCATGAGCGAGAGCGACGACTGCAAGACCATTCCGATCCCACCTGCCCCCACCACGCCCAACACCGATGCCGCACGAACATTGATCTCAAAGGAGTAGAGTGTGTAGGCGAGAAAATCGGGCCCGACTTGCGGAAAAACCGCGCAGAACGCCTGCTGAAACCGTGTCCCCCCTGCCGCCGCAATCGCCTCCATCGGGCCGGGATCAATGGTCTCGACACTGTCACAGAGGAGCTTGCCGACCACCCCGAAGCTAAAGACCAGCAGCGCCAGAAACCCCGCCATCGGGCCAATCCCAAACGAGGCCGCAAGAAGCGTCGCCAGCACCAGATCAGGGACGGAGCGCACCAGATTCAGCACGGCGCGTCCGAACGCGTAGAGCGTCTTTCCCGCCAGAGTCCGTGAGGCGATCAAGGGGAGAGGAAGCGCGAGGAGCGCCCCAAAGAGGCTTGCTGCAATCGCAATGCGAAACGTCTCGATCAGGCGCTTGGTGATCTCGGGGAGGGCATCGGTGGGCCAGGGCTTGCCGTCGCTGGGGAAGAGCTTGCGGAAGAACTCCCCAATGGCGGGGAGGTTCTTGGAGAGCTCGGGGAGGCTAAAGCCCGTTCCCAGTGCGCTCCAGTAGAGCACCCCCGCCACAACCGCCACCGTGAACCAGCCAACACTGGCTCCACCAATCTTGGGGGCGGGGGGGGCGCTCACTCGACTGCGCCTCGGAGATCGTCGGGGCGGATCTTGCGGTTGTAGATGCGCTCGAAGTCCGCCTCTTCCATGCCTTTCGCTGGGCCGTCGTAGACCAATTCACCCGCGCGCAGGCCGATCACGCGGTCGGCGTACTCTTGGGCCATGTCAATAAAGTGCAGGTTGATGAGGGTAAGTAAGTTCTCCTCGCGGCCCAGCTCTCGTAAATCCCGCATGACCTGGTGGGCCGTGGGGGGATCGAGCGAGGCCACGGGCTCGTCGGCCAGCAGGATCATCGGTTGCTGCGAGAGGGCGCGGGCAATCGCGACGCGCTGCTGCTGCCCGCCCGAGAGCTGGTCAGCGCGGACACTCTCTTTTTCGGAGATTCCCACGCGTGCCAGTGAGGCTTTCGCGAGGGCGATATCTTCTTTGGGATAGAGCCCCAGCAGGGTCTTCCAGGTTGGCAGGTGCGCGAGGCGGCCATCTAAAACATTCTTCAGCACGGACTTGCGCCGCACTAAGTTATAGTTCTGGAAGATCATCCCGACCCGCGAGCGCACCCGCCGCAGTCCGGCATCATCGAGGCCCACGAGCTCCACCCCATTGACCTGTAAGCTCCCCGTGGTCGGGGTGACAAGCCGGTTGATGCAGCGGATCAGCGTGGACTTGCCCGCCCCTGAGAGCCCCACGACAGCCACAAACTCGCCCGGTGCAAACGAGAGCGAGATATTCTTAAGCGCCTGGTGGCCGTTGGGATAGGTCACCCCAACTTCTTTGAAGACCACAAGTGGCTCAGCCATGACGAACCAGCCCCCTAACCCCCGTCGAATGGGGGGACAAAGAAGAATTTTCCTTATTTTCCCCCCACCGGGCGGGGGTTAGGGGGGAGGAGATCATTTTTTGGGAGCCGCTTCTGGGGAGGGGGTGGCAGCGGTCTTAGGCTTGGGCATGTAGTTCTCCAGCGGAACACTCATGGCCTTGGCCACATCGCGCACCACGTCGTAGTCGGAGTCTTGCGCCTCGGAGAAGCCCTCGACCTCGTAGATTGCCTTCAGGGTTTTCTTGCCCTCTTCGGTCTTGGAGTACTTCAGTAGCGCTTCTCGTATCTTGGCGACGAGCTCTTTGTTGAGCCCTGAGCGCACGGAGATCGTGTCGTTGGGAATCTCATCGGTCTCGCCGATCTTGATCACTTTGGTCTTGACATCTGGCAGAGTCTTCTCGACTTTGTTGCGCGCATCATCGTAGACGGCGGCGACATCTACCTGGCCGTTGTAGACCGCACGCACCGCGCTATCATGACCGCCCGCAAACATGGTCTGGGCAAAGAAGTTATCCGGGTCTATATTCTTCTTTTTCAGATAGTAGCGCGGAAAGAGATTGCCCGAGGCCGAGGCGGGGTCTACGAAAGCCATGCGCTTGCCCTTGGCCTCCTCAATGCTCTTGATCCCCGAGTCGGCGCGGGTGATAAACATCGAGTGGTAGGTGGTCTTGACCTCTTTGGTGGCGGGAATCTCACGCGCCGTCTTGAGGATGACTTCGGCGGCATTTTTATCTTTTGCCAGAACATAGCCCAGAGTCGGGAGCGAGCCAATGTCTACTTTCTTGCTCGCCATCGCCTCAATCAGCCCGACATAGTCCGTCGAAACAAACGAGCCGACAGGGATTCCGAGCTCTTGTGTGAGATAATCCGCGAGAGGCTTGGCATTGGCGACGGCTTTATCGGCCTCCACGGAGGGCACAAAGCCTAAGATCAGCTTATCGGGGGCTTTATCCTCGGCAACAGCGGGAGTCGAAGAGGTGGCACTACCTCCCGGAGAAGAGGGATTGCAACCTAGTAGCGCGAAACTGGTCAGAGTAAGCGTTGTAGCGATAATGAAAGCACGACGGCGATTTTGGGTCAAAGGAACTCTCCTGGAAACGGGTTGGTATAATGCCAGTAAATATCGCTTGATAGTATACCCGAAAGAAATAAGGAGACCGTGGTGGACGTACTCGAAAAACTGAATCGGCGCTTTGCCGATGCCTACGAAAAACTCTTTAAGGGACAGGGCGATGATGAGCTACGACCTCGCGATATCCTGCGACAAGCCGTTCTGACCATGGAAGATGCACGCAAAGAGGGGCTCAGTGGGGAGATCTTTGTCCCCAATGTCTACACCATCACCGTCGCTATCGAAGATGATGAAGAGCGCCAGCTTGTGCGGGCCTTTCTGGATGCCGATGAGCTTGCCGCGGCGCTTGCCGAGAAAATCGGGCAGCACGGCTACAAGACTCGTGGCCCTCTCCTGGTGATTCTTGAGGAAGTTGAAGCAGGCGAGCGCGTGGAGCGCGTGAAAATCACCTCGAAATGGGAAGCGGCTCTCACGCTCCCCGTTGCCCCGGTAGCTCCCGAATCTGCGCCTGTGGACTTGGGGACTCTCCCGGCCCCCACTCCTAAGCCCATGGGCGAGCCGCTGGCAATCCTCACGGTTCAGAGCGCCGATGGCCACACCCAAGAGCTCCCTCTCACCGCTTCGGGCATGCAGCTAGGGCGGGGAAAGCAGGTGGGTAATACCTTGGTTCTCGAGGATGGCATGGTCTCCAAGAAGCACGCACGGCTCACCTGGGAAGGCAAGCGCTTTGTCCTCTACGACGAAGGCAGCACCAACGGCACCTATGTGGCAGGCGAGCGCGTGGCACCGGGCCGAGGCGTGCCGCTGGCGGAGGGCGATGAGATTCTTTTAGGGCAGACGCGGCTTCGCCTGCACATCCCTCAGGACTTTTTAACCGTCCCCTCGCCCTTTGCAAAAACTCCTGCGCTTGCCACACTTGCTCCTGATCTTGGAAGTGCCCCCATCGGCCAGGCTGTCTATCGGCTCCTCAGCGACTCGGGCGAGAGCTTCACGCTGGCATCTCGCATGCTTCTGGGACGAGCCCTGACCGATGACATCGTGCTAGTGGGCGAGGGGATTGCGCCGCAACATGCCCGCATGACGGTGCGCGATGGCCTCGTCAAGATCGAGGACTTAGACTCCAAAGCGGGAACGGTGGTCAACGGCGAGCGCATTCCCGCCAACTTCCCCGTCGCTCTCTACCCCGGCGACACGATTCAAATGGGTGGGATCACGCTTCAGCTCCAGCAAGGCAGCACCGTATGAAAGAAAGCACAGTATGAGTAGTGCGCTGCTGGTCTTTCTGCGGATTCTCTTTGCAAGCTCACTCTTGGTCTCGATCCTAGCACTACTCTTCTCCCTGAAACGGGAGCGAACTCTTTAAAAATTATGGCTACCCTCTCTCTTCAAATCGCGGCAGATACACACAAAGGCATGCGCCGCTCCGGCAATGAAGATACCTATGGCATCTTCGATGTCCCTGGCTGTGACGCCGCTTTTGTGGTTTGTGATGGCATGGGAGGGCTTCACGCGGGCGATATCGCCGCCAACGAGTCCGTGCGAGTGATCGAGCAGTGTCTCAAGGAAAAGCTCACCGACCCCGCCGCCGACCCCGCTCGCGTGCTGGACCAGGCACTCCGAGCCGCCAACGATGCGGTCAATGGCCTAGCTCGTCCCAAGCTCCCCGGTGATGACGAGCCCACGGTAGGCAGTGAGCCCGCGCCAAGCAATGCGCTCATGGGAACTACCGTGGTCGCAGGGATTGTGCGGCGCAACACGCTCTGGCTCGCGCATGCGGGAGACTCGCGTGGCTATCTGCTTCGTGAAGGCAAGTTCACACGCCTCACCAACGATCACAGCTTTGTGGATGAGCAAGTACGCGCCGGCAACATGACCGATGCGGAAGCCCGCTCATCGCGCTTTCGCAACATGATCACTCGCGCCATCGGGATAGACACCCAGCTAGAGCCTGAGCTGCGCCAGGAGACTTTATTGCATGGCGACACGGTTCTGATCTGTAGTGATGGCCTGACCACCATGCTCGATGATAGTGAGATTGAAGCACTTTTAGACTCCCCAAAAGGCTTGGAGCGCCGCGTTCAAGAGCTGATTGATACCGCCAATCGCAAGGGCGGCTACGACAACACGACGGTCTTGCTGTTGCAGCTCGGAGCGCCCGGAGAGGCATCAAAGCGTCCCGTGGAGCAGCGTGGTGGTGGTATCCCCGCCCCCGAAGGAAGTCCAGAGCGGCGGCGGCGACGCTCTAAGCAACGTGGCCCCTCCCCCATAATGCTCATGCTCACGATCCTAGGAGCACTCGCGTTTCTAGGAATGCTCTTGCTGGCTTTTTCTCCGGCACTGCGCACCAGCCTTGGGGAGCGACTTGGTAGACCCCCTGTGCCCGATGATGTCGCTGTGGGAGGACGGCTCCAAGACTACACAAGGCTCACCTACGACACGACTCCTAAGCGCATCGTGGACTCGCCCCTTGCCCGCCGGACACAGCTCTCTCTTGGGGTGGAAGGGGAAGTGGCCTTCCAGCGCAACTCGGGTGAGCAGGTCGTCACCGTGATGCCCGGTCGGCTGGAGAAAGTGGTCATTGACAAGCTCAAAGTCCCCGATACCCAGCAGGCCGATAGCGACTCGCCCGATAATGAGTGCTACTTAGCCCACGACCCGCAGGGCAACCTGTATATCTCGCGCTCGGATGCAGGGATTATTCTCAAGCTCTCCCGGGAGGGCAAAGAGCTGCTACGAATTCCCAATCTCTACCGCCCAGGAGCGCTCTGTATCGAGCCCAAGACGGGAGATATCTACTACATTGATGGTACCTACCATGTCTTAGCCCTCCGGGCGATCCACAACGCGCCTCCTAAGGGCACGAAAGCAGCTCCTAAGTAGGCCACTATGCCCATCGGCCAGATTGGAAAGTACGAGCGGCTAGAGATCCTGGGGCATGGCGCTTCCGGGATTGTCTACCTTGCCTGGGACACGCTCCTGCGGCGCAATGTCGCGCTCAAGGAGATTCGTGTTGCAGGGCCGGAGCTCGATAAAGTTCTCTCCGAAGCGCAAGTGCTGGATCGCCTGCGCCACCCGCATATCATTGAAGTGCACTCCGTAGACTTACATGAGGGCGTGATTCTTTTAGACATGGAGCTGGTGCGGGGCAAGAACCTCGCGGAGGTGCTTCGTGGCCGTCTGGGAAGCCCTTTGGAGCCTGCGGCGGCGGCGCAGATTGTCCTCGCTGTGCTGGATGCCCTGGCATTTGCCCACGAGCGCCGCATTCTCCATAAAGACATCAAGCCCGCCAATATCCTGATCGGCGATGATGGCACCACGATCAAGCTGACGGACTTTGGCTTGGCGGAGGCACTGGGCACGGCATCGGTAGCGGATGGCGGCGGCACGTACCCCTACATGGCTCCCGAAGACTACGCCGAAAAAGCGGCTTCAGACTGGCGCTCGGATCTCTGGGCAGTGGGTGTGGTACTCTACGAGCTCCTGTCGGGGAAGCGTCCCTTTACGGTCTCCGACACGCGCAACCCCTTTGCCTGGAAAGCGGCGGTTGAGAACGAAGTCCCTCCTCCCACAGGTGTCAGCGAGGCGCTGGACTCGGTTCTGGAAAAAGCGCTGGCGAAGAACAAGGCAGATCGCTTCCAGACCGCCCGAGAGTTTGCCGAGGCGCTAAAAAGTGCGACCGTCGGACTCCCCCTACCCACCCCACCCCTACCCACTCCGGCACCGCCTCCTCCCCTCGCAACTAACGACCTCCCAGATCGCTTTGTTTTCTCCGATGGCACGATCGCACGGACGCTGGATGAGCTGCTCCCAGGAGCGGCACGGAACTGGGATGAGTCCCGGCGGGCGCTGATTGAGGGACGTTTTGCCCGGTTCCTACGCGCTATTGGGGAGCCCTATATCGCGGAGCTGGCAATGGAGCTCTCTGTTCGCGCCGATCTAGGCCCGGATCGAAAGCTACGCGAGTTTCTAGAGCGTGCCCGCCCTGAAGAAGCCGCCCCCGAAGCGGAGGATGCCGAGCATACCGTTCCCTTTTCCACCTTAAAAGAGCGTCTCTCTCGCTTCGAGCGGGCAAGTGAGCTCGCGCCCTTGGGGGGTGGTCAGGCGCAACAGTCCCTCCCTCCTCCGGCGGAGATTAAGATCGAGGCGATGGTACGCAGCAGCCAGGAGAGTGTTCGCTGGTGGTTCATTCCCATGCTCTTGCTGGTTCTGGCCCCTGCCGCCGCGGGGTTTGGCGCGCGGGGCGGGCAGCTCCTCAACGGGCTCGCGCTGACCGGGGTTAGTGGCGCAATGCTCCTGCTCGTCTCTATTGGGATTCGTCAGCCGCTCTGGACCCGGATTCTGTGCCTCTTTCCGGTGGTGCTGGGGGTCATGGCAGGCGGCGTGCTTGCAGCGCAGGCAATCCAGTCGAGCCAAACCCCTGGGGTCTTACTCACCGTCGCGGTGACGGCACTTCTGCCCCTAGGAGTTCTCCTGGTTCAAGCCGCCACCGCCAAGCGCCTCTGGCGGCTCTGGCTCACCCTGGCCATCCTTCTTGCGCTCTTGGCCGCACTGACACTCTTCAATACGCGGTGATGGGTTCAGACTTTAAACGTAAACGCGGTCTGGCCGAACTGGATCGTGTCGCCGCTGGCGAGCGCCTCAGGGACGTTAGCGGTGAGCTTGCGCCCGTTGAGCCGCGTGCCGTTGGTGCTACCAATGTCTATCACGGAGTATCTACCACTCTCAAAGACGAGCTTGGCGTGGCTCCCCGAGACAAACGAGTCGGTGGAGATCACAATGTCGTTGCCTGCTTTTCTACCGACGGTCGTGACGGCGGCTTTAAGCGTGTGTGAGCCCGACGGGCTCTCTAGCCTAGCTCCGCTAACGCTGCCACTGAGGGCGGCGATCGGGGCGCGTCCGGGGTCTTTGGCACCGAGTGAGCGGCGCTCGGGCTGGGGGACGTTGGGAATCTGGATGGTAAGCTTCACCGAGCCAAACTGAATCGCCTGGCCGTTGGTGAGGGCTTTCTGGCTCCCGGCAGGAAGCGGCTGCCCCGCGACCTTGGTGCCATTGGTGCTCCCCAAGTCTTCGAGAGTGACATAGTTGCCGCCGGAGACAATAAACCGAGCATGGCGGCGGGAGATGGTCGGGTGCGGCAGCGCGACATCGGCGCCCTCACGGCCCACGATACTCTCGCCCACACGGAGCACCAGCTCACGACCACTTTCTTCAATGAGCTTGGGCAAGGGCGAGCCCCCCCCGCCCCCAAGAATGGGAGAGCCAATGTGGCTGGTGAGCAGGTAGCCACACTCCGAGCAGAAGCCCTCATCGGCGGGCGCGAGGGTGTTGCAGACCGGGCACGCCCCCGCCACAACAAGCGCCCCACCCGCCGCTGAACCCATCCCCTGGCCCCTTCCCTGTTCCAGGGAAGGGGAAGAGCTGCGTTTGGTATCGTACTCGGCGCGTTTTTGGGGATCTTTGAGCGTGTCGAAGGCATCCATCAGGATCGCGAACTTGTCCGGGTCTTGCTGGGCCTCGGGGGTTTTCTCGCGCATGGCGGTGCGAATCTCGCTCTCCGTAGCGCTTTGGGAGACGCCGAGAATGGCGTAGTAGTCGGTCATGAGCGTGTTCCTAAGTCTAGGCTGTAGATGGTGCCGATCAGCGTTTTCTCCGCGCCGCCGGTGTCGCCGCGCTGGGCGGCTTGGGTGGCCATCTGGACGG
>JAPLCP010000169.1 GCA_026392155.1 Armatimonadota bacterium | reverse complement strand
CATAGTAATTACGTTTGTTTTTACAAGTACTTCCCATCAATATACTTGCTGTAGAGAAATGAAGAAAATGACGACGATTCATATAGTAGACTCCTGAGAGACATTTTACCTGTTTCGGACACTTAAACCTATGGTATCCTGAGGCTCAGTTATGAACCGTCTAGATGCACGTTTTGCGGAGCTGAAGTCACGTGGCGAGGGAGCCCTTGTCGCTTTTATTACAGCAGGCGATCCGTTTCCGAGTCATACCGCCGATGTGATCTGTGCCTTGGCGGAGGCCGGAGCCGATGTGATCGAGCTGGGAGTTCCCTTCTCCGACCCGCTGGCCGATGGCCCGACGATCCAAGCGGCGAGCTTCCGGGCGCTGCAGGGCGGAATGACGCCGCCGAAAGTGCTGGACGCGGTGCGCGAGGCCCGCGCACGTGGTGTGACGGTGCCAATGGTGCTGATGGGAGCCTACAACCCAGTGCTCCAGTATGGGCCAGAGAAATTCGCACAAGACGCCGTGGCCGCCGGGGCCGATGGCGCGATTGTCACCGATGTGATTCCGGAAGAGGCCGATACCTGGAAGCCGATTGCCGATGCGGCGGGCCTCGCGACAATCTTCTTGCTCGCCCCAACCTCCACGATGGAGCGCATGGAAGCCGTCGGCAAGCTCGCGGCGGGCTTTATCTACTGCGTCTCGATGACAGGCATCACCGGAACCAAAGAAGTCGTCCCCAGTGAGCTACCCGGCTTAGTCTCCGCGATTCGAGAGCACGCCCGTGAGACGCCGGTCTGTGTGGGCTTTGGTGTCAAGACCCCCGAGCAAGTCAAGGCCATCTGCGTCTTTGCCGATGGTGCCGTGGTCGGAAGCTCGCTGGTCACCCTGCTCCACGAAAACCGCGAAGACCCTGATGTGCTTAGCTTCGTGAAAGAGTATGTTGCGTCGCTAAAAACTGCTACAATAGTCCCATGAATCGACGACAGTTTCTTGGGGCCGCGGCCGCGCCTCTCTTTTTGCCTAGCTCTGTGCTGGGGCGTGCGGGCCACACCGCGCCTGCGGATCGCATTACCGTGGGCATTATCGGCTGTGGGAAGATGGCCAATGACTTCCATATCCCGACGCTTCTGGACTTCGACGACGTGCAGATTCTCGCGGTCTGTGATGTGGACACGACCCGGCGCGAGCGGGCCAAGAAGCGTGTCGAGACGCACTACACCGGCGAGGAGCGCGCCACCCGCACCTGCGCGGCCTACAACGACTTTCGTGAGATTATCGCCCGCAAAGATATCGACGCCGTGGTGATTGTCACCCCCGAGCACTGGCACGCGATCCCGATTATCGAGGCGTGTAAAGCCGGAAAAGATGTCTACTGCGAGAAGCCGCTCACGCTGACGCTCGCGGAGTCCAAGCGCTGCATCGAGGCGGTGCGCAAGTACAAGCGCGTGCTCCAGACCGGCAGCCAGCAGCGCTCCAATGTCTTTGGGAGCTTCCGCCAGGGCTGTGAGTTTATCCGAAATGGGCGGCTGGGAAAGATCAAGTCCGTGACGGTCGGAGTTGCCGCACCGAGCATCTGGTGCGATCTGAAGGAAGAGACGCCAGAGCCGGGTCTTGACTGGAACCTGTGGCTTGGCCCCGCCCCGATGCGCCCCTACAGCTCCGTGCTCTCCCCGCGCGGTGCGCACAACCACTTCCCCGCCTGGCGCAACTACCGCGAGTACTCGGGCGGCGGTCATGCCGACATGGGCGCCCACCACTACGACATCGCGCAGTGGGCGCTGGGCAAGGACGACACCGACCCGGTCGAGATCATCCCACCGTCTGATCCTATGGCGATGGAGGGTGCGAAGCTGATCTACGCCGATGGGATCGAGGTGACTCACGGTGGCCCGAGTGGCTGCTTCTTCACCGGCACCAATGGAACCCTGCACTTAGACCGTGGCGTGCTGAAAAGCGACCCACCAGAGCTGGCCAAGACGCCACTGGGCGAGAAAGAGACCACGCGTCTCTTTGTCTCGCCGGGGCACCACCGCAACTGGATCAACTGCATCAAGAGCCGTGAGAAGCCGCTGTGTGATGTGGAGATCGGCTGCCGCTCCGTGGCGCTGGTGCAGCTGGCCAATCTCGCCTACTGGCACCGCCGCCCCCTGAAGTGGGATCCCGTAAAGTGGGAGTTTATCGGCGATAAAGAAGCCAACAAGTGGCTCGACCGCGAGCGCCGCCCCCAGTGGAAACTGCCGAAAGTGTGATCTCATGCCTGAGGAGAAAATCACCGAGTCGCTGAAAGTTGCCGATGTCTGGGCCGGGCATCCGGTGGGGTTTGCGCTGCTGACCCACGGCAACCGGCAGTTTGTGGCGTTCTATGATGCCAAGCGGCACATGACAGTTGCGCAGCGGAGCTTGGGAAGCAAGACTTGGACACTGACCAAGCTGCCGTCGCAGGTGGGCTGGGACTCGCATAACTATGTCACGCTGGCGGTAGACGGTGAGGGCTTTTTGCATCTGTCGGGAAACATGCATGTGGTGCCACTGGTCTACTTCCGCTCCACCAAGCCCCTCGATGCAAGTAGCCTGGTGCCCGTCAAGGCAATGACGGGCCAGCGAGAGACTCGTGTCACGTACCCGCTGTTCTTTCGGGGCGCAAAGCAAGAGCTGATCTTTACCTACCGCGATGGGGGCAGTGGCAACGGCGACCAGCTCTACAACACCTACAATCTCAAGACTAAGGCCTGGCGGCGACTTTTAGACAAAGTACTGACAGATGGCGAGGGGGAGCGCAATGCCTATCTTGCCCTGCCACAGCTCGGCCCCGACGGCTACTTCCATCTGATCTGGATCTGGCGCGAGACCCCGGATGCCGCCACGAACCACCATCCGTCGTATGCTCGGAGCCGCGACTTAGTGCACTGGGAAGATAGCGCGGGAAAGCCGCTAACACTCCCCATTACACTCAAGACGGGTGAGGTGATCGATCCCATCCCCGAGCACGGCGGCGCGATCAATGGCCAGGTGAAGCTGGGCTTCGACTCGCAGAAGCGCCCCATAGTCTCCTATACCAAGTACGATAAAAACGGCAAGAGCCAGCTCTACTGTAGCCGCCGTGAGAAGTCCGGCTGGAAGATCTACCAAGTGAGCAGCTGGGACTGGCGCTGGGAGTTTGGTGGCGGTGGCACGATCGCATTTGAGGTCAATGTCGGAGCGGTGGAGAGCGCAGGGCCGGGGCACCTAAAGCTTGCCTTCAGGACAAAAAACCACGGAAGCGGAGTGCTGGTGCTCGACGAGAAGACGCTCAAAGTGATCAAGACACTCCCGCCGCCCGAGGGCTATCCCAAGAGCCTGCGCCCTGTGCGCCTAAAGTTCCCCGAGCTGCAAGTCAAGTGGGCGAGCGACTTGGGCAAGCCTGCGGCGGCGGGCACCCGCTATGCTCTGCGCTGGGAAACCCTCGGTCCCAACCGTGACAAGCCACGCACCGAACCACTGCCCCCCGCTTCCGAATTGTGGCTCTATAAGCTCAAGGAGCCGTCTTGATGGGGCGTGGCTGGGCGACAATAAACGCCGTGAGATCCCAGGACTCCTGAAGGGTCAGTGAGCCACCAGAGCCGAAGGGCATGTTGTGCTTGAGAAAGCCCGCCATTTTTTCGGGCTTGGCTCCTAGCCCCGCGAGGTTGTTGAACGACTGCGGCCCCCAGAGCGCGGGGCGAAAGTAAGTGTTGCTCTCGTAGCGTCCCTCGCCGTTGGTGCTGTGGCAAGCGGCGCACTTCTGGGCAAAGAGGGCTCTTCCTCGCTCGGGATCACCGACGAGCTTCTCGACTTTGGGCATTCCCGACACCGGGAGTGGCTGCGCGCCCCACTGCTCGTCGAGCCAGCGGAGATACGCGTTGAACGCCGCCATCTCCGGGCCGTCGGTGGGGATGGGCTTGCCGTTCATGCTGCGCTGGAGGCACTGGTTGATGCGGTCGTAGAACTTCTGGGCCGTGTCGTACTTTCCTTCCGCGAACATGCCAATCCACGGCGACGACGACAGACTCCGCCCGGCATCGAGATGACAGCTAGAGCAGTGGAGCTTGTTGCCCACAACCTTGGGGAGTAGCTCATAGGTGCGCTCTGAGAGGGCATGGCCACGCTGGATGGCTTTCCAGTTCTGCTTGTCCCACTCGGTTCGGGGCTTTGTCGGTGCCACAATCAGGGGCTTCTCAGCAACACTTGGCTGAGCACGGCGCAGGGAGTAGACAAAGTCCGAGGCGACAAATTTATCTTGCTTGAGTGTTCGGGCTGAGGCGTGGCAGCCGAGGCAGGAGCTCTCCTGGACAAAGCTCTCCATCGTGGTATTGGAGACAAAGGCAGGCTCCACACGCCCCCCTGCTCCTGAGCCGGGAACCGGCCACTGCGCCCCGACCAGCTCGTAGTTCTGCAGGACACTGCCTGCCGTGTGGAGCACCTGCTGCTGGGTGTGGTTGAGCTGGCGCAAACGGGCAGGGAGCGGGGTATGTCGGACAATAGAGTTTGGGATGCCCGTCTGCGTCTGCTGGTTGGTCTTGGTACCAGGAGTCAGCGCGGGGGTAAACGACGGATCCGTGCCCTCAACGTTGCCCGTGTGCTCAAAGGTCGCCCAGATCCACTGGGGAGCCGACGGGGTTTTCTGGACAATATGCAGCCCAACCAGCCCCATCGTGCGCTTTCGCTTACGCCCCGGCTTGCCGTTTTTCATGTCAAAGACGAGGCACTCACGGGTTAGGTAGTAGGGTGCCTCACCTGGCTCTAGCTCACGCCAGCTTGCCTTGACCATCATCGCCCCGTCTGGAAACGCGACGCTCTCCGTGCGCTGCTGCTGGCGGCTGTCGTAGAGCTTGTGGCTGCGGAGATAGTCAAAGAGGACTTTATTGAAGCGAATCTCGTAGCGCACGATATGCCCATAGCGGTCCGTCAGCGTGGCCGGGAGCGTCCCATCGCTCTGCACTGCCTGGAGGTTGTCGCTTAGCAAGCGCTCCCGTGGTAGAGGCGACTCCCACCTAGGCGGCTCGGCTCCTCCGGGGAGATAGATCTCCTCAGGCGTCTTCCACGTCTCCCAGACCTTCAGCCCCTCATCCCCCAGCGGCTTGCTGGCGTCTGCCTCGCCCCGCTTCCCTTTTTGGGCAGGCCAGCCCAGCGCCACAAACTCCTGCCACGCAAACGCCTCCACAGACCGCTGTGTCGTGAGAGTGTCCCCCCCAGAAAGCCCTCCCAGCACATCAGTCGGTACGGTCGGACTTAGAGCAACTGATGCAAGAGCCAGCACTGGCAAGAAAGCGGCAAGAGAGCGCATGAGAGTATTTTACCGCACCATGCCCCCTACCCCCTGCCCGGCGGTGGTTAGGGGGGAAACGGTACAATACTCACGTGAGTACAAAACCCCTTACCGTGGCCCTTCTGCGCCCGGACTCGACGCGCCGTGAGGCCATCGCTCTTTGTGAGAAGTTCGCCCCGACGGCAGACTCCGTGTGCGTCTTGCCGACGTGGGTCGCGGATGTTTTAGAGAGCGGCCTCGAAGTCGCGACCGTGATCGGGTGGCCGCACGGGGCTGCCAACTCCCAGGCGCTCGGTGTTGAGGCCGCGATGGCGACGGCGGACGGCGCGACGGAGCTGATCTTCTTTCCGAATCTCTCGGCGCTAAAGTCGGGCGCGGAGCTGTTAGTGGCCGATGCCGTGCAGACCGTGGTGGATGCCGCCGCGCCCACGGACTCCGAGGTGACGCTCTGGCTCCCCTGGGCGCAACTAAAGCCACTGGAGCGCCAGTCGCTGGCCCGCCTCGCCGTAGAGTGCGGCGCGAGTGCGCTTGTGCTGCCTGTGGATGACGAAGAATCGGCCAAGGCCCTGCGCGAGTTCCTCCCCGACGAGATCGGGATGATCATTGCCTGCGAGGCAAGCGCGGCGAGCGCGGCCTATGCCCATCGTCTGTGGAGCGAAGAATAAGCGCGGATGGAAAAGAGAAACCCCGGCGTGCCTCTCGACCTGGAGTGGGTCGCCGCCACGCAAGTGAACCGCCCCGCCGTCGAGCGGCGTGTGGCCAGCCTTCCGGGCCGTCGTAGCGTTAAAAAAGACTGGCAGGCCGCCTGGCTCCTGCGGGCGATCACCTGCATGGACCTCACCACACTCTCCGGCGACGACACGCCCGGCAATGTGCGACGACTTTGCGCCAAGGCCCGCCAGCCCGTGCGGCAGGATATTCTCGATGCGCTGGAGATGCCCAAGCTCACCGTCGGTGCCGTCTGTGTCTACCACGACATGATCGCTCCCGCCGTGGACGCGCTCGCGGGCTCCGGTATCCCCGTCGCCGCCGTCTCCACCGGCTTCCCCGCCGGGCTCTCCCCGTTTCACCTGCGCCTCGCCGAGATCAAAGAGTCCGTGAAAGCGGGAGCGCAAGAGATAGACATCGTCCTCTCGCGCCGCAAAGTCCTGCTCGGCGACTGGCAAGGCGTCTACGAAGAAGTACAAGCCTTCCGCGAAGCCTGCGGCGACGCCCACCTCAAGACCATTCTTGCCACGGGCGAGCTTGGGACGCTCACCAATGTCGCGAGGGCGAGCCTGGTCTGCATGATGGCGGGCGCGGACTTCATCAAGACCAGCACCGGCAAAGAGCCCACCAACGCGACCCTGGGCAACAGCCTCATCATGGCCCGCCAGATCCGAGACTTCCACGAGCGCACCGGCCATGTTGTCGGCTTCAAGCCCGCCGGAGGAATCCGCACCGCCAAACAGTCTCTTGATGGCCTGATCCTCATGAAAGAAGAGCTCGGCGTGGAGTGGACCAAACCCAACCGCTACCGAATCGGCGCCTCCTCGCTCCTCTCCGACATCGAACGCCAATTGGAACACCATATTACCGGCCGCTACGCCGCCTACAACCGCCACCCGATGGGATGAGAACGGGCGCATAAATGGGCCCGCTGTTGCGGCAAGACCCATGAATGGGCCTGGGGAGTTTTATGAAATGGCAAAGTCAGATCGTGGGTTAGCGATAGTTTTTTTGGTGTGATCGTTGCCAGAAAATCGTAGAAGATAATAACAATCATCATCATGATGAGCAGTGCGGCGGATGCCAGATGTACGACCAAATCGACAGTGACTTCGGATTTTGCACAAACCGGAAGTCTGTATTTCTCGGACGTCGAATGTTTGAACACGACACTTGTAGCCAGCATATTTACGGCGAATGGGCCTGAGCGGGCTTTAGCCTGCTTGCCGCAACAGCGGGCCGCTTTAGCCGCCCGCTGACAACGGCGCACCGCCACCCGATGGCGTAAAGTATTGCCATGCGCATTACCATCGAACTAACCAGGGTGTGGTAGAGGCAACAACAGATGGGTATACTCAGGGCGATATGACCGATAGTGATGTTCTTCAGATTTTCCGTGAGAGCGGTGCACTGCTCACCGGGCACTTTGTGCTTACCAGTGGCCGCCACTCCGACACGTACTTTGAGAAGTTCCATGTCCTGCGCTACCCGCAGCATGTGGAAACGCTGTGTCAAGTGCTCGCGGAGCGCTGCGCCGCAACCAAGCCCGATGTGGTGCTTGGCCCTACCACGCTGGGAATCTTACTCGCCTATGAAGTGGCCAAGCAGCTGGGGGTGACCGCGGCTTATGGTGAGAAGGGCGAGGGTGGCAAGCGCATGCTCCGCCGCCCGGAGCATTTAGTGGCAGGCCAGCGCGTGTTAGTGGTGGATGATGTACTCACCACCGGCGGCTCGATCCGAGAGTGTATGGAGCTGGTAGAGAGCGTGGGGGCGACTCTCTGTGGCGTAGGCGTGGTCGTGGATCGCAGCGGTGGCAAGCTAGACTTTGGCGCACCGCTGGCCGCGACTCTCTCCATCAATGCCGTCAGCTACGCCGAAGACGAGCTACCCGCGGAGCTCGCTGCCGTTCCCATTACGCGTCCCGGCTCAACCGGCAAGAAGTAAGCCGCCCCCCTAGCCCCCGCCGGGTACCCTCTGGGTGGGGGGAATCACTGGTAGCTCTTCCTGGACGTTCACGGGCCGCCGCTGCGCGATGGAGCGGCGCAGGGCGGCCTCGAACTGGAGCTCCTCTAGCCCGGCAAGGCCCGAAATGGGCGGTGGGGTTGCCTGGCGAATTGAATCCAGATAGGCCGCCAGTGACTTCTCAAACGACACCCGGTACTGGTCCCAGC
This sequence comes from Armatimonadota bacterium, assembly GCA_026392155.1. Lineage (GTDB taxonomy): Bacteria > Armatimonadota > Armatimonadia > Armatimonadales > Armatimonadaceae > Armatimonas. The sequence goes on along the minus strand of JAPLCP010000169.1, from coordinate 46,647 downwards.
GCGAGTGGTTCCCCATCAGCCCGTAAGTCTCTTTGTAGCGCGTCGCGTGGTCGTAGATCTCCAGTGGGCCATCGAGGTCGGAGAAGTGCAGGCTCCCACGCTCGAAGCTAAAGTGCAGCTCGTAGAGCGAGTGGTCAAACTTGGTGCCACTGGTGCCCAAGATCGTGCCACTTGCGCCGCTCTCCAGCCGAAACGCTCCACTGACATCCACTGCGCCCTGGTACTCCGCTGTCCCGGCAAGCGCCGTGATTTCGATAGCCCGCCCGCCGAAGAGATTGAGCAGGTCAATACAGTGGCTCCAGCAGGCGTAGTTCACGAGAAGCGTGGCCTGGGTCAGCCTGCCAAAATCGCGCTCTGCCAGGATCTTCTGCGCCCGCTGTGTCTGCTCAAAGAAGCGGTAGTTAAAGACCATCGCGGTCGCATGGCCCTGCGCTTCGGCGCGTTGTAGCAGCGAGCGTGCGAGCAGAAAGTCGTCCTCGCTGACATTGGCTTGGCCGTTTTTGGCAACCAGTGGCTTCTCAAAAAAGAGGCGCTTGGGCTTGCCTGCCAAGAGCGCCTCAATCGCCTCAGCACGCTGTGTCTCGTGGGTGAGCACCAACACGGCATCAGGCTCGTCGGCGAGTAAGGCTTCGATAGAGGCAAAAGCTTGGCCACCAAAGTCGCGGGCGCAGGCTTCGGCTTTCTCAAGCGTGCGCGAGAAGTAGCTGAGCGTCACATCGGGCTGCTTGCTCAAATACGGAAGATAGTTATTGCGGGCGACCTTGCCCGTGCCCACAATGGCAATCTTAAGAGACATGGGAAAACTTTACCATAAAAAATAATAGTAACAACTGGAACTATTCTGATTCGATACTTGTATTCTTGTGCGGAGGTAGATTTTACAATGCCATTTTTTCAGCTAGACCCCACGGGCACTTGGACCGTGGATGCCGCACACAGCGAGATTGGGTTCGCCGTGCGCCACCTGGGCGCGGGCAAGACCCGTGGAAAGTTCACGGACTTCACGGGAACTGTCATCGCCGATCCCAAGAACCTCGCCAAGTCGTCGGTGAGCTTTACGGTGCAGGCTAAGAGTGTGGACACCGCCAACGAGGCCCGTGACAAGCACCTGCGCAGCGGGGATTTCTTTGATGTCGAGAAGTTCCCCACCCTGAGCTTTGTCAGCACCAAGGTCGAGAAGGCAGGCGCGGACTACAAGGCCACCGGCAAGCTCACCATCCACGGCGTCACCAAGGTCATCAGCTTCCCCTTCACCGTCTCCAAGCCCGTCAAGGGCATGCAGAAAGAGACCCGCGCGGGGGTCGAGGCACGCTTTGCGATCAACCGCAAGGACTTTGGCCTTAGCTGGAACGCACTGGTCGAGGGCACGCAAGTGGTCGGCGAGCAGGTTGAGATCAGCCTCGATCTCGAAGGCGTCAAGAAGTAGCGCTCCCGCCCCGTGAACGGGGCGTGTCGTAGCGTTTCACACTGGAAAGCCCGTGCCAGGCTACCGAATCTAATAGCCCGGCACGGGCTTTGCGGCTGAGGAACGAAGCCACTGGAGACGCCTGATTTTATGGGGCGGCTCAGAGGCGAGGCGACACGCGATACAATAGAGGTCTATGTCTGTTCCTCAGGATCGTATCCGAAACTTTTGTATCATCGCTCACGTGGACCACGGCAAGTCCACGCTCGCCGACCGGCTGCTGGAGTTTACCGGCACTGTCAATAAGCGCGACATGCAGGCGCAGCTTCTCGACCAGATGGATATCGAGCGCGAGCGCGGCATCACGATCAAGATGGCTGCTGTGCGCATGGCCTACACCGCCAAAGATGGGCTGGAGTACGAGCTCAATCTGATCGATACGCCCGGCCACGTGGACTTTACCTACGAAGTGTCACGGTCTCTCAATGCCTGTGAAGGTGCGCTATTAGTGGTGGATGCCGCGCAGGGTGTCGAGGCGCAGACCCTGGCCAATGCGAACCTGGCGATGAGTGCGAACCTAGAGATCATCCCGGTCATCAATAAGATTGACCTGCCCGCCGCCGACCCAGATCGCGTGGCAGAGGAGATCGAGAACCTCCTGATGATTGACGCCACGGAGGCGATTCCGTGCAGCGCCAAAGAGGGAATCGGGATCGAGGAGATCTTGGAGGCCGTGGTGCAGAAAGTGCCACCGCCGACGGGTGATCCTGAGAAGCCGCTACGTGCGCTGGTCTTTGACAGCCACTACGACGGCTACTTAGGCGTGGTGGCCTACGTTCGTATCGTGGACGGCACCCTCAAGGCGGGTGACAAGGTGCACTTTATCGCCACCAACAAGGAGTTCCCGGTCAGCGAAGTGGGGACATTTGCACCGCGCATGAAACCTGCCGAGCTACTACGCGCCGGGGGCACAGGCTATTTTCACGCAGCGATCAAGTCCGTCACCGATGCCCGCGTCGGCGACACGATCACGGTCGCCGGGCGTGAGGGCAAGGGAGTCGAGGCGCTTCCAGGCTACCGTCCCGCCAAGCCGATGGTCTTCTGTGGCCTCTACCCGATGGACTCCAACGACTTCCCCAATCTCCGAGAAGCACTCGCCAAGATGCAGCTCAACGACGCGGCACTCAGCTTTGAGGCCGAGAGTAGCGCCGCGATGGGCTTTGGCTTCCGCTGTGGCTTTCTGGGGCTTCTGCACATGGAGATTGTCCAAGAGCGGCTAGAGCGCGAGTTCAATCTCTCCCTGCTCTGCACCGCCCCGAGCGTCATCTACCATGTCTACAAGACCGATGGCACCATGCAGGTCATTGACAATCCCGCCAACTGGCCCGAGACCACCAGCATCGAGCGCATTGAGGAGCCGTATGTCGAGGCGATGGTGATTGTCCCCACCGACTACGTGGGAGCCGTGATGGACATGGGCCGTGACCGGCGTGGGATCATGGGGACGATGGAGTATCCTGCTCCAAATCGCGTGATGATGCACTACAAGCTCCCCCTCGCCGAGATCATCATGGACTTCTTCGATCAGCTCAAGAGCCGCACGAAAGGCTACGCCAGCTTCGACTACGAGCTCTCCGACTACGGTGTCAGCAACTTAGTAAAAGTAGATGTCCAGGTCAACTCCGAGCCCGTGGACGCGCTGAGCTTTATCGCCCACCGCGACAAAGCCTATCCGCGCGGTAAGCTACTGGTCGAGAAGCTCAAAGAAATTCTCCCACGTCAGATGTTTGAGATCAAGCTCCAGGCCGCGATTGGGGGCAAGATCATCGCCGCAGAGCGCGTCTCCGCGATGCGTAAGAACGTCATTGCCAAGTGCTACGGCGGCGATATCTCCCGAAAGCGCAAGCTACTCGAAAAGCAAAAAGAGGGCAAGAAACGCATGAAGCAGTTCGGCAATGTCGAGATTCCGCAAGAGGCGTTCATGTCCGTGCTCAAGCTGGGAGATTAGTCGTGATAGTGGGCCACTAAGATGGCCCGGCTTTTTGTGCTGTGCTTGATCGTCGGTGGTGTGCTGTTGTGGTTGGGGATGCGGCGCTTCAAGACATCGCAACAGCAGGGTGTGCTCTTGATCTTGGTTGGGGTGCTGCTCAATGTCTGGTGGCTGGCATTTTTGGTAATGGACAGTTTAAAAACAGGTGCCCGGTGGCGCGAACGCAAGGACAAATGAGATAAGTCTGATCGCCCTTATTACGCTTCTAGTAGGAGCGGGACTTTTTGTGGCGGCATTTCGGCGCTTCAAGCAAGCTCCTGCGCAAGCGATGGGAATGATCCTCGGGGCGCTTCTGATCAGCTCCTAGTGGATCGCGATTGCCGAGATGGCCTTCTACAAATTTGTCATTCTCAAGCAAGACACGTAATAAACCCGCCGGTTGAAATCGGCGTCTAGAGGCGCAAGCGCCAAAAAGCCCGGCCCGGGCTACCGAATTTAGTCGCGGAGCGACTTTGTGGCCGAAGGCCCTCAGACGCCGATTTCAACCGGCGGATACATAAGCGGTTACAATAGAGCATGGATGCTTTTTTGACGACGCCGGATAAGAAGAACTTGCTGACGAAGCTGCCGCCCTTGCGCTGGGAGGGCGGCGGGGTGGGGTTGCCTGAGATCTTGGTGGAGAGCGAGCACAAGCTCCAGCCGTTTCTCGGGGTAGGAGCCGCGCTCAAGGCGCTCTTTAACAGCAAGACGGGCAATGGCTTTGCGGTGCTGCGCCTCTGCATCGGGGCTTCGGACTTCAACCACGACGGCAGCTACACCTCCTGCGACACGCCCGACCCGACTCTGGCGGCGTTCTCCATAGAGCGGGAGCTGCGCTTTCTGATTCCCCTGCTCAAGGAGATCAAGAAAATCCAGCCCAAATTAACCCTGATCGCCTCGCCGTGAAGCGCCCCCGCGTGGATGAAAACCAGCACCTACGCACAGTATCTCGTCAAGTACCTTAAGGCCATGGCAGCCGAGGGGATCTCTATCGCCTACCTCACACCCCAGAACGAGCTGCGCCACGAGAGCGACAAGTATCCCACCCTGCGCTAGAAAACGTAGGTAAAATGCTCAAATGAAACCAGGACTACCCAGAATATTACTCCTTGCTCTACTGGCAGGCTGTACCAGATCCAATACGTTATCGGGGCCGCCTCTCTACTTCCGGGATGTGACTGCCCTATCCGGGCTTGACTACCGCTGGACTCCCCCCCAAAAATCGCCTCTGAACTTGCGTGAGACCCTAGGCAATGGGGCAGCATTTTTCGACATGGACCGTGATGGAAACTTGGATATCCTTCTGGTGGGTAACCCTTGCAAGCTCTTTCGTGGTGATGGGAAGGGCAAGTTTACGCCAGCCGACTTCCCGACGCATACGGGGGAGCTCTCCGGAGCTGCCGTGGGCGACTACGACCACGACGGGTATCCCGATCTCTACCTCACGGCTTTTGCGGGAGGTGCCTTGCTCCACAACGAGAATGGTACGGGGTTTACGAATGTCAGCGCCCGCTCAGGGGTGACGCCTCAGCCTTGGGGGACAGCGGCAACCTGGGTGGAGACGGCTCCCGGCTCGGGGCGGCTGGATCTCTTCGTGGCAAACTATGTTGATTTCTCCCCAGAGCGTGGTGCGCGCCTGCTCTGCGATACCCGGGATGGGCAGGGAAAGATCGTACTGGCCGCTTGTGGCCCACGTGAGTACCCCCCTCTCCCCGCCGCGTTTTTCCAGAACCAGGGAAGGGGACGCTTTACCGACTCTTCCGTGAGCCATCAGGTAAAGTCTCAGACACGGGGGCGAGGGCTAGGAGTGGCAGCGGCAGATTTCAGTGGCTCAGGTAAGCAAGCGATTGCTTTTGCCAACGATGAGTCTCCTGGCGATCTACTGGTTTCCACGGGAAGCAGCTTTGTCAACCAAGCCGATGCTCTCGGGCTTGCTTACGACTCCAATGCACGACTTCATGCCGGGATGGGCCTAGACTGGGGCGATTATAATAACGATGGCTGGCTAGATCTGGTAGTCACTACGTTCCGCAATGAGCCCAACTCGCTCTACCAAAGCGAGCAAGGTAAGTTTTTTAAGGATCTGAGCTACATCGCGGGGCTAGGGGCGAGCACGGAGCCTTATGTGGCATTTGGCTGTCGGTTCTTCGATTTTGACAACGATGGCTGGCTAGATCTGGCCTTCACCAACGGCCATATCCAGGACAATGTCCAAAAGCTTGATGCGAACACGACCTACCAACAGCCTAGCCAGCTCTTTCACAATCAGAGCGGCCGCTTCTCAGAAATTAGCCAGAGGGCTGGCCCTGCCTTTACCAAGCCCATCCTGGGACGTGGTCTCGCCACAGGTGACTATGACAATGATGGAGCCATCGATTTGCTTCTCGTCGACTCACAGGCAACCCCACTCCTGCTCCATAATGAGGCACCAAAGCGAGGACACTGGCTCGGGCTGGCTCTCGAAGGAACCAAGAGCAATACAGCTGGCTACGGTGCGGTCGTGACAGTAACTCTCCCCGGTGGGAAGACCATAGTGCGCCACTGTCACGCCGATGGCTCCTACCTCTCCAGCTCGGACCCTCGGGTGCATTTTGGGCTTGGGAGCGCCTCGGCGGTGGAGAAGCTGGTGATCCGCTGGCCCTCAGGTACTGTGCAGACGGTTGCTCGGCCCCTTGTGGATCGCTACTTGCCCGTGCGTGAGCCGAGCTGACGTTTTAGCTCGGCCTGCTCCAGCGTCGCCCGTGCCAGCTCACCATTGGCCAAGCACCAGCGGATCAGCTCTTGGCGCCGGGCGGTATTCTCTGGCTGCATCGCTACCCGGCTCACCAGACGATCCCGCATCTCGCGGTGTTCCTGGAGCTTACGATGTACGTTAATCATGGCCTCGCCACGCTCTTTTTGCCCACGCCGCACCAGCACTTGCCCCAGCTGAACCCGCAGGCCCTCTAGCTCGGGGGCACGTGCCAGCGCGGTGCTAAGAGCCTGCTCTGCCCCCGCATCATCGCCGCGTGCCACCCGTAAGTTTCCTAGTAGAAAGAGCGCACCTGGGTCATCGGGCGAGGCTTGCAGGCACTTCGTGAGCCACGTCTCCATCTCAGAGTAGCGCTCCTGGGTGTTGCCAATCCCCCGCCGTGCCTCCTCCCAGGCGATCTGGGCTCTCTGGAGCAAGCCCGGTGGAGCATTGGGGGCGAAGCGATCTGCCTCGACCAGAAGTGCTCGGGCTTCGCCGTAGCGTTGCTGGCGGATAAGATTGCTGGCGAGCTCTCCCATAATCCCAGGGTTCTGTGGCTCAAGTGAGAGTGCCTCACGACGCTCCGCCTCGCCCTCACGCTGGTGTAGCTCACGCTCTAAAAACCGTGCCAGAGCGAGATGCACCTGCACCGCATTGGGGGCAAGGTCACGTGCAGCACGAAGATGCTCTCCGGCAGGCTGTGAGTAGCCCAAGTCTTGTTCAAGCTGGCCCAGATGTAGCAGTGCGGTGGCGGACTTTGGGTTCAGGGTCACCGCCTGCCGAGAGAGTCGAAGTGCCCCCTCGAGCACTCCAAGCCGGTAGTAGAAGCCCGCTAACAGATCGCTCAAGTCCGAGGAGCTTAGGGCCTTAGGTTCAAGTGCCTTGGCAAGCCCCTGCGCCTTGAGGGTCTGTCCTGCCTGAAAAGCCGCCTGAAGCTCCTGAATCTTTGGAGTGAGCTCCGCAGGCATGTCCCCCGTGTACAGCAGCTCTGTTGCCATTCGGGGAGCGGGTGAGGGAGAAGAGGGCTTCGTGGCAGGCGGTGCAACAGAGCAACCTACAAGTACCAGGAGAAAGCTTACCCGAAGTCGTAACATGGTGCGTGCATCCTACAGGAGAGGGATTTATCTGTCAAGCTAGCGCGGCCATACACGGTGACAATAAAGCCGTGCAACAACCGTATGCAAACGCCCACCACAAAGCAGCTCATCAACGCCATCAAGAAAGACGACAGAGCGGCAGTAACACGGCTTTTGGAGCAAGAAGGGGGCAAATGTCAACGGGCGAGGGCTTTCTGACGGAACAGCGCTCCTTGAGGCGAACGGCGGAGGAGCTTTTTGCGTTTCCCAGCGACTGGCACTACGAGCTTGTCCAGGGGAAGCTCAGGAGCTTAAATATGCCCGCTGGTGCAAGTTGGTGCTCGAAACCCGCTCTCCCAACGACCGTACCCGTGAGATCTCGGAGAAAGTGCGGGAGTGGCTGGAGGTGGGCGTACAAATCGTGCTGGAGCTAAACCCTGCCAAGCAAGTTTTGATGGTCTACCGACCCGATGCCGACCCGGAGCTACTGACACGCGAGGCCGTCTTCGACGGCGGCACGACCTTGCCAGGCTTTACACTCTCCCTAACGCAACTCTTCCCCGTCGAGTAGAATAGAGCTACTATGACAGAGAACGCATTTGGTCTGGGCTTCACCGACCGCACGCTCACCGAGCCGGAGGTGGCGCAGATTGTGGCGCAGGCACTGGCTCCGCTGGAGCTTAAAGGCAAGCGCCTCTTGCTGATCATCCCCGATGCCACGCGCACCGCGCCGGTCGGCTGGCTCTTTCGGGAGATCTACGCCCAGACGCATGCCGCCGGAGCGCACCTCGACATCATGATTGCGCTGGGAACGCACCGCGCGATGACGGAAGACGAGATCTGCCAGCGGCTGGAGATCACGCTAGAGCAGCGCCGCGAAACCTACAGCTCAGTGGCATTTTTGAACCACGCCTGGGACGATCCAGACGCACTGGCGTCTCTAGGAACGATCCCCAGCGAGGAGATCGCCACACTCTCGAATGGCCTCTTTGCGATGGACGTGCCGGTGCGCATCAACAAGATCATCTACGACTACGACCGGCTGATGATCCTCGGGCCGGTCTTTCCGCACGAGGTCGTGGGCTTCTCGGGGGGCAATAAGTATCTCTTTCCGGGCATCTCCGGCCCGGAGGTGCTGAACTTTTTCCACTGGCTCGGGGCGGTGATTAGCAACCCGCTGATTATTGGGCACAAGTGGACTCCGGTGCGCAAAGTCGTGGATCGGGCTGCCGCGATGGTGCCGACTCCCCGCACGGCGTTCTGTATGGTGGTCGAGAAGGGAATGCTGGCCGGGCTCTACGCGGGCTCGCCGGAAGCGGCCTGGGACGCGGCTTCCGACCTGAGCGACCAGCTCCATATCACCTACATGCCCCGCGCGTTTCACACGGTTCTTTCCTGCGCCCCGCCCATGTACGACGAGCTCTGGGTGGGGGGAAAGTGCATGTACAAGCTAGAGCCCGTGGTCGCCGATGGGGGCGAGCTGATCATCTACGCCCCCCATATCCACGAGATCTCCGTCACCCACGGCGAGCATATCGAGCGCCTCGGCTACCACGTGAGAGACTATTTTCTTGCCCACTGGGACAAATTCAAAGACGAGCCGTGGGGCACGATGGCCCACTGCGTCCATGTGAAAGGCGTCGGCACCTACGAAAACGGCGTCGAAACCCCGCGGGTAACTGTGACGCTGGCCACCGGCATCCCCGAAGATGTCTGTAAGAAGATCAACCTCGGCTACCGCGACTGGCGCACGATCAATGTCGACGACTACAAAGACCGCGAGGACGAAGGAATTCTCTACGTCCCCAAAGCCGGCGAGATGCTCTACCGGGTCAAGGCAGCGCCTTAAGAAGCTCCTCCCGCTCCTCAGGCGTTCCCAGAATCAGAAGATGAGTCAGGGGCTGTTGAGGCTCTGGTTCGTAGGCCAGAAATAGATTGACATACCGGCCACACTCAGCGAGAGCGTTGCGCACCACCCGATTCGTCACCCGTGAGTGTGCTAGCTCAAGAAGCTGAGCCGTGAAGCTGTCGGTTACATCAGTCATTGGATGGCCACCAATAGAGAACCTTTGTGGCCCTTCTTGGTAGAGAATAGAAATGGGCATTCCATCCAGCATGCCAATTCTTTCTGGCTTCTTGGTGTAGGCTTGCTGAAACTGGCCAACGAGAGCTTTAAATTCCTCTGATGCAAGTGACACCGTCTCCATTGTTCTGGATAGGCGACAGAAGCGCCCCTCGCGCCAAAACTGGCTCTGTAGCGCAACAACCTGAAGCTCACTGGGACTGGCTGTGAGACAGACCTCGGGGTGAAACGACGGCTTGCAGAGCATGCGAATCCCGGTGCTCTCTTCCGCAAGCTCGAACCCAGGAAGCCCCATCACCTGACAGATGTTCTCGTCGGTGTAGTCCTCTGGACTCATAGATTGTTGGAAGAAGTGCATATTCAAATTATAGGCTATCCAATCACAGTCAGATAATCCCGGCCGTAGGGGCCGTTCTCTAGCTCACGAATCAGCACGCTTGGCAGGTCTCGCTTGTACTCGGTAAAGCACGCGGAGCAGCCTAGCGCAATCGCGGCGACGGAGTCGGTGTCTCCCGTGAAGGCAATGGCGGCGCGGAGCAAGTCGGACTGCTTGCGGCAGGCGAGGAGCGCGGTAAGAGCGGCGCGGACGGTGGCGATTCCATGGAGCGGAACCTCGCCGTGCCAGGGCTGGCTCCAAGGCGTTCCGGGGACGTGTTGTTCTAAGAACGCCGCCAGCTCGCTCAGCTTGCCGAGCCGCCTCAGGCCAAAGTGCGCCATCAGTCCCACGGCCTGCGACGAGGCAATCCCGCCCGATGTGTTGTGCGTAATAGCCGCCTGAATCTTCGCGTAGGCTTTGACTTTGGTGATGCTTGGCAAGAGGCCCAGCGGCACGGAGCGCATCGCCGCGCCGTTGCGGTCGCTTTCTGGCTTGAGCTTCTCCAGCAGCTCCGTGCCGTTCTTGCACGACTTCAAGACCCCCTCAAAGCCGCGGGCATAGCCAGGGCGCGGGTCGCGGTGGTAGACAGCGACAAACCTATCGGCGAGGTAGCGCGGCGTAAACGGCTCCCCGAGGCGCACGGCCTCCCAGATCGCCAGCGTCATCTGTGTATCGTCGGTGTAGTGCCCCGGCGTGAACCCAGCCCGCTTGCGGTAGTGCTTGCCGTCGTTTTCACGCTCGACTACCTCGGGGGTCTCAAACTCAAAGCCCGCACCGTAGGCATCTCCGACCGCAATCGAGAGAAGTAGGCGCGGGCTTGTCTTGGCATCGCTCATAATAGTGTCATCATAACACACAACGCGCGATTAGGGAAGTGTATTGCCCGCCGCTCGGTAGATCTCGTACCACTGAGGCCGGGTCAGCGCCACGCCTGAGGCAAGCGCGACTTGCTGCACACTCCGGGCTGGTGGTGCCGACAACGGGCTGAATCTTGGCGGGGTGGCGCAGAATCCAAGCAATGGCCATGGTTGTGGGAGTGACGCCAAACTCGCTGGCCATCGCTTCCAGAACCTCGTTGAGCTTGGGGAACTTAGGGTTGCCTAAAAACGTCCCCTCGAAGAAGCCGTACTGGAACGGCGACCACGCCTGAACGGTGATCTTCTTGAGGCGGCAGTAGTCCAAAATTCCACCATCGCGATCAATCGAGCGATCAATCTCCATATTCACATTGAGGCCATGGTCAATCATGCCCGTGTTGGTGATAGAGAACTGGAGCTGGTTAGCTTCGAGCTTCATCGGGAGGCTGGCCTGGAGCAGCTCGATCTGGCTGGGGTTGTGGTTGCTGACTCCAAAGTGGAGCACTTTGCCGCTCTGCTTGAGCGTTTCAAAAGCCTCCGCCACTTCCTCGGGTTCAACCAGCGCATCGGGGCGGTGGAGGAGCAGAATATCCAAGTAGTCCGTGTCGAGGCGTGTGAGAATCTTGTCTACGGAGGTGAGAATATGCTCCTTGGAGAAGTCGAAGAAGCCGCTACGGATGCCGCACTTACTCTGCAAAAGCAGCTCGCTGCGCTTCAGGCCGAGGCGCTTGATCGACGCCGTAAAGACCTCCTCGCTCTTGCCGCCGCCGTAGATATCGGCATGGTCGTAGAAGTTGATCCCAGCCTCCCAGGAGGTGCGCAGGAGCGTGTCCACCGCGTCGGGAGCCATGCCCGCGATTCGCATACAGCCCAAAGAAATCTCGGAAGCGCTGACAGAGCTGGTTCCGATCATGAGTCGTTTCATCGTCATGGAGCCAGTATACCGGAGTGGTGCGAGCGGCGGGTACAATACCCGCAAATGGCTAAAACACTCGTTCTCCTCGACGGCAACTCGCTGCTTTTCCGGGGCTTTTTTGCGGTGCGCTCGCTCACCAACTCCAAGGGCCTGCCCACCAACGCGCTCTTTGGCTTCACGCAGATGCTGCTAGGCGTGACCGAGAAACATGCGCCCGATCTGATGTTCTGCGCCTGGGACACGCACGAGCCGACGTTTCGCCACGAGCTGTTCACGGAGTACAAGGGGACGCGCCAAGACACGCCCGATGATCTCATTCAGCAGGGACCGTATGCGCGGCGCCTCGCCGATGTCTTTCGGGCGATCTCGCTGGAAGCGCCGGGCTACGAAGCCGACGATATTATCGGGACGCTCGCCACGCAAGGCAAGGCAGCGGGCTACGACGTGCTGATTGTCAGCGGCGACTCGGACATGCTCCAGCTTGTCCAGCCGGGCATTCAAGTTCTCACCACCATTAAGGGCATCACGGACACCGTGCTCTACGATGAGGCTGCGGTTGAGACGCGCTACGGGCTGAAGCCGAGTCAGCTCACAGACTATCGCGCCCTAAAAGGCGACTCTAGCGACAATATCCCCGGCGTCCCCGGCATTGGCGAGAAAACCGCGACAACGCTCTTGCAAGCCTTCCCGACGGTGGAGGAGATCGAGGCGCGGCTGGGTGAAGTGACGCCTGCCCGTATTCAGGAGAAGATTCGGGAGCACTTAGATAAGATGCGCCTCTCCAAAGAGCTGGCGGTGATCCGCAAGGACATTCCCCTCCCCGAGGCAGCGGTGCTCCCGACTCCCGAAGCCTGCCCTGAGTACGCTCCGGACTACGCCGCGATTAAGGTCTTCTTCGATGAGCTGGAGTTCCGCACCCTCGCACGGCGGGTGGAGGCGAAGGCGACGCAACCCTCCTCCGTGAATCCCTCCTCCGTGAATCCCTCCTCCCCCGGCCCCTCCTCCCAATCCTGGGAGGCAGGTTTGGGAGGAGGGGAGGTTGTGGCAGAGGCCAAGGCGGTCTTGCTCACTGTTACGGAGGTGCAGACAGCGGCAGATGTTGCAGAACTGCTTGCTGCTGCGAAGGCGGTGGGCAAGTTTGCCATCCGGCTGCACACCGACGAAGCCTCGGCGCTGGATGCGCGGCTCTATGGAATTGCCATCGCCACCGGAGGCGGGCGCGTGTTTTACTGTCCCATCGCCCCCCTCGCCCCCGCAAGCGGGGGAGCCGAGCTTGGCGGCCTATTTGATGCCCCTTCCTCTAATCCCCCCCGCCGGGCGGGGGATGGGGGGGAAGTTGTGGGAACAAATGGCCCCAAAGCCGCCGCTATACTTCTCGCAGACCCCACCATCGGTAAGCTGACCTACGATGGACGCACGGACATCACAGTCTTGCAGCGGCATGATTTTGCGGTTTCGTCGCTTGCCTTTGATGCGGAGCTGGCGGCGTATTTGCTCTTTGCTGGTCAGCGGGCGACCTACCCCTTGCGGGACATTGCGCAGAACCATGCGGGACGTGAGCTGCCGCCTGCGCTGGAGAAGAAGGAGCGTGCAAGCCTCAATCCCACAGCGGTGTTTGAGCAAGATAAGGCACGGGTCTGTGCGGAGGCAGAGGCGATCTTTGTGCTTGAGAAAGAGCTCACACCAAGGCTCGAAAAGGACAAGCTGGCGGAGCTTTTGCGCGATTTAGAGCTGCCGCTGGTGCCAGTGCTTGCGGAGATGGAGCGCACGGGGCTACTTTTAGACACGGTATTGCTCGGCAAGATTGCGGCGGAGATGGGGAGCCAAGTGGCGACGCTAGAGAAGGCGATCCATGCGGAGGCGGGAGTGGTGTTTGCGGTGAACTCGCCGAAGCAGCTGGCGGAAGTGCTCTTTGAGACGCTGAAGCTGCCGTCGGGGAAGAAGACCAAGACCGGCTACTCGACCGATGCGGACGTGCTAGAGCCGCTGGCGCTGGAGCATAAGATTGTCGCGGATGTGTTGCAGTACCGTGAGCTGGCGAAGCTCAAGAGCACCTACGCCGACGCGCTGCCGGCGCTGGTGAGAAGCGATGGGCGGGTGCACACGTCGCTGAACCAGACCGTGGCGGCGACGGGGCGGCTTTCGTCATCGTCCCCCAATCTTCAGAACATTCCGATACGCACGGCTATGGGGCGGGAGATTCGTAAGGCATTTGTCGCGCCGCCGGGACGCATACTGCTCTCGGCGGACTACTCGCAGATCGAGCTGCGCATCTTTGCCCACGTGGCCAACGATGCCGATATGCGGGCCGCGTTTACGTCGGGCGAGGACATTCACAAGTACACAGCAAGCAAGGTATATGGGGTTTCGCCGGATGATGTGACGAGTGAGATGCGGCGCGCGGCCAAGACGGTGAACTTCGCGGTGCTCTATGGCATCTCGGACTTTGCCTTGGCGCGGCAGTTGAAAATCCCACAGGGTGAGGCGAAGGCGCTGAAAGAGTCGTACTTTGCGCGCTTTCCAGGCGTGAAGGTCTACTTAGACGCGACGATTGAGTTTGCCCAGAAAAACGGCTATGTCCAGACGCTCTTTGGCCGTCGGCGCTGGATTCCTGATATCAACAATCGCGTGTTTAACTTCCGTCAGGCGGCGGAGCGGGCAGCGGCGAACATGCCGATCCAGGGGCTGAGTGCGGATATTATGAAAAAAGCCATGCTCTCGGTCGCAGCGATGCTGAAGGCCACGGAGCTTCCGGCACTACTGCTCTTGCAAGTGCACGATGAGCTGCTCTTTGAGGTAGACCAAGACGCGGCCCTTGAGCTGGGCACAAAAGTAAAGGCGTGCATGGAAAACGCCTACGAACTCTCCGTGAGCTTGGATGTCGAGGTAAAAACGGGCCTCTCTTGGGGCGACACAACCGTGGTGGAGTAGAAGTATGAAAACCGTCATTATTACCGGCGCAGGGCAGGGCATTGGACAAGCGATTGCGCTTGCCTTTCACAACGCAGGCTGGAAAGTCTGCGCGACTGATCTACGGCGCATCGAAGAGACTGCCGCGCTTCTGGGAGAGAATAATGCGCTCTGTCTGGAGGGCGATGTCACCGACATGGCGTTCCCAGCCCGAGTCGTTGCTGCCACATTAGAGCGATTTGGACGGCTCGACTGCATTGTCAACAACGCTGCCGACCAGCGGGGCACCACGCTAGAAGACACCCCTGTCGCGCTCTTTGACACCGTGCAGGCGGTCAATGTCCGCGCTCCCTATCTCTTCGCCCAAGCGGGACTCGATGCGCTAAAACAGACCAAGGGCAGCATCATTAACCTTGGTTCTCTCGTCGGCAACCAGCCCATCCCCGAGCGAGTCGCCTACTCAACGTCCAAAGCCGCCCTCGCCGGGCTCACACGAGCGCTTGCCACGGATCTGGGGCGCTATGGCATTCGGGTGAACTGCATTGCCCCCGGCCATATCATGACCATGGGCGAGCAGGCCTGGAAAGAGCGCTTCTCGGAAGATGAGCAGCAGGTCTTTTACACCCACTACCCCTTAGATCGCGTCGGGCACCCTGAGGAAATCGCCGCGGTCGCCCTCTTTCTCGCCTCCGATGCCGCCAGCTTTATCACCGGCGCAACTGTGCCTGTGGATGGTGGAATGAGTATCCTCTGCCCCGAGACCGGAGCGTTTCGTGCCGCAGGCGTGCACTGGCCCGGCAACCCCGGCGGGGCGAGCTAGGAGCGCCCCCCCATCTGCAGGACAATCACGGCCACCAGTGCCCAGAGAAGAACATTGATCATCAGCGGCTTGTCTTCCACCAGCACCGCCTCGGGAGCCTCACCCATCCCCTTTTTGTGGGTTAAGTAGAGATAGCGGAAGAGTCCGTAGATCACAAAGGGAATTGTCGCCATGAGATAGGGGCGGCTGTGCCCCGTCTGCGACTTTGAGAAGAACGTGTAGAGTGTGTAGGACATCAAGCACGCCGAGGCAACCACCGTGATCATCTGCTCCAGCATCGGCAGGCTATACTCCTTGAGAATCGCCCGAGTCGGGGTTCCCTCACCCAGCGCCACCAGCTCCCCGCGCCGCTTTGAGAGCCCCAAAAAGAGCGCTAGTAGCAGCGTACACAGCAGTAGCCACTCCGAGATCGGCACATTAATCACAAATGCCCCCGCCACTGCCCGCACCACAAACAGCGAGGCCAGGGTCAGCACATCCACGATCACCACATACTTGAGTACGAGAGAGTAGAAAAGTGTCACCGTCAGATAGAGCGCTGCTGTCGTAAAGAACTTCCACGCGGGCCACCCACTCAGATCGTACTCCATTAAGCGCGCCGCTACTAAGAGAGTCGGAATGCCCAGCCCGGCCAGCACCCATGCCGTTTTGGCGGGTAGGCGCCCTGAGGGGATGGGACGAAAGCGCTTTTTAGGGTGCTGCCGATCCGCATCTAGGTCCATCAGATCATTGATGTAGTAGGTAAGCCCGGAGAGCAAGCAGAAAAGGAGAAAACCCGCAAAGGTCTTGAGCCAGTGAGAGAGCTGATGCCCTTGGTCTTGCGTGAAGATCAGCCCCACAAAAAGCAGTACGTTCTTGGCCCACTGCTTGGGGCGCATGGCCTCCAGCCACGCCGGGAGTCGGCTTGGCTGGGGCGCTGCACGGGGATCGGTCATAGGAAACGGTTAGCGGCTAATCTCAAGTGCAAGAGTCTTGCGCTGAGGAGCCTTGAGCCCATCAACATCGGTGACGGTCAGGGTGACCACTGCTTTATGAATCTGCTCATCGCCACGGAAGAGCTTGGCAGGAAAGACATGCTTGACCGTGCGGCCCGTGTCATCTTCCTGAATTCCATCGCTGGCATCCCAGTCCCAAGAAAACTTCAGGGTGCTGGCCCCCGCCTCCGCATCCCCCACAAAGGTCATCTCGTTATCGGCGAAGGCAATCTGATCCTCAAGATCCGCAACACTGACCTCGGTCTCATCCGTGAGAACATCAATCTCCCCGATATAGAACGTGTCATATTTATCGCCCGCCACTACCACCGACGCAAGCTTTGCTCCGTTGCCTGCAAGAGGCTTCTTGGCGATTTTCTTCAGTGCGGCGAGTGGAATGTTCTGCGGGACGTAGGAGTCTGGGTCTTCAGAGGGCGGGACATCTAGGGGGCGGATCAGCTCGTACTGAGAGCCATCGGCCATGATAAAGACATAGCGCATCCGCTCGAAAGCTCCGGCTGCCTTCTTCTGTGCAAAGCCTGTGATATCTTGGACATCCTGGGTGGCATTAAAGCTGGTCTGGAAGCGCAGGTAGCAGCGTGGATTCGCAAGGGCAGCACTCAGGTCAACGGGCTTTGCGAAGTCAATGCGTCCCCCTTGGTGGGTACCGTGGGTGGTGACTTTAATAGAGTAGTCCCCCACTTTAACACGGCCACTATCGCCGCGGCTAGCATCAGCGCGGCCACTTCCCCAGCCACCCAGCGTAACGGAGTCCGTCTCACCTTTAAAAAGTGAGAACGTTATTGGGGCACCATTCTCCTGAGCTAAGGCGGCAAGCGCCATGCCACCAACAATGGCAGCAGAGACAAAGCGCACGAGGCGGCGGTTAAGGACACGCATCTTCAAACTCGATTCCTTTCGGCACAACTGATCCAATAGACACTACTGACAAGGATGCCAGCCTATTATACAACGTCGGTGCGACGAATCCTTCTTTGACGGAAAAATCTTATGGAGAGGCCGCAAGATCACCTGGCTTGAGGCGTGCTCCATTGGCGTAGGCCGTCGCCGCCATCGCGGGCTTGCCCGGCGGCTGTACCGTCACAAGACGCAAGATGCCCTCGACTGTCGCCAGCTCGATGCCCTCTTTTGTCACCGCCACAATCTTGCCGGGCACATCCGGCTCAGTAGCGGGGAGGGCAATCGCCTCCAGAACCTTCACTTCTTTTCCTGCCAGCAGGATCACACCCGCCGGGCGCGGCGTGAGCGCACGCACTCGGTTGGCAAGCGGCGTGGCACTTTCGGCAGTGGGATTGAGAAAGCCATCCTCACGGGTGAGCATCGCGGCGTAGGTCATGCCATCTTCACCCTGCGGCGTGGGTTGCCACTGCGGCTCATGCGCTAAGCGATCCAGGGTCTGGATGAGGAGTGCCGCGCCCGCATCCGCCAGACGCGGCTCCAGCGAGAGCGTCGTATCGGTGGGCAAGATCGGAGTGCGAGCCTCCAAAAACACAGGACCTGTGTCAAGCGAGGCCTCCATCTGCATGGTCGCCACGCCGGTCTCGGAGTCACCTGCCATAATCGCTCGGTGGATAGGGGCCGCGCCGCGCCAGCGGGGGAGGAGCGAGGCGTGGACATTGATGCCGCCGTACTTTGGAATGTCTAAAACGCGCTGGGGGATGATCTGCCCAAACGAGATCACCACCAGCACATCCGGGGCAAGCGCAGCTAGCTCCTCCGGGAAGGGCTTGCGGCGCACTTTCTCCGGCTGAAGGATACTCTCATAGCCTAGGGCACGCGCGGCTTTCTTCACCGCCGACTCAGCAAGCTGCATCCCACGCCCCGCAGGCCGATCCGGCTGTGTCACGATAGCGAGCACCTCATGAGCGCTGTCATGAAGCGCCTGGAGTGTCGGTACGGCAAACGGAGAGGTCCCGAAGAAAACAACGCGCATGCTACTCGGCAGGCTCGCGCTCCGAGGCTTGCTCTTCAGGCGTGAGCATGTGGAGGGTCTTGGGATCGGCGCGCTCGGTGAAGAGAATCCCGTTGAGGTGATCTACCTCATGGCAGATAATCCGCGCCTCGAAGTCGCGGGCCTTGAAGCGCACTGGGTGACCGTTGGCATTGAGTGCCTGGACATAGATCTGGGTGGGGCGGCGCACCACGCCACGCAGACCGGGAATCGAAAGACAGCCTTCTTCGGGCTCGTACTGCTCGCCTTTTTCTTTGGAGACATGGGGATTGATCAGCGCCTGAAGCCCCGCCCCCGCATCATAGACCAGAAGGCGAAGACTGTGGCCCACTTGAGGCGCGGCCAGCCCCACCCCGTGCGCGGCGTACATGATATCGGCCATCTCCAGAATCAGAGCACGGATCTCACTGTCCACCAGCTTGACCTCAGCGGCGGTCTTGAGGAGTACTTCCCAGCCCGCGCTCTCTTTGTACTTCAGTACACGACTGTCGTCGAAGGGGATATCTTTGTATTTCTCTGCCAGATCCGGGAGCTTATCAGATGCCATAGCGCCCCCCATTTTACCATGCAATATTTTCTCTGAATACCCTGGTAATTTTTTCAGGCTCTGCCGACAATACAGACAGTACGTCACCTAAAGGATCGAAAAGCTATGTCATTTTTTATGCGAGATAAGAAAGAGAGTGCGTCTGAGCCAGCCGCACCACCCATTCGTCTGAGCAGTGCGCCTGCTCCCCTGTCTGCTACCCCTGTCGTCACAGCGGCAGAGCAGCCCGCTCTTTCCTCTGAGGGGACGCTGGATTTTCCGGCGATCTACCAGTTTGCCAAAGTGAGCACTACCAGCTTCACGGCGGAGCAGACCTTGGACATGCTGGAGCAGCTCCCTAAAGAGATGCCACTGGAGATGAAGCGCCAGACGGTGCAAGTGACCCTCGGAGCGCTGGGGACAGCCATCGGGGTCAACCGTCAGAGCATTGTGGGCGATGCCGCGCAGAAGCGCGACACACTCCAGCAGTTTGCAGAGACGCAGGGCAAGAAAACCACCGACTATATCTCCGAGACCGAGTCCCAGATTGCGGACTTGCAGCGCCAGATCACTCAAAAAGAAGAGCAGATCGCCACGGCTAAAGAGAAGCAAGAGCGTATCCGCACCCTCTGCGACACGGAGTCGGATCGCTTAGAGAGTGTTCTGAGCTTCTTTGGCACCGAGCTCACTCTCACCGTGACTCCTGATGTTTCCCTGATTCTTGACGATAAAGAATCCGATACCGAAGACGAGCCCAGTGAGTTTAAAGTAGCCGCCTAAGTTTTATTCTTTACGGCCTTTACGGCTTCCGGGTGGCAGCCAGTGCCCCATTGCTGGTCAGGCGCACCAGGCCAAGTGCATCAGCCTCCAGCTCGGCGATAGTGCCTCCATCGAGAGTGAGTCGGTAGCGGCGTGTCTTTTTCGGGGAGTCTGGCAGGCGAGTGAGCTCTCCGCTCAGCGCCAGCTCATCGCCCGTGATCAGCGGGAGGAGCAGCACCGAGCGCTTCTGGCCAATCGCCTGCCCTGCAATGGGCTCAGGCAGGAGAAGTGAGGCAAGAAAGAGCGCCACACCACCCTCGGGCACTGCGGCAAACTTGGGCAGGAGTGAGGGATAGGCATAGCGCAGCGCCGTGCCGTCCCACTCGGCAACGAGGGATGTGCCCGTCAGGCGGCTCGTCAGACGGCGCAGGCGGCGCTCAAAGTCCAGCTCCGCCTCCAGCTTGCCTTCCGAGTGCGTGACGGTCCAGCCGTTGCTACCCTGCTCCGCACGCCACTGGCCACTTTCCAGGGTCTTGAGAGCAAAGGCGGGGTCGTTTTTTTCTGGGGCCATTGCTGCCGTCGCCACAAACGAGGGGATGAGATCCCCCTTGAGAACTTCTCCCTGTGGCCCCAGCCAGAGAGTGCCCCGCTCGCGCTCCTTGGGATAGCCCAGCCCACTCGCTTGGTAGCGTAGCCGCCGCGCCATCACGACCTCATCGCGCAGCTTTAGAAGCTCCTCACGCTCTTCGGTCAGCGCAAGTGTCCCCGAGAGTAGGCCCGGTGTGCTCTCTTCACGCACCAAGGTGACAGTTTGCTCGGTGCGGGAGCCACGTCTCAGGAGCCGCCCGAGACCAAACCAGAGCAGCGCCTCATGCACCACCCCGAGGCTGTTTTTTGTGGGGGTGAGTGCGCCTCGCAGCCCACTGCGCTGGAGCTGGTAGGAGCCATCTAGCGCCTGACTGACCTCCACACTCTCCTGCGATCCCTCCGGCCAGCGCAGTCGCCCTTGCCCCTGATCTATCGTCCCGTTGGTCTGGAGCCGTCCCGTAAAGTCGAGCGTAGGCAATGTCGCGGCAGTCTGCTCCCGAATTCCCAGCAAGCGCAAGACAACGGTCCCTCGCATCAGCTGCACCGTTGTCGAAACCCGCTCCGGGAGGCGGCTCTGGGTGCTACTCCGAAACCAGCCACGAGGAAGGGTGAGCAAAAAAAGAGGATCTTGGGCTTGTCGGTGCATAATGCCCTCTCTTTTCTCTAACGTCATCTCAAAAACCTGCCGATACTAGGGTATGCGACCCTTTGAGCACAACCAGGGAGATTTCCAGAGGACAGTCTACACCCTGCGGCATATCGAAACCGGTGAGTTTGTCTGTCTGCGCCAGAGTGACGACGAGTACCTCGCCGCCTTCTCCGATGACGACTCCGCACTGCGCTTTCGCGCGGAGCTTCACCTAATTGAGTTCGTGGACATCAGCCCCATGCGCCTGGGCAGTGTCCCCTTCGACCACTACTACCTCGACGGTGAGCTAACCACGCGCTCGCTCCTCGCGACCTCCCGCTAGCGCCTGCACAAAGGCAGCCAGCTTCTCTGGGGCTAGCTTGCCATCGGTGCGCACCCCGGAGCACAGATCGACCCCAAATGGCCGTACGGTCCGCACCGCCTCAGTGATATTGTCGGGGCGTAGGCCGCCTGCCAGAAACACCGGGCAGGCCACGGCGGCGCAGATCGCCGCGCTGACCTCCCAGTCATGGACGCGCCCGGTGCCGCCGAGCTCTTTGACGGCGAGAGCAGGATTTCCTGAGTCGAGGAGGAGGGCATCTGCCACTTTGCCAAACTCTTTTGCCTCCGTTAGAGACTCCGGCCCGATTACGTGGATTACCTGCACCAGCTTGATACCCGGCAGCGCCGCCCGAAGCGCCGCGTAGTGCTCTGGCTCCACCCGATCCGTGAGCTGAATGGTCGTGGTGCAGCACTGTTGCCACTGCGCCACAATCGCCGTGGGCTGGGTCTCGGAGGTCAGCAAGAAAGTCGCGATGGGCGGGGGAGTCGCCGCCGCAATCTGGGCGATGGTCTCCAGCGGAATCGGCCCCGGCCCCGACGGCATCGGCCCCACCAGCCCCAGCGCATCCGCGCCGTAGGAAATCGCCAGCCGCGCTTCGTCCACGCTGGCAATGCAGCAGACTTTTAAACGAATTCTCATGCCCAGCATTGTACTGTGCCATAATCTAGGCATGAGCAAGACAAAAACCTACTCCGCGACCCTGATACCCGGCGATGGGATTGGGCCGGAGGTGACCGATGCTGCCTTGGAGATTCTTGCGGCGGCAGGCATTTCGTTTTCCTGGGACCGACAAGAGGCGGGTGCCGATATTATTCCGCGCTTTGGAACGCCCCTGCCCGATAGCGTCGTGAACTCGATTGTCAAGAACCACATCGCGCTCAAAGGCCCGATTGGTACGCCCGTGGGCGAGGGTTTTCCGTCGGTGAATGTGGCACTGCGTAAGCGCCTCGGGCTCTATGCCAATGTCCGCCCCGCCAAGACCATTCCCGGCGTCAAGACACCGTTTGCGGGCATTGATATTGTCGTGGTGCGTGAGAACAGCGAGGATCTCTATGCCGGAATTGAGCACGTGGTGGTGCCCGGCGTGGTCGAGAGCCTGAAAATTATCACCGAGGTAGCCAGCACGCGCATCGCCAAGTTCGCTTTTGAGTACGCCCGCAACCATAATCGTAAGAAAGTGAGCGCGGTTCATAAGGCCAATATCATGAAGCTCTCTGATGGACTGTTTTTAGACTGCTGCCGCCGCGTGGCCAGAGAGTACTCGGAGATTGAGTACCAGGAGGTGATCGTGGATAACTGCTGCATGCAGCTGGTGACACGCCCGCAGCAGTTTGACGTGATGGTGATGGAGAACCTCTACGGCGACATCATCAGCGACTTAGTCTCGGGCTTGGTGGGCGGCCTGGGCGTCACGGGCTCCGCCAATATCGGCACCGATGCCATCGTCTACGAAGCCGTCCACGGCACCGCGCCCGATATCGCCGGTAAGGGCCTCGCCAACCCGACCGCTGTCGTCATGTCCTCGGTTCTCATGCTCCGCCAGCTCGGGGAAAGTGCGGCGGCGGATCGGATCGAGAGCGCGCTCTTTGCCGTCTTTGAAGAAGGCAAGCACGTCACGCGGGATTTAGGCGGCCAAGCAGGCACCGCAGAGTTCGTCAAAGCTGTCATCGGAGCGATGTAGCCCCGCCGGTTAGAGCGGCGGGGCTGGAGAGCCTAATGCTACAAAGCAGGCGGGGACTTTCAGGCCCCATCTGTCATGATCTACGCCTTTGGAAACGTGCACCCCGATGTCAGTACTTTTGGGGCGGCGCTGACGGAGAGAGGCGCGAGGCGCTTGCCGGTGAGCTGGCTGAGTTTTTGGGCGAGCTCTAAAAGCATGGCCTGGCTGTAGCCGGGGTAGGTCTTGACGATGCGCCCATCGGGGGCGACCAGGGTGGTGTAGACACTGCGCTCGGCTCCGTAGGCGGTGATGAGCTTTCGATCAGGGTCGGCCAGCAGCGGGAGCTTTATGCCTGTTTGCTTTGCCCAGGCTTTCGCTTGCGGGGAAGTAGCGTTGATCACCCCGATAATCTGGCACGAGTCGCCGAGCTGAGCGGCGAGGCGATCTAAAAACGGGGCGGAGTCGCGGGAGCAGGGGCAGCTTTGCTCGATAAAGTGCAGCACCAGCGGCTTGTTGTGCGTCTCCAGCGTGACACGCTTCCCGGTCTGTTTCTCGGCGGCGAGCAGCATCTCTGGCGTGACGGCTTTCTCTTGTGTCTGCTGGAACGCAGTGGGGTCTTTTACCACCACGAACTGCCCCATCAGACCGCCGTCTTCGTGGTTTGACATGTGGCAGTGGTACATGTAGGGGTCGGTGGGGCTGGCGAAGTCCTCGAACTTGGCCACAAAGGTCACCGACTCGTTGCGCGGGATATAGAACGTGTCTTTCCAGCCGTTTTCGTGGGCGGGAATCGGGCCGTTGCTGCGCTCGACAATCCGAAACTGGACATCGTGGATATGAAATGAGTGCCCAAAGACGCGGTTATTGACGACCGTCCACGCCTCCACAGCCCCCAGCTTCACCACATGGTTAGTCTGGTGCATGTCGTAGGCTCCCTGGTCGAAGTAGAACTCCGGGTTTCCGCCGGGCTGGCCATTGATGCGCACGGTGCGCCGACTCTGAACGTCGGCGGGAGTAAAGTTCGGGTTCTTCACAAGGGTGCTAGGGAGCTGGGTCACGGCCACCGGCGTCGTCAGCCCAACCGTAATGCGGAGCAGGCGAAAGTCAATCGCATTGAGGAGGCCGCCGTTGGGTCGCCGAGGTTGCTGCGACTCCGCACCCGGAAAGCCAAATGCCTGGCCCGCGTTAAAAGACATCAGATCCAGCGACGAGCCATACGCATCGCGGCTCAGATCAACAAGTAGCTCGACGCGCTCTCCGGGCATGAGCTTGAGGCGCTTGAGTGGCACTGGCTTCTCAACCAGCCCGCCATCGGTGGCGATGAGATGAAAAATCCGGTTGTCGGAGAGCCCCAGATCGTAGCCACGCTCAATCTCCGCATTTAGAATCCTCAGGCGCACCAGCTGTGCCGGCAGACGGATCTCCGCATCGAGCACGCCATTGGCAAAGAGAAAGTCGCCGTACTTATCGCGGTCGCCCTCAAAGCTGAACTGGTTATTTTCATAGAAGCGGCGGCTGGTGAAGACGAGGGGAATGTCGTCCACGCCGTAGGTTCGGGGAAGTGCAAGGGCAGCCTCAAGCGGGTCCTTGATGATAATCAAGCCACCTGCGCCGTAGGTAAGCTGCTTCTGGGTGGACTCGTGGGCGTGAGGATGGTACCAGTAGGTCGCCGCGTGGTTTTTCACCTCAAAGCTCGCCTGCCAGGTCTTACCCGGCGCGATAAGCTGGTGTGGCCCACCATCCATGGCCGCGGGCAAGTGCAACCCATGCCAGTGACAGGTTGTTGGCTCGTCGAGCGCATTGGTCACATTGAGCGTCACGCGCTCGCCTTGCTGAAAGACCAGTGTCGGTCCCCAGAACGGCGCGCCATTGTAGCCGTAGGTCGTGGTGGTCGCCCCCTCCCAGAACGATTTTTTCGTCTTGCTCAGCATTAGGTTAAACGTCTTGCCTGAGAGGCGCTCGGGAACCCAGAGTTTTTGAAAAGGCCGATCTTGTCGTTTCATCGTGCCCTCTAGTATGGCCAGCAGAGATGAAGAAGTCCTGAAGCCATTGCAGCGGCGCATACGATAAAATGATCACATGCCAAAGATTGCTTGGATCAAGTCCTACGAGGCGGCGGTCAAGAGTGCCCGCGCCAGCAAGAAGCTCTTGCTGATTGACTTCTACACCGACTGGTGCGGCTACTGCAAGAAGCTCGATGCCGAGGTATTCCCTGATCCAAAAATTGTGCAGTTCTGTGGCCAGGTGGTCACCGTCAAGCTCAATGCGGAGCGTGAGGGCAAGGCTCTGGCGCAAAAATACGGCGTCAGCGGGTTTCCCACGGTGCTCTATCTGGATGCCGAGGGCAATGAGTGGGGGCGCATGCCGGGGTTCATGCCTGCTTCAGGCTTTATTGAGCTGGGCAGTGGAGCGCTCAAAGCCTTTAAGGAGCAACCAGTACTTGAGGCCAAGCTCAAGCAGAGCCCTAATAACACGACACTAGCAGCGGATCTGACTGAGCGTTTTGCACGTCAGGACAACGAGGCTAAAGCACTCTGGGCAGCCAGGCTGATGGCGAAAGGACCAAAGACGAGCAAGTATGCCTCGGCCTACGCAGCTCTGGGAGGCCTCTATCTCAAGAAGGAGAAGTCCGCCACCGCACGCACTTGGTTCCAGAAAGCTCTCGCAGCGGCCACGGAGCCACGCGATAAAGCCTATGCGCATTTCGGGCTGGCATTTTGCTTTATCGGAGAGCGCAATGCCAAGGGCGCGCGAGCCGAGCTAAACGCTGCGATCAAAGTACCGGGCTGTCCGCGAGGGATTCAGGAAAACGCCAATAAGCTCCTCGAACAAATTCCAAAATAACACTTATGATATAATTTTGGTTCCCGACCAGTGCTGGAGAGGTTGCGTGCTCTGTCGCCGCGTTCGTCGTTTGGTAAGTAAAAATGAGCGTGGAAGAGACAGGATTAGAGCTAGTGGACAAGCAAGTTTCTGCGGGGCTGTACGACCCGGCGTTTGAGCATGATGCGTGTGGCGTCGGTTTTGTAGCACACATCAAAGGCAAACGCACGCATGAGCTTGTCTCAATGGGACTGACCATTCTCGACAACCTCGTGCACCGTGGCGCGACGGGCTGCGACCCAGAGACTGGCGATGGCGCGGGGATTTTAATCCAGGTGCCGGATACGTTTCTGCGTGAAGAGTGCGCGGCGCTTGGCATCGTCTTGCCGCCTGCCGGTGAGTACGGCGTTGGGGTGGCGTTTTTGCCTACCGAGAGCGATGCCCGCCTCCAGTGTGAGCGGACTCTGGAAGCACTGACCCGCCAAGAAGGCCAAGTATTTCTCGGCTGGCGCGATGTGCCCGTGGACTCTCGCAAGATCGGACGACAGGCCAAAGAGACCGAGCCCGTGATCCGCCAGTTTTTTGTCGCCTGTGGCGCGACGACCTCCCTAGAGGCCTTTGGGCGCAAGCTCTATGTCATCCGCAAGCAAGTCGAGCGCGAAGTGGCAGGCGCGACGGGCATTCCCGATCCGTCGCGGTTCTACATTCCCAGCCTCTCCACCACGACTCTGATCTATAAAGGCTTGCTGTTGCCGCATCAGATGCGCGGCTACTACTTAGATCTCAGTGACCCACGCATGGAGAGCGCGATTGCGCTGGTGCACCAGCGCTTCTCCACCAATACGTTTCCGAGCTGGCCACTGGCCCACCCCTATCGCTATATTGCGCACAACGGTGAAATAAATACAATAGGTGGCAATCGGAACTGGATGAAGGCGCGCGAGCAGGGCCTGACATCGAGCGTGCTCGGCGATGATCTGCGAAAGTGCTACCCGCTCGTGAGCCCGACGGGCTCGGACTCGGCGAGCTTGGATAATGCCGTCGAGCTGATGCTGATGGGCGGCAAGACGGTCGCACAGACCATGATGACGCTCATTCCCGAGGCGTGGGATGGCAACGAGATCATGGCCCCGGAGCGCAAGGCGTTCTATGAGTACCACGCTTGTTTAATGGAGCCGTGGGACGGCCCCGCTGCCGTGGCCTTCACCGATGGCGTGCAGATCGGGGCGGTGCTGGATCGCAATGGCCTGCGCCCGGCTCGCTACACGGTCACCACCGACGATCTCGTGATTCTGGCCTCCGAGACTGGTGTGATTCAAGTTCCTGCGGAGAAGATTGTCGAGCGCGGGCGGCTGACTCCCGGCAAGCTCTTTCTCGTGGACACAGCACAGCAGCGGATCATCAGCGATGAGGAAGTTAAAAAAACGGTCTGTGGCCTGCATCCTTATGGCGAGTGGCTGGAGAAGCACAAGATTGACCTGGCAAGCCTCCCCGAGCCGCCCGCATCAGATCACCCGGTGCATGCGGAGCTGATCCAGAAACAGCGCGCCTTTGGCTACACAAGTGAAGAGCTGCGGCTGCTCTTAGCCCCGCTGGCACAAAACGGCGAAGAGGCTCTGGGTTCGATGGGAACCGACACGCCGCTGGCCGTGCTCTCCCACCGGCCGCAGAACCTTTTTGCCTACTTCAAGCAGCTCTTTGCACAAGTCACCAACCCGCCGATTGACCCGATCCGCGAGAGTATCGTGATGAGCCTCTGGGACTACATCGGCACCGATGGCTCGCTTTTAGACGATGCCCCCCAGAACGCGCGGCAGATCAAAGTGGGCACGCCGATCCTCTCTAACACGGAGCTGGAGAAGCTGCGGGTGCTGGGCGATGACGGTGGGCTACGGCTCTGGACGGCTCGTGCGGTCTTCCGCCCGGATAAGCCCCTAGGTGAGCTAGAGAGGGCGGTCGAGCGGCTCTGTCGCCAGGCCAGCGATGCCTTGGAGCGCGGGATGAATGTCATCGTACTCTCGGACCGCGATGTCTCCCCCGAGTACGCCCCGATTCCGTCGTTGCTGGCCATCTCCGCCGTCCACCATCACTTGATCCGTGAGGGAACCCGCAATAAAGTCGCGCTGATTGTCGAGACCGGCGAGGCGCGAGAAGTCCATCACTTTGCGTGTCTCGTGGGCTTTGGGGCGAGCGCCGTCAACCCCTACTTAGTCTTTGAGACCCTTGATGATCTCGTGCTCAATGGCGTGCTGACCAGCGTGGACTTCAAAACCGCGGTCAAGAACGTCATCAAGGGCGTCAACAAGGGCCTGCTCAAAGTCATGTCCAAGATGGGCATCTCGACACTCCAGAGCTACCGTGGGGCACAGATCTTTGAGGCCATCGGGATCAACACCGAGGTCGTGCGGCGCTACTTTACGGGCACGGCAAGCCGCATCGAGGGCGTGACTCTAGAGGACATCGAGCGCGAGGTTCGAAGTCTGCACGAGGGCGCATTCCCTAAAGAGCAAGCCGCCGGTGCACTTGATCTGGAGCCGGGTGGGCAGTACCAGTGGCGACGCTTCGGAGAGAAGCATGCCATCAGCCCAGACATGGTCGAGAAGCTCCAAAAGTCCGTCCGCGAGAGTAGCTTTGAGACGTTTGCAGAGTTTAGCAAAGCTGTCAATGAGCGTGCTGTGGAAGCCTCGACGCTCCGTGGGCTGATGACTTTTCGTAGCCTCCACCCTCCGATCCCCATTGAGGAAGTCGAGTCCGCCAAAGAGCTCGTCAAGCGCTTTGCCACAGGCGCGATGAGCCTAGGCTCAATCAGCCGTGAGTCGCACGAGGGGCTGGCGATTGCCATGAACCGCCTCGGTGGCATGAGCAATACCGGCGAGGGCGGTGAGGACCCCGCCCGCTACACCGATGAGCGCCGGAGCAAGATCAAGCAAGTCGCGAGTGGGCGCTTTGGGGTCACCACGCATTATTTAGTCAACGCCGATGAGCTGCAGATTAAAATGGCACAAGGCGCGAAGCCCGGCGAGGGCGGCCAGCTCATGGGCCATAAGGTGGACGAGTACATCGGGAGCATCCGCCGCTCGACTCCCGGCGTGACGTTAATTTCCCCTCCCCCCCACCACGATATCTACTCGATTGAGGACCTCGCGCAGCTGATCTTTGACCTCAAAAATGTTAACCCGGCGGCGCGTATCTCGGTGAAGCTGGTCGCAGAAGTCGGCGTGGGAACAGTGGCCGCTGGGGTGGCCAAAGCCCACGCGGACCATATCCTCATCTCCGGCTACGACGGTGGCACGGGCGCTTCCCCGCTCAGCTCGCTCAAGCACGCCGGGGTTCCGTGGGAGCTGGGCCTTGCCGAGACACAGCAAGTCCTGGTGCGCAACGAGCTTCGGGGCCGCGTACGCCTCCAAGCCGATGGGCAATTAAAAACAGGCCGCGATGTTTTAATTGCCGCGCTGCTTGGGGCGGAGGAGTTTGGCTTCTCAACCATGCCGCTTGTCGCGCAGGGCTGCATCATGATGCGTGTCTGTCACTTGGGCACCTGTCCCGTGGGAATTGCCACTCAAGACCCAGCGCTTCGGGCAAAATTTGCCGGCAAGCCCGAGCATGTCATCAACTACTTCTTCTATGTGGCCGAAGAAGTGCGCCAATTAATGGCCGAGCTCGGCTTCCGCACGCTCGACGAGCTGATCGGACGCACGGAGTATCTCGACACCAGCGATGCCGTGCGCTTCTGGAAGGCACGGGGCGTGGATCTCTCCGCAATTCTTGTGGGAACCCCGTTTGCCGGAGCCGATGTCGCGACGCGTAAAGTCGAAGACCAGGATCACGGCCTCACTGGAGCGCTGGACTACAAGCTGATCGAGCAGGCCAAGGCCGCACTGGAAGATGCGCGTCCGGTGAAGTTCACCATGCCGATCTTCAACCACAACCGCACCTGTGGCACGATGCTCTCCGGAGAAGTCGCCAAGCGCTACGAGGCCGCTGGGCTCCCCGATGGTACGATCCAGATTGACTTCACCGGCTCCGCAGGCCAGAGCTTCGGTGCGTTTCTCGCGCCCGGAATGCAGCTCACGCTTGTTGGGGATGCCAACGACTATGTCGGCAAGGGGATGTCAGGAGGCCGGATTATTGTTCACCCACCCCAAGACATCCGCCCCGAGTTCGACGCATCGGAGAACATCATCGCGGGCAACACCCTACTCTATGGCGCAACCGGCGGCGAGGCCTATCTCACGGGCGCGGTCGGGGAGCGCTTCTGTGTGCGCAACTCAGGCGCCGTTGCCGTGGTGGAAGGCGTCGGCGACCACTGCTGCGAGTACATGACCGGCGGCATCACGGTGGTTCTAGGCCGCACCGGGCGCAACTTCGCGGCGGGAATGTCGGGCGGGGTCGCCTTTGTCTACGACCTCAAGGGCGGCTTCCCCAAGCGCATCAACCAAGATCTCGCGGCAGGCTGCGGCCCTGTCGAAGGCAACGATGTCGCGCTGATCCGGGAGCTCTTCCCCACCAACTTGCCCCCTGTTCTTAAAGATATCCTCTCCGATGACGACGCGGGCGTGCTCCGTGAGCTGATCGAGGCGCATGTTAAGTACACCGGCAGCAAGCGCGGCCAGGCGTTTCTGGACAACTGGGACACCGAGCTGACTAAGTTTGTCAAAGTCATCTCCCCTGAGTACCAGCGCCTCCTGCACAATCGCAAGGCGGAAAAAGACCTCAAGGCCCTCGGCGAGAAGTAAAGGGCAGGGTAAAGGAAATCCTGCGGGTCGCGCCGAACAGACTCTCATGTTTGCAGCGCGGCCCAACATTATTATTATCCTCACCGATGACCAGGGCTTTGGCGATCTCTCCTGCCACGGCAACCCGGTTCTTAAGACGCCCAACCTAGACCGCCTCCACGACGAAGGCGTTCGGTTCACGCACTTTCACGTCAGCCCGACCTGCTCACCCACGCGTGCGGCACTGCTCACGGGCAAGCACGAGATGCGCTCGGGGATCAGCCACACGATCTACGAGCGCGAGCGCCTGAGCCTTAAAGCCACCACACTAGCCCAAGTATTAAAGAGCGCAGGCTACGCCACGGGGATTTTTGGCAAGTGGCACCTAGGCGATGAAGATGCCTACCAGCCTGATAAGCGCGGCTTTGATGAGGTCTTCATCCATGGCGCGGGTGGGATTGGGCAGAGCTATCCGGGAACCTGCGGCGACGCTCCGGGAAACACCTACTTCGACCCGGCGATCTGGCACAACGGGCACTTTGAGAAGACCAAGGGCTACTGCACCGATGTGTTTTTCGCCCAAGCCACGCGCTGGATCGAAGAAAAACGTGGCACGAGAGCGCCGTTTTTTGCCTATATCACCCCCAACGCCCCGCATGGCCCGCTGCAAGTGCGCCCCGAGGACGAGGCACGCTATACAGGAAAAGTAGCCGATAAGCAGGCGGCGAAGTTCTTTGGCATGATCGCCAATATAGACGACAATGTCGGGAAGCTGTTAGAGAAGCTCAAGGCGTTAGATATTGAGCGGGAGACGCTGGTGATCTTCATGAACGATAACGGCGGCACGGCGGGCGTGAAAGTATTCAACGCAGGCATGCGGGCATCGAAGAACACAGTCTACCAGGGCGGCACCCGCGCGGCGTCGTTCTGGCGCTGGCCGGGCACCCTCATGCCCGCCGACTGTGACCGGCTGACAGCGCACCTTGATATTCTGCCGACTCTAGCCGACATTACGGGAGCCAAGGCGCCGCGTGGGCTCGATGGCCGTAGCCTCCTGCCGCTGCTCAAGAACCCAAGTGTCAAGTGGGGTGAGCGTATGCTCTTTATGCATACGGGGCGCTGGGAGCCAGGACAGCCCCCCAATAAGTATAGCAGTGCGGGCGTGCGCTTCTCTCACTACAACGCCGTGGCGACCCAAAACGCAAGCGCCCGCTGGCAGCTCTTCGACCTAGAGTCTGACCCCGGCGAGGCAACCGATATCTCGGCGCAGAACCCCGCGCTGGTGCAGAAACTGGATAAGGCCTACGATTCTTGGTGGGCGAGTATCTTGCCCTGTCTGGAGAACGAGGACGCGTATAAAACCGCGCCGAAAGTCAATCCGTTTAAGACGCGCTACGAAAAACAGTTCGGAGGCTTACCCAAATGAAACGTATTCTTCTTGCAGCGCTTGCCCTTGCGATGCTCACGTCTAGCGGTGCACAGGCCCAGGAGGCGACTCCCTACAAAGAAGCCGACGGCAAGTCGCTGGTCTTGCAGGTCTTCAAGCCAACGGGCTGGAAGGTGGGCGATAAGCGGCCTGGGTTTATCTTTTTCCATGGCGGCGGCTGGACGGGCGGCACGCCCACGGCACTCTACCCGCAAGCAAAGGCGCTGGCGGCACGCGGCATGGTAGCGATCAGCGCCCAATACCGACTGGCTGAGAAAGGTAAAGCGCCCGAGACGAGTGTTAAGGATGCCCGAAGCGCGGTGCGATGGGTGCGAAGCCATGCCACCGAGCTGGGAATAGACCCGACGCACCTCGGGGCGGGCGGCGGCTCGGCAGGAGGGCACCTGGCGTCGCACTGTGGGATGATTCAAGCGCTCGACGACCCAAAAGACGACAAAGCTATCTCGTGTCGGCCTGATGCACTGGTGCTCTTTAATCCAGTCTACGACAACGGCCCTGGTGGCTACGGCAACGAGCGGGTCGGGGAGCGCTTTAAAGAGTTTTCACCTTTCCATAACATTGGAAAAGAGAGCCCTCCTACTCTCGTCTTCTTTGGCGATAGAGATAAGCTCGTTCCCATCAAGACGGCGGAGGCGTTTCGCGATGCCCAGCGTGCGGTAGGAGTGAAGTCGGAGCTGGTGGTCTACCCCGATCAGGCGCATGGCTTCTTCAACAAGGAGCCGTATCTGGGCAAGACAATTGCCCAGATGGAGGGTTTTCTAGAGGGCATTGGCTGGTTGAAAAAGCAACCCAAGCTGGATCCGGCGCTTCGTCCCATCGCCGAAGTGCCCGGCCTGCCACGTGTGCTGCTTATCGGCGACTCAATCTCCATGGGCTACACGCTCCCGGTGCGCAAGCTACTCGATGGCAAGGCCAATGTGATCCATCCCCCGGTCAACTGCTCCAACAGCGGCTTTGGTGTGCGCGAGCTGGACAAGTGGCTGGGCGAAAAACCCTGGGATGTCATCCATGTGAACTTTGGCCTCCATGACCTGAAGTTTGTGGATGAGAAAGGCACCATGGTCGCCGTGGAGAAAGGTAAGCAGCTCTTATCGCTTACTGAGTATGAAGCGAATTTGCGAGCGCTAGTGACGCGGCTTAAGGCCACAAAAGCTAAGCTCATCTGGGCCACAACAACGGCGGTTCCCGAGGGCACCACAGGCCGGATCGCAGGTAGCGAGCGTGCCTATAACGAGATCGTCAAGAAAGTCATGACGGAGCTCCAGGTTCCCATGAACGACTTGCATACTGTGGTGGCTGATCAGCAGCCACGCAATGTCCACTTCACCCCTGCGGGCTACGAAGCACTGGCTCAGGCAGTGATGAGAAGTCTCTCAAAAGCACTCTGAGCGGGAGGAGCGCTATGCACGTTTAGAATGGCCTCGACGCACTCCGCCGTGGTCGACTTAGACGTGTCTACTTCGATATCGTAGTGGCTGTGAGTGTGGACACGCTCATGCTGCCGTCGCGCCGTGCCAAGGCTCCGATCTCCCCGTGCCTGCTCACGTGCTTCCAGTACCGCAAGGTCACAATGCACCCCGACAAAGAGCACATTGGCCTTGCTCAGCAGCCGCGCACAGGCCACCAGTGCCTCGTTGTCATCGGCAACTGTATCTACAATAACGCAGTTTCCACAGTCTGCCAGCGCGGCGATGCAGTGAAGAAAGCCGTAGTAAAGTTTGTAGCGAAACTCAAAAGAGTGATCCCGTGGATTGCCGCGCTCCGGGAGCTTGGACCAGAAGTCATCTTCGCCAAAGTAGACATGGGGAGTCGTGAGCTGGTTTTGCAGCGCCTTTGCCAGAGTCGTTTTCCCGGAGCTCGACGCTCCATTTAGAAGAATCACTTGAATCTCACCCATAGCCCGATTGTATCTCACGAGAGCGTCGGCGTGGCAAGACGGCGAGGGCAGGTAGAATATCTCCATGAAACTATCTGAGGACGAAAAAGTGGCAGGTTTGCTCTCCTCCGAGCGCCTGCACGAGGCAGTGCAGACTTTTAACGATGTGGGCTATGTGGTGATCGAGGATGCCTATGATCTGGCGTTTCTGGAGACGGTGCGCGTGGCCTACGAGGCTGAGCTGGAGCGCTTTATCGCCAGCAAAGGCGGACTGGAAGCGCTGGAGGGCAAGACCTTTGGCAAGAACCACATTGGATTCTTCCCACCGCTGAACCTGCCGATTGCCGACACGCAGCTCGCCGCGCAGCCGATTGCGGTGCAGATCATGAAAGCGCTTCTGGGGGATGATTTACAGTGCGCGTTCTTTCATACCAACAGTGCGTTGCCTGGATCAGGGATTCAGCCCGTACACCGCGACACGGCGAACCTAATGGGCGTCCCACATCCCGTCGCGACTTTAGTTCTCAATATACCCCTCTGCGACTTTACAATTGCCAACGGCGCCACGGAGGTGTGGCCGGGAACGCATCTGACACAGGGCCCCGTAGACGATGCCCGCGCCGCCGCATTCCCCTCGGCGCGGACGGAAGTGCCGGCCGGGAGCTTTATCTTGCGTGATATGAGGATGTGGCACCGTGGCATGCCCAACGATGCCGACTACCCGCGCACGATGTACGCCATTGTCTACGAGCGTGGCTTTCTGCGCACGCCCGTCATCACTGTCCCCAAGACCACCTGGGAGTCGTGGAGCGAGGACGCAAAGCACATTTTTCGGCACAATCAAGTGGTCGAGGATGAGGCGCACTCGCCGCGGGTCTGGGGCACATGAGCCAGAGCCTACACCAAATTCGCGACTTTCTCTGGCTGGACGACAGCCTCGGAACCTCGGGGCTGGTGCGGCCCGAGCAGCTCGAGATCATCGCCGCAGAGGGCTTTGTGTGCGTCCTCAACCTCCTGCCCGATGAGTCTGATGCTTGGTTCCCCGAGGAGCCTGAGAAAGTTATGGCACTGGGTATGGAGTTCGTGCGCATCCCCGTGATCTGGCGCAACCCGACGCGTGAGAATCTCGACGCATTCTGCACCGCGATGGACGCACGCCAGGGTCAAAAGCTCTTTGTCCACTGCGCGGCGAACATGCGGGCATCGGCCTTTCTCTACCTCTGGCGCTTGCGTAACGG
Organism: Armatimonadota bacterium; assembly: GCA_026392155.1. Taxonomy (GTDB): domain Bacteria; phylum Armatimonadota; class Armatimonadia; order Armatimonadales; family Armatimonadaceae; genus Armatimonas. The sequence goes on along the minus strand of JAPLCP010000169.1, from coordinate 11,895 downwards.
CTATGATGAGACTGAGGCGCTCGACGATCTACACGATATCTGGCACCCCGATGGTGTCTGGGCAGAGTTTATTGAAGCAAACCGATAACCCCGCCGATGAGAACGGCGGGGCTGGAGAGCCTTCGGCTACGAAGGGCGTGCCGCCCATACCGAATTTTATGGGCGGCACGCCCTTTGCCGCGGAGCCTGCGACGCTCTCCAGTTCCCCCGCTCTCACCGGGGGAATCCACGAGATCGTCCGTGAGTATGCGCTGACGCTCTTTGATGATGTGGGCTTTACCACGCCTGCCGCACCCGGCCACGCGGCATTTGTGGATGCATGGCTGGAGGCAGGCTACCACGGCGAGATGAGCTACCTCAAGACCCGCAAGCGCCTGCGCGGTGGCCCGCTCAACTCACAGAAGTTGCTGGGAAAAGCCCGAAGCGTGATCGTCGTCGCCCAAAGCTACGATTTTCCGTACCCTCCTCCCCCTGCCCCTCCTCCCGATCCCGGGAGGAGGGGAGTCAGAGACGGGAATTCTCCCCTCTCCCTCCCTGCCTCCGCAGGGTTGGGAGGAGGGGCAGGGGGAGGAGGGACAAGGGGAGGAGGGCTCATCGCACGCTATGCACGGGGCGCGGACTACCATAGGGTCATGTGGGACAAGCTCAACACGCTGCGTGATTGGTTGGCGGAGGAGTTTCCGGGGACGGTCAGCCGGGGCTACACGGACTCGGGGCCGATCCGGGAGCGGGAGCTGGCGGCGCGGGCGGGGCTGGGGTGGCAGGGCAAGCACACAAATTTAATTTCCCTCAAGCTCGGGAATTTTTTCTTTTTGGGCGCACTTCTGACATCGCTGAAGCTGGAGCCCGACCCACCGTTTGCCCATCACCACTGCGGGACATGTACACGCTGTATTACGGCCTGCCCGACGGGCGCGATTGTTGCCCCCATGACACTTGATGCACGCCGCTGCATCTCGTATCTCACGATTGAGCTCCACGGCAGCATCCCAGAAGAATTGCGGCCTCTCATGGGCGATCATATCTTCGGCTGCGACGACTGCCTCGCGGCGTGCCCGTGGAACGACAAGGCGCAGGTGGCCCGTGAGCAAAAACTCTACGGCGGCGAGGGGCGCGTGGACTTGCTAGAGCTACTTGTACTTCTGGCCACCGACGAGGCCTTTGAGGTGCGCTTTGCCGGAAGCCCGATCCTGCGCACAGGCCGCACGGGGCTACGGCGCAATGTCTGTGTGGCGCTGGGAAATGTCGGAGGGCAAGAAGCTTTCGCGCCTCTGACGTTGGTTGCCCAGACCGATCCCTCGGAGATGGTGCGCGAGCACGCACGCTGGGCACTTCACCGACTGAGCACTCGTTGAAAATGAGGGGGTTACTGGTCGCGCCAGGAGTGTACGGCTTTCCAGCCCAAGATGCGCTCGGCCTTGCTGCAATTAAAGACGGACTGGAACTCGCCGTGGCCCTCAGCCAAGAGTGCGAGCGCTTCGTTGCCGTAGTGGTCTTGGAGCGCGTTGTGGAGTGGGGTCTCGAGGCAGGTGTCGGCGGCGGCGATGAGAAAGACCTCGTGGCTGATTGTGCTGGCCTCAATCGCGCAACGAAACGCAGTGGCGACATCGCGCACATCAATGTAGCTCCAGAAGTTGCCGCTTCCGCCGTGGGGATAGCTTGCTCGCCGATCTGCCAGCCAGGTGTAGGTCTCTGGCGTAATCACATTATTGATGCGTAGGGAGACAATCGGCATCTCAGGGTAGCGCACCGAGAGGGAGTCGGCGATTACCTCTCCTAAGTACTTGGAAAGCGCGTAGGCATTGGGAGTGGTGGTGCGGTCTTCTTCATCGAAGGGGAACTTAGCCGGGAGCTGATCGGTGGTCAGCCAGCCCGTGGCCATCTCGGACGAGGCATAGACAAAGCGCTTGACCCCAAAATCTCCAGCGGCCTGGAGCATGTGATAGGTCGAGAGCGTGTTGTTGGCAAAGACCGTCTGACGGGGATCGCCGCTCGGCGCGGGATTGGCCGCGACATGGCAGACAAAGTCGGGCTTCACTTGCGCAAGGGCATCGTAGACCTCCCCTGCGTTGCAGAGATCCACTTTGATAAACTGCCCCGGCAGGCCCTCAAGCCGTCGCTGATCCAGGTTCGTCACCTGATAGCCTGCAATCGCGAGCTCACGGACAACATACGCGCCCGCCTTACCACTTCCACCCGTCACAATAACTTTCATGATAGGATTGTACCCCTTGCAGGATTAAACGCTACCTAGAGCCGCAGGACGAAGGTGGCGTTGTACTGGTCGGCACGAACCCCAGAGAGCGAGCCGAGGTCCGTGTAGCGCACTTCGAGGAAAGTCTTCGTGCTTAAGGAGAAACCCAGTAAGAATGTCGGGACAACACGGATACCACTCTTGTCTTGTGTTCCTAGGCTCGTGGCTCTTGCGCGACTGCTGGCGAAGATAGGACTAGTAGGGCTACCAGCAACATCGAGGCGCAGATCATAGACTCCCAGCCCGAAGCCGTAGAAGTTTCGAGAGTTGTTGCGGGCACGGTCGCGCTCGATGTAGGAGATTCCTGTTGCGGAGAGAGTGTTGCCATTGCCCTCGCTGCGGAAGTGAGTCAGCTCCCAGGAGGGAACGCCCACACGACGTGCGCTTGTGTGGCCTGCCATTCCAGCCCCCAAAATGGGCTCCTGAGCATGGGAAGAAACAAAGAGAGGCTTTGCAGCTTCTGTGCTAAGACCCTATTTTCGCATTCGAGGCTTCCAGGCATCCAGAGTTGTCTGCTGAGTTGGGTTAAGAAGAGAGCGCAGGCGGGTCTTCAAGCTCTCCGTAAGTTCTTTAAATTTTCGTGTGGCCTCTTTACGCACTTGTGGGTCTTTTGCTCCGCCACTTTTTTGCACGTTATCTTCCAGCTCCGTGAGCTGCTTCTGGCTGGCGTTGAAGATCGGGTCGGTAAGGTCTTTCTGGCCCGCAGTGAGCTTGAGGCTTTCCTGGAGCTCTGTCAGAGGACTGCGCGGCGTGGCCGCCGTGCTCTCTTTCCCATTCCCGCGTGCGGGCTTCTTCAGGCGCTCTTGCGCTTCTTTAAACTGTGCCTGCTGCTCGGGCGTGAGCATTCCCAGGATCTCGACCTCTAGCTTAAAGGCCGCGCCTTCGAGCTTTTTATTTTGCGCCTCGGTGAGCGTGAGTGCTTGAAGTGCCTCCGCGAGCGCCGTGACGGAGTTATGGTTGCGGAGCGGCTGTGCTATGGTGCTGCGCTCCGCTTTACGGGTTTGCTTGTCGGGTTTCTGCGCCTCGGCGGGCAGGCTCAGCGTGGCCAGCGCGACGGTAGCAAGAAAGAGTATCTTTTTCATGCCACCGTAGACGCAACAAACTTGCCGACGGTTCACGCAGGCTTTGACGTGCGGCCCTCTTGTTCGTCGGTGAGGAGCGGGTTGCCTCGGTGCACGGTGCTTGCCTGGCTCTGCTCTTCCCAGAGCAGGCGCGAGAGCACACGACGCACCATCGCGAGCTGCACGGCAATCTCGGCGTACTCGTTTTTCTTGGAGTGGTGCTCGACTCCCCAGCAGCCGGTGTAGCCCGCATCCAGCAAGAGCTGCATCTTCTCGGCTAGGCAGCTATGAGTGATCTTGGCGTCCACGTGGGTGTGAATCGCATACGGCGCGAGCCGCCTATCGCCCTCATCGGGGTCGCCCAGCTCCCAGTGCCCGATGTGCAGCAGGATCCCATAGGCCGGGTGCGCGACGGTCTTTGCGATGTCTTCCATGTTGTCGGCGATCAGCGAGATGCCCCAGTGGGTCTCCGGGCCGACGGAGAAGCCATGCTCTTGCCCAAACTCACAGTACTCACGGAACTGGTTGGAGATAATCTCAAGCTGCTCGGCGCTCATGCGCTCCAGCTTGCCGCCCGTATCAATGCGCACCGTCTTGGCCCCCAGCGCCGCCGCCACTCTCAAGTGCTCAAAGGCCAGCTCCCGATTCTTGGCCCGCGCCTCGGCAGAGTCTTCCCAGACATGGCAGCCGTCGGCGTGGTAGTTGACCAGAGTCAGCTCGCGCTCCTCGAGCCCCTGGCGCACTTTCTGGATAAAGCCACTCTCAAGCGAGGGCAAGAGCCCGTTCCAGATATCGGCAGTGTCGAGGCCATAGCGAAAGCGGCAGCTCTCCAGGTAGCCAAAAATATCAGTCTTGCCCTCAGAGAGAAGGCCATGAACACTATAGCCCGCGATCGAAATCTTCATTGTTGTTTTTCCTTAGATTCGTAGAAATAGCTGACGGCGGTGCATCCAAAAGAGAATCCACCAGAGAAGTGCCAGAGTGGCGCTTCCATGAAGCAGTGGCTCGTAGGCCGTACCAAAAATCAGAAATGGAGTATGCCCGAGGTGTCGGTAGAGTGCTTTCTCTACCAACTCCATGACCAGCCAGGAGAGGCAGTAGGCCGCAATCGAGTTCATCCCGATCACCACCAGCGCAAAGACGGGGCGCTTCTGGCCTCGCACATCAACAAAATAATAAAATGCCGCGAGAAACACAAAGCACCAGCCGCCACTGAAGAGAACCCACGACGGTGTCCAGATGCGCTTGACCACCGGGCAGACTCCCAGCCACCCCAGCAGTGAGCCCACCAGAAGCAAGACGGCGGCAGTCATCAGAAAGACCCGAAGGCGCTGTTGGGGCGACTGCGTGTTGCGCAGGATACCGCCCGCCAGCAAGCCGAGGAGCATCGTCCCCAGGGTTGGGATAAAGCTCAGGGTCGCGTAGCCGCCGCCATTAAAGCGAAACGTTTCCTCGCGGGGGAAGAGGTTGAGGAACCACTGGTCAAAGCGCATCGCAACGTTGGCGTTCTTCTCCCAGTGCGCCGCAAACCCTGAGAGGTGGTGCGGCCACTCCGGCTTCACTCCAACCGTGAGGGTGTCAAAGCCAGGGGGAGGGAGCGGGGAGAGGGCAAACGCCGCCCAGTACCCCACTAAGATCACGCCCAGCGCGGCCCACTGGACTTTGCGTGGTGCGAGGCCCAGAAGAAAGAGAAAACCGTAGCCCAGTCCGATCTGGGTGAGCGTGTCCTCAAAGGTGAAGTAGGTCTGAGGATGGCTCAGAGAGCGCAAGAAAATCCCCAAGAGGATCAGGGTGAGTGCGCGCCCAAAAGCATGGCGGATAAGCTGTGCCTTGCTCTGGCCTTGAGCGAGGCGGCTGGACAGCGAGAAGGGGAGCGCGACTCCTACCAAGAACGAAAACGAGGGCTGGATCAGATCGTGGAGGGAGCAGCCCTCCCAGCTGACGTGGCTCTGGTGGTGGCCCATGAAGGCGAGGAAGGCGTTGCCGGGAACCGCCTTGGCGATATCCTCCCAGTGGAGCACCTCGGCGAGCATGAGGAGCATCACAAAGCCACGGTAGGCATCCAGGGAGACGAGGCGCTCTTTCATCTTAGCGGCTCAGAAACGGGCGCACGGCCTCGGCGAGGATCTTGTAGCCGTCGGCGTTGAGGTGCAGTTTGTCGGTGATAAACAGCTCTGGGCGCGGCTCACGGCTCGGGCCAAAGAGCTTCTCGCGCACCGGGATAAAGTCCACACCGTTGCGCTGGCAGAGGCGCTGGATAATACGATTGGTCTCCACCACCGCATCGCGCTGTGCCCAGCGGCTGGGGCTGGAGGTCAGCTCGATAAACGAGAGCCGCGTTCGTGGCAGAAGTGAGCGCACCGTCAGCACAAAATCACTGAAGTCTTGGGCCACTTGGGGAGGCGTGCGCTTAGCATTGATATCGTTGGTGCCCGCGAATAAAACAATCTGGCGCGGCTGGTAGGGCCGCAAGATGCGCGGCGCAAAGTGGGTCGAGTCGGGGAGCTGGGAGCCCCCAAAGCCCCGATTGAGCGTGCCGTAGCCAGGGAAGTCCTTATCGAGGCTCTTCCACATCCGAATCGTCGAACTCCCGACAAAAACAATGCCGCCAGGTCTGGGGAAGCGTTTCCGATCCGCCGCCTCGAAGGCCGCGATCTCTTTCTCCCATTTTTTAGGGTCTGCTTGCATAGGGCAATTATGCCACACTTTGCACGGAACTCTTCCACGAAGATTTCGTTAGAGCTTTCAGGTATCCTAAAACTATGAGCACTGTTTCCCCCGACGCGATCCAGGCCGCGCAAGATGCCCTCGATGCCCATGTGCGCGAGATCATTTCCTGGCACTTCTCTCCCGAGACCGGCAGCCCCTTCTGGCTGGACTGGGCCAAGAGCGCGGACTTCGACCCGATAAAAGCCGTCACTTGCGCCGCTGACCTGGCCCAGTTCCCACACTTCCAGGATGAGTGGCTACGCGATCTGCCCAACGAAGTCTGGGTGCCGAAACAATACATGGGGCGTCCTTTTTTTGTCTTCGAGACGGGTGGAACGACCGGGATGCCCAAGCAGCGCATCGGCTGGGACGACCACAAGCACGACTACGAGGAGTTCTCTGAGGGGCTCGACGACAAGTTCTTCCCCAAGGGCGGCAACTGGCTGATGCTCGGCCCCACCGGCCCACGCCGCCTACGCCTCTCCATTGAGCACCTGGCCAACTTCCGTGGCGGCTCGTGCTACCACACGGATCTGGACCCGCGCTGGGTGAAGCGCCTGATCGCCGACAAAGAGTTCGAGACGGCGAAAAAATACAAGAAGCACGCCGTGGAACAAGGCGCGACTCTGCTCAAGCACCGGAAGATTAGCTGCCTCTTCACCACGCCGCTGCTTTTGGAGGCGCTGGATGAGTACGTCAATGTGCCTGATGCAGGCATTAAAGGCGTCTTCTGTGGTGGCACGTCGATGAACCCACAGACCGTGCGCTTCCTGATCGAGGAGATCCTCGACAACCGCGCTCAGTTTGTCCCGACCTACGGCAACACGCTCATGGGCCTCGCCCAGAGCCGCCCGGTGACCCGCGAGGACAACTACTCCATCACCTACCACGCCCCACAGCCCCGTGCGATCCTGCGCGTCGTTGATCCCAACGACACCAAGACCACCGTGGACTACGACACCTGGGGCCGCGTCGAGCTCTCCACGCTCACCAAAGAATTCTTCATGCCGCGCTTCCTGGAGCGCGACGAAGCCCTACGCCGCACCCCCTGGGGACGCTTCCCCTGGGACGGCGTCGCCGAAGTCCGCCCGTTTGGCGCACTAGAGACCAAGGCCATCGAGGGCGTTTACTAGGCTTCTCTGTCATCTCCACTCGCTTAGGCTCGTTGCCCTCTTCCCCGGTTTGTTCGCAAGCTCACAGGAAGAGGGCTTTTGTTTGGGGAGCCTACTCCGCGAGTTTTTTAAGGCCCGCTTCGATGGTCGGCGTGTTCGGTCCCTCACGTAGCGCGATCCCGAGGTCGGGGCGGGTGAGGGCTTCGTTGACCTTGGGGGCCATGAGGATCGTCTCGCCCAAGCGGATGACGATGGTCTTATGGAGCGCTCCTTGGGTGAAGGCAGCGAGCTTCTTGGTGTCCTCAGGAGTGAGCCGTACCTGGATCACCGACGCTTTCGATCCCTTCGGCAAGGTCGTTTGGGGGGCGACACTCTCCAGATGGGTAAGGGAGAGCTCAGGTGTCGCGGCGATATAGCCTAGCTTGGGGTAGTGCTCGGTATCGAGAAACTGCCCTCCCTCCACCTTCGTGGTGCTTAGCGTGTAGAACGTCAGCGCTGTGGGCGGCGCACTCTTATGACACCCGGCAAGGACGAGCAGTAGAGTAAGCGAAGTAGTGAGGGTGCGCATGTGGGGATTGTACTTCCAAACGGATGCCGCGACCACAAAGTCCCGGACATCAAAAGCCCAGACAACGGGTGGGCCCCAGGAACAAGTCCTTGGGCTTGAGAGGGCTACGGGCACCTGCGTGCCCAATAGATCTTATTGGCTGCGAAGGCAGCCGTCGCCCTTTTAAGCCCGGCGACTCGTTCTTCGGGCAAATCTGTCCGGGCTCCAGATTAGGAGAGGCGCGTGTGGAGAACCTCGCCGTCGCGCAGGCCGAGCTCTTGGAAGCCACTACGGAGTGCGACCCGGCGGGAGGCGGTGTTGTCGGGGGCGGTGAGCAGCTCAAGCTGCTCGAAGCCGTATGTCTCGAAGGCGAGCTGGCAGGCCAATGCGACTGCGCGGGTGGCGACCCCTTTGCCGCGGTGCTCGGGGTAGGTCCAGTAGGAGAGGTTGGCCGTGCGCCTCTGGCTGTCGCTCTCAAGCGGCTGGAGCTCGCAGCCACCGAGGAGCGTGGACGAGTGTGCGTCGCGGACCGCGAAGGGAAAGCGTACCCCACTTAGGCGTTCCTGCTCCCAGCGTGCGATAACGGCTTCGGCGTGCGCGAGGCTGGGGACAAAGTCTGCGGGAAAGTCGAAGCGCAGGCGGTGCTCGGGGTCGTGGTCGCCGGCGCAGAGCACGGGGGCATCGGTGGCGGCGAAGCGGGTCAGGCGCACCGTGCCATCGCTGCGCGCGGCGAGCGTGCGGGTCATAAAAGTGCTGTTGGGATCGTCCTTGTAGGAGGCAAACGGGCCGCAGGCCACAAACCCAAAGCGTGCATAGAGCTGGTGGGCGGGGGCAAAGAACGGCTGTGAGCCCGTTTCCAGGCTGAGGCGCGTGTAGCCCCGCTCGCTGGCCTCGTCAAGGACGTACTGAAGAAGCTTGGCGGCGACTCCTCGGCGCCGAGACGCCGACGCAGTTCGCATGGACTTGAGCTCGCCGTGCTGGGGGGTGAGCTCTTTAAGGGCGACGCAGCCTGCCAGAGTGTCGCCGTCCCAGAGCGTCCAGAACGTGAGCTCGGGCTGGCGTAGGCCGTCTAAGTCCAGCGCGTGGACACTCTCCGGCGGCGAGACCGCCCGCATGTCCGTGAGGTGCTCCTCCAAGAGCTGCGCAATCTCCGGGCCGCGTAAATCATCCATTCGAATCGTCACAGCTCAGTTTGACAGGTAAAATGAGCGCATGCAAGACTGGACACGGTTTCGAGGACCCAATGGCACGGGGATCGGGTTGCCCACGGGAGTCGCGGCGGACTTTACGGAGAAAGACATTCGCTGGAAAGCCACACTGCCCGGCGAGGGGCACTCGTCGCCGGTGCTCATGGGCGAGTCGGTGTTTGTGACGGCGGCCCAGCGCGAGGCGGGGAAGCGGCACTTGGTCTGTCTGGACACCAAGACGGGAAAAGAGCGCTGGCGGCAGAGCTTTGACTACAAGGCCTACCACACCCACGAGCTCAACACGGCGGCCAGCGCGACTCCCACGGTGGATAAAGAGCGGGTCTACACCACCTGGCCCAGCGATGAGAACTTTGTGGTGACGGCGCACTCACTGGTGGGAAAGCTGGTCTGGCAGCGGGAGTTTGGTGCCTTTCCCACCCAGCATGGAGGCGCATCGGCCCCGATTCTCTATGATGGCATGCTGATCTTCTCCCGCGAGCCCGAGAACGCGCCGGGGAGCCTGCTGGCTTTAGATGCCAAGACTGGCCAGACGCGCTGGGAGGTCAAGCGGCCCAGTAAAGACGCGCCCTACGCCGTGCCCATGCTCTACCAGCCCGAGAAAACTGCGCCGATGCAGCTGCTCTTTGCGAGCACACTTCAGGGAATCACCAGCGTCGAAGCCAAGACCGGAAAAGTGCTCTGGGAGACACCAGGGCTCTTTACCTACCGCTGTGTCGGCTCCCCAACCGTTGCCGCCGGGCTGATCTTTGCGGGAACGGGCGTGGGAAATGGTAGCCGGCTCTTTGTGGCACTAAAGCCGGGCGCGAACGGCGGCAAGCCGGAGATCGCCTGGAAGCAGACCCGCAACACGCCCTATGTTCCCTGCCCACTCTATGCCAACGACCTGCTCTTTCTCTGGGGCGATGGAGGCATTGTCCACTGCGTCAAGCCCGAGACGGGAGAGACAATCTGGCTGGAGCGTGTGGGCGGGAACTTCTACGGCTCGCCCGTGTTTTGTGAGGGGAAGCTCTGGGCGATGAGCAATAAAGGCGAGCTGATCGTGATCGCCGCTGAGAAGACCTTCAAGCTTCTTGCCCGGCGCGATCTAGGCGAGATTACCAACGCCACGCCTGCCTTTGGCGAGAAGACGCTGTATCTGCGCACGCTAAACCATCTCATGGCGGTAGGCGGGAAGTAGTCCCCCCGGTTAGAGCGGGGGGACTGGAGAGCGCTTCGCGCTACCAAGGGCCACCCCGAGGGTACCCGGCCCATACTGAATTATTTTTATGGCCGGAACGGCCTTTGTAGCCACAGGCTCTCCCGTCTGGCCGTTCCAATCGGCCGGAACATTAAAGGAATCCAAAACATGTCATTGCCGTATCTGCCGACCCTGCGTCGGGGCCAAGTTTATGAGAGCCTGGAGAAGGCGGAGCTGAAGAGTGTCAAGAGCGGCGAGATTGTCGCTCATGTGGGGCAGGTCAATGCCGGTGTCATCCGCCGCGACCTGCGCAAGCCGTCGCGCGAGTGCCTGCGGGATATCCCTGTGGCACGGCTTTTAGAGATCAGCGCCGAGGCCGGGAAGCACTTCATGGAGTCCGCGCTCCCGCTGGGCGATGGACAAGTGCAGACCCCCGACGACTACATCGCGCAGCTGGCGGCTACCAGTGGCCTGCCGCACGTGATGATCCGGCGCAACATGGCCAAGATCAACCAGGTCTTCACCCAGATGCCGACTATCCTCAAGGGCCTCACTCGTGGAATGCCGCTCGACGTCCTAGACAACGGCTACGGCGAGCAAAACGGCGTCCCCGTGAGCTACTACGCCACCACCGAGGCGCTGGGCGTGGTGCTTCCCAGCAACTCCCCGGGCGTCAACTCGCTCTGGATTCCCTGCATCGCCCTCAAGATTCCGATCGTCCTCAAGCCGGGTCGCGAGGAGCCGTGGACCCCGTTTCGTATCATTCAGGCCTTTATCGCCGCCGGTGCGCCGCCTGAGGCGTTTAGCTTCTACCCCACGGACCACGAGGGGAGCGCCGCCGTGATGGAGCACTGCAAGCGTGCGATTATCTTCGGCGACCAAGCGACCGTCGAGCGCTACGCAGGCAATCCCGGCGTGAGTGTTCATGGCCCCGGCTGGAGCAAAGTCCTCATCGGCAGTGACATGATCGAGCGCTGGCCGGAGTTTATCGATGTGATCGCGTCGTCGATTGCCGACAACGGCGGCCGGAGCTGTATCAACGCCAGCGCCGTGGTCGTTCCCAAGTACGGTGCCGAGATCGCCGATGCGCTGGCCAAGAAGCTCGCCGCTATCGAGCCGCGCCCCGCCGCCGATCCTGATGCGGTGCTCTCGGGCTTTGCCAACCCCAAGATGGCCGAGTGGATGGACGGCGCGGTCACCGACGGCCTGAAAACGTCGGGGGCCGAGGATGTCACTGCCAAGCACCGCACCGGTGAGCGTCTGGTGGAGCTGGATGGCAGCACCTACTTGCGCCCGACCATCATCCACTGCAACAACTTCCAGCACCCGCTCTCCAACAAAGAGTATCTCTTCCCCTACGCCAGCGTGGTCGAGGTGCCCCAGAGCGAGATGCTCGCCCAGATCGGCCCGTCGCTAGTGGTGATGGCGATCACCGAAGATGAAGCCTTCATCGATCAGCTCTTCGACTGCCCGCTGATCGACCGTCTCAACCTCGGCCCCATCTCCACGATGGTGACGTCGTGGGACCAGCCCCACGAAGGCAACCTCTTCGAGTTCCTCTACAAGCGAAGATCGTTGCAGCGGGCGTAGGCCCTCCTCCCCCAGCCCCCGGGTACCCTCTGGGTGCCAATCCTGGGAAGAGGGGAGAGGTGCATCATGCCGATTGGGCTTGAGGAGAAATGGTAGAATCTAGGTGAAAGGATGTTTGCTATGCCACACCCGCGTTTTTCTGGCGACGAGATTGTGCGCCTTGGGGAAGAGCTCTACGAAGCTACTGTGCGTGCTCTGGTAGAGACCGACGAAAATATTGGCAAGATTGTCTCCATT
>JAPLCP010000164.1 GCA_026392155.1 Armatimonadota bacterium | reverse complement strand
GTTGATCCTGAATTATTAATAATTTGACTCCAAGGATTTAAACTAACATCTTCACAACCAGTAGGCGCAGTGACTGTAATAGTTGACCTGACACCAATACCGGTATCATCATTTATGCTAGTCTCAGAATATGGCGACATCTCCCCCCACCATGAGGGTGTCTCGACCAAACTCATCTCTGTATTTAATTCAATACCTGTAGTCGTACCTGATGTCGAAGAAAACGCAGTCCGAACAATTTCTGCGTTCGCAATTGAAATGCCCTGAGGAAGCGGTTTTTTGACAGGCATAGAGACTGGGGTAAGCAGTGAAGCAAACAAGGGGATTATTAACATTTCGACCTCTTTCTGTTGGCACTGGACTTTCACCGACGTTGATTGACTCCATCGTCAGGAGTGGCCCAAAATCTAACCAAAGCGATTCAATCCATTAGATTTTCTGTTGATGTTTAGGTTCTCACGACAAAACACATGGTATCAGTGATAATCCTGCTTGTCAAAAGCCTCTCTAATAACATTTAATCGCAACGAAACGCCATCCACCCAACAACATGACAAAATCCATAACCACTTGATTCACAGACATGAGCTGCCTCTTAAACGTTCCTTTTTGAGACTATATTGAGGTGTTTATGGAAGGCAAGCGTCCCAATCTCGGAGCGAGAATCTAAACTCGTTCCAAAATCAATGTGCCTTTTGATTCCCGGTGTGCTGACTTTTGAGACTCTCTTTCGGTGCTGCCTTGGATACCCGTGAATGTGGGGATTGGTTTCGGGGTGCAGAGAACAGAGAGGGGGTTTCGTGCGATAATACGCGCATGGGTACTTGGACGTTGCATCTCTGGGAGCTGGAGCCGCTGCTCATCCCGCATATCTCGTGGATGGAGAAGATTCTTAGGCCGCTGGTGGTCTATGGGTTTCTCCTCGTGGCGTTTCGTTTTTCGGGCAAGCGGGAGCTGGGGCAGGCGACGCTCTTTGACTTTCTGATCTTGCTGCTGATCTCCAATGTCGTGCAAAACGCGATGATTGGGGAGGACAACTCGATAGGCGGCTCGTTTGCGGGCGTGGCGGTACTACTGACGCTCTCTTGGGGACTCAATAAAATCACCGCTCGCTCACCCAAGCTCCGCAAGTTCTTGGAAGGCTCCCCGACGCTCTTGGTGCACAATGGGATCGTGATCGAGAAAGCCATGCGAAAAGAGAGTGTCTCGCTCAACGACCTACTCATGGCGTTTCGGGAGCAGGGAGTCGCGTCGGTCTCCGAGGTGCGCTTTGCGGTTTTGGAGCTCGACGGCAAGATCAGCATCATCCGCACCGATGCTCCCACGCCCATGAGCCGTGAGGACTGTGTGGTTGAGGAGATTCGGCGTCAGGTTGTGGAGCTAGAGCCGACGGCTCAGGCGTAGCCCCAGCATGAGGGCTGAGCCAGCGTCTATAGTCTGGACGGAGCGTCCCGAGCGGTCATCGAGCTGGAACTGACGGCCAAACTGCCAGCCTGCTGCCAGCGCAGCCGTGGTGTTTTTGTGGGTGTAGCCCAGCTCTAGGCCCGTGGTAAAGCTTGTCTCACGGACAACCCCCTCGCTCACCGCCGCACGATCCGAGAGTCGCCAAGCGCGGCGGACATCGAAGCCCGTGACACTGGCGAGGCTCCAGGATTTACTGAGAGTCTTGGTGGCGCGTAGCTCCTGGCCTTGGAAGAGCACACGGAGGTCTTTTTGCGCTTGCCAGTCCACTCCCACCGCCGGGATCAGGAGAAAGTCATTGTCGGCGATCTGGGAGCGCACGGCGACGCCATACGTCCAAGTCAGGCCGGGGCGCGCCACATGGCGCTGCCCCAGAATCAGGCCCGCCGCCACACCACGCGAGAAGTCTCCCCGTGCGGAGGCGGCGCTATCAAGGCTAAAACCCAAAACGCGGGAGCGCGTCTTGCTCTGGGGCGTGATGAACGTCGCGCCAAAACGAACCTGAGTTGCATCTTCGAAGGGATTGGCGGCTCGTGGCAGACCCGCAAGTGCCGTCGGACTGGGGGGAGCAAAATCGAAGCTGCTACGGTCAACGCGAAACGTCAGGTTCTGTGTCTGCTTGAGGCCAGGCTTGAGCCAAGTCGCATCCAGGGTCGTGCGGCTCACTGTGGCGCTACGGTTGAGACCCGCGAACTCCGCGCTTTCTGTCTGCTGGCTGCGCAGATTGACGGTGAGCGTGGGCTTTGGGAGAAACATCGCCGGGTTGGGGCGTGGGGGCTGTGCTAGTGTCGGATCCATCGGGTCATATTATACACCGTGCTGACTTTTCAGGCTCCCAGAGCCATAATAGAGCTGTCTTATGCGTCTTGCTTTTGCGATTCCCTGGCGCGATCTGGGGAGCTGGCTCTTTGAGTATCTACCAAACGGGCATACGGGGGAGCTACTCTTTGCCACCCCGGAGCCCAACCCAGATCGTACGCCGCGTGCGAGCAAGCTGCCGCCGTATCTAGCAGAGTTTTTCTGCTTGTTGGGGCGGGGCTACAAGCTGTCAGACTACGACACGGTCTTTACGTGGGAGCTGCGCTGCGCTCTCGCCGTTTTACTCCTGCGGCGGCTCCAGCGTGCCAAAACACCCGTGATCGTGGTGGGGCCGATCTTAAGAGGTGGAATTTCCAAGGCACTCCCACTATTTCGAGGGCTTCTCGCCGACGCAACTAAGATCGTTTGCTTCTCGTCGGCAGAGCGTGATGAGTACGCCGGCTTACTACGGCTCCCCATGGAGCGCTTTGTCTTTCTTCCCACGCCTTGGGCTGCCCCAAGTGATGTGCCCACGCCCACAGACGGTGGCTTTGCGCTGGCACTGGGCCAGTCGAATCGGGACTATGCCACTCTTTTTCGCGCCGTGAAAGGGCTGGAGATTCCCGCCACTGTGGTCGCCGCCGATGACATGCCGTTTGGAGGCGTGACGCCGCCGCCCAATGTCACGGTGCGCTTCAACACGGATCACAACACGACCAATGCGCTCATCGCCTCCGCACGCCTGCACCTGATCCCGCTCCACCCGACAAGTTTCTCCTCGGGTCAGACGGTCTTGCTCAGGGCCATGGCAGCGCACAAAGCCTGCATCGTAAGCTCCGTGCCCGGCGTGACGGACTATGTCGAGGAAAATCAGACCGCAGTTCTCGTTCCTCCGCACAACGAGTCTGCGCTTCGTGAAGCTCTCATGCAGCTCTGGGACAGTGCCAGTGAGCGTGAACGACTGGGCACGAACGCCGCCCAAGCCGTCGCTGGGCGCTTCGGGTTCGCCGGATTCATGAAACATCTGCTAGAATTGATCTGATGCGACCTGCTGAGTACTTTGCCAACTATGCCGCCAAGCCCGAGCGCCTCTTGGTGGGCCTGATGAGCGGCACAAGCGTGGATGGCGTGGATGCGGCGCTGGTGAGAATCTCAGGCAGTGGGCGCGAGACAAAAGTGGAGCTGCTCGAGGCTATCGAGCAGCCCATCCCCGACACGCTCCGCCAGCGGGTGCTGGCACTCAGTCACGGCGAAGGCAATGCCGAGGAAGTCTCCAAAGTCTCCGTCGCGATTGCGGAGGTTTTTGTGGAGGCTGTCGAGGCGCTAGGCGCTAGCAAAGTAGATGTCATCGCCAGCCACGGCCAGACGATCTCCCACACGCCCAACACTGGCTTGCCCCCCCCGCCCCCGAGTTCGGGGGAGCCAGTGTACGGCGCGACGCTCCAGATTGGCAGTGCAGCCGTGATGGCGCAGCGGCTTGGCGTGCCTGTTGTCTCGGACTTTCGGAGCGCGGATGTCGCCGTCGGGGGGCAGGGAGCGCCGCTGGTGCCTTACGTGGACTGGTGCCTCTTAACACACCCGACGAAAGCCCGCGCGATCCAAAATATCGGGGGAATCGGCAATGTCACGTTTCTGCCACCCAACGCCATGCCCGACCAAGTTCTTGGCTTCGATACCGGCCCCGGCAACATGCTCATGGATCGTGCTGCACAGTGGGCCACCGATGGACAGCTCCGCTACGACCGTGAGGGCCAGCTTGCCTTAGCAGTCAAGGAGCCCGATTATGAGCTACTAGAGTGGCTGCTCGAGCACCCGTTTCTAGCACAAAAGCCGCCCAAGTCCGCCGGTCGTGAGGAGTTTGGTGAGGCTTGCTTTGACCTAGTTCTCAAACACGCGCTTCCACGAAGTGCTCGCGTGATGCAGAGTAAAAGCAATCTACTGCGAACCCTGACGTGGTTTACGGCTCTCTCCATTCAGGATGCCTACGAGCGGCACTTACCCCGGATGCCCGATGAGGTGATTATTGGTGGCGGTGGAGCGCGCAACCCTGCATTGATGGCGTTTCTGCGCTCCAAGTTCGACCCGATTCCGGTGCTCACGCACGAAGATGTAGGGATGAACGGGGATGCCAAAGAGGCGCTGGCATTCTGTGTGCTCGCCAACGAGACGCTGCTGGGCAACCCGGCGAACCTGCCATCCGTGACGGGCGCGATGCGGCAGGTGACTCTGGGCTCTGTGACGTTTCCCTGAGCGGTAGAATAGCAGGACATGCCACAGACGCCCTGGATCCCGGCCTCCATACTTGCTCCGCTGGCCCCCAATCTCCTCTTTCAGAAAGGGGAGTTTGCACGGGCTAGGTCAGGCTATAGAGCACTACACAGCTACGAAGGAGAGCTTCACGCACTTTTGCGGCTGGATCGCTGGCAGGAAGCGCTCACGGTGGGCGAGAAAGTGACCGCGCCAACTCCTGAGGGTGAGGGGCTTCTGGCGCTGGCGTACTTGCGGAGCGGACAGCCACAACGCGCGCAGCAGAGCGCGGAGTGGGCCGCCCCGCGTGACTCCAGCGCCTACTGGCCGCTGGTGGCCCTAGGGGCGGTGGCACTGCGCTGGAAGGCAAGCCGCGACGAAGCACATGGCCACTTTCTCCGTGCAACGCAGCAACGGCCTGAGCTCGCCGAGGGCTGGCTCGGTTTGCTCGCTGTCGCTGCCACGCCTGAGGAAGCCCAGCAGGTTGTCGCCGCGCTGGCACGCCTTGCGCCGCGTGGCTATCCGTTTGATTTCTGGAGCCAGCCCCTGCGTCTGAGTGTGCAAAATCAGCCTTTTGTGAGCCGTGCCTTCCCCGAGGGGGGGATGTTCTGCCCACAGACTCCCTTGCCACCCGTACAGACACTCTCTTTCAAACGTGATCCGCGTGGGATGATCTACTTCGATGCCCTTATCGAGGGCCAGCCGATGCGCTTGCTCTACGATACGGGGGGCGGCCATCACTGTATGCTCACCTCGCAGGCACTGGCGCGGCTCCAGCCGGCATTTGTGGCGAGTACTGTACTGACCGGCATTCAGGGCCAGAGTGCCGGTCAGCTCTACCGTGGCGAGCGGCTTCAGATTGGGGAGCTAGAGCTAAGGCGGCTACTAATTGAGTCTGCACCGGGCAACCTCGGAGGCTTTGATGGGCTGATCGGCTGGCGGGTTCTGGGAGAGCGGGTGCAGCGGATTGACCTGCGCCAGAACACGCTCACCTTGCTCGAAAAGCCAGCTTTCCGCGAAGGACCAGGCATCTCGCTTCCGCTGCACTTTGTTGCGGATCAGCCGGTGATCGGGGTGCGCTGTCGGCGACAGGGGAGAGTTGGAGAGGTTGCTCTCTGGGCGATCTTAGACACCGGCGCAACTCAGGACTTCTTCTCGCTTCGGGCAGGTGCGCAGCTCAGCGCACGCTTCCGCCGAGATCGCCTGCAAACCACGATGGGGATTGGTCAGTCACACAAGCAGATCGAGCGCCGCACGCTCTCGGTGGGCTATGAGCTGCTCACGCCAGAGAGTCGGTTTCTCGCAAGCTACTCTGAGGCGACTGCGGCTTCGTTTCTCGATAAAGTCCACAACCCAGCGACGGGTTTTGAGCACGGGCTCCTGCTGGGGATGAATTTTTTAAGTCACTTCTCGGTGATTGAGCTCGATCCTCTCGGGCGGCGGGTCAGACTTGTCCCTCTGTGAGCTTGAGTGCCTTGAGGTCTTCCCAGACATAATCCGGAATCTCGTCTTGGAGCGCCTCTAAGTTTTCGTGTAGCTCTTGCTTGTTCTTGGCTCCCGTCAGCGTGCAGTGGATCAGCGACTGCTTTAGACAGCTCTGGAGAACGACTGCTTTTTGATTGAGCTTCTTGCTCTGGCACCAGTCGTAGAACGTGGTGGCGGCTTTTGCATCCCGCTCCACTAAGTGCGGCGTGTGGAGCGTGCGCGGATCAACTCCGGTGAGGAGCCCGTGGCCCATCGGAGAGCCATTGAGCACGCCAATGTTATGTTCCGCCGCGATCTCCAACAGCCCCTCTGTGAGCGCGGTGGTGCGGGTGACATGGTAGTCGTTGTAGGTGAGGATCACATCGAAGCGCCCTGATTTGATCGCCAGTTTGTGGAAATCGTGCCGCCGCTGGCCCAGCCCGATATTTTTAACGACGCCTTGCTCGCGCAGCCACTCCAAGGCTTCGAGCGCACCGCGCTTGGCAAAGACCGGCTCGATCTTGTCGGGATCATGGACGAGCAAGATATCAAAATAATCGGCCCCAAGTAGCTTGAGAGAGTTCTCGACCGTGTGTAGTGTCCCGTCCCACGAGTAGTCCTGTTTGTAGTCGGGATGCGTCCCCGTCTTCGTAGACAAAAAATAGCTCTTGCGATCCACGCCACGCAGGGCGATCCCCAGCCGACGCTCACTCTCGCCATAGAGCGGCGACGTGTCAATAAAGTTGATCCCACTCGTCAGTGCCAGCTCGACCGTCTCGACCGTGTCACGATCCGCCACGGTATTCTGGTAGATCCCACCTATTCCCGCGCCGCCCAGGCCAATCGCCGAGACTTCCAGCCCCGTGCGCCCCAGCTTGCGTTTCTCTATCGTCACTTCTGAACCACTTTCTTAATTGTGATCTTGGG
The DNA here is from genome assembly GCA_026392155.1 of Armatimonadota bacterium. Taxonomy (GTDB): domain Bacteria; phylum Armatimonadota; class Armatimonadia; order Armatimonadales; family Armatimonadaceae; genus Armatimonas. Next base: position 9,032 of record JAPLCP010000164.1, on the reverse strand, counting down.
TGTCAAGCTCTGGCCGTCGGCCTTACTCTTATGGATCCTCTTGACAACTTCCATCCCGCGCACGACTTTTCCAAACGCGGCAAAGCCTTGGCCATCAGGGTTGCGTTTGCCGCCAAAGTCCAGCTCGGGCTGATCATCCACGCAGATAAAGATCGCCTCGGTCGCGGAGTCGGGCGTGTCGCGGGCCATGGAGATCGCGCCGTCTTTGTGCTTGATACCCGTTTTGTTCGTGCGCTCCAGAGCGATGGGCGGGAAGGCTTTAAACCCCTCCCGCGCGCCGCCCTGGATCACGTTGATCTTGACGGTTTTATCGGGCTGGTTGTCCGGCGTGGTTGTCACGGTGCGATAGAACGTCCCGCCGTCGTAGGCTTTGGCTTTCACGTAGCGCAGGAAGTTCTTCACCGAGACTGGGGCGCGTTTGGCGTCCAGCTCCACCTCGATCTCTCCCAGCTCGGTGATAAAAACCGCACGCATTAGTGCTTCTCGCTCGCGATATGCTCCGCGATCAGATCTTGACCAAAGTCGCCGTCGAAGTCCCGCCAGACACTGTGGATGTGGTTGGCGTTGTTCTGCGTATTGTCGTACTCGATCAGAAATGTCGGGCCCTGAACTCGGTAGTAGTGCCGCTTACCCACCTCGGTCTCACCTGCCCAGGCAAAGAGAATCGCGTCTTTCCCAGATTTGTTGAGCTTCGCGGTGCGGGCACTTGCCAGCTCGGAGGCCATGTTGCCCGTGTGAACCCCGATGAGCGCATCGAGGAGCTTCTTCTGCGCCTTACTCAGGTCTTTATAGAGGATTCCCTTTGCCTCCAGCGCCGCGACCTTCACTTTATTGCCAGTGAAGATATCGTTCGGAGCGGCTGTGTCGTAGATCGCCGTTTTTTGCTGCTCTGGCGTGAGCGCGACGAGGAGTGCCCGGGCTGCCTCTTCTTCGTCTTTTAAGGCACGCGTCCCCTTCATCCCGCCGTCGTCCACGCGAATCTCCGCGGGGTTGGTGCCGTAGAAGTTCGGGCTCGCCGCGATCTTCCCCCCGACCAGGGTCACATTGAGCGCGAAGTGGTGGCCCTCAAAGCGCCAGCCCCAGGGCTTGCTCGCCGAGAAGGGGGGCGTCCCAAAGAACGAGACAAAGTAGCGCTCGGTATCGCGAACGGGGCCGGTGCCTTTCTCGATGGCATTTAAGACCTTCTCCATCGCCATGATCGTGGTCGCCTTGGTGTAGCCCTTCTGCGAGAGCCCGGTCTTGAGGAGCGCCATGGCGGCAGCTTTCTGCTCCGCCGTCATCTCTTTGAGCTGCACGCCCTTGCGATCATCGCGGGGGACAAAGTACCAGTTGGTGCGCTCGGCATCGGTGAAGGCAAAAGTCGCCTTGGCTTTCTGCTCGGGCGTGAGCAGTGTCAGCAGGCTCTCGGCGGCCTTGGCCATGGTCTTGGCGGATTTTTCCTGAACCCGAGACTGCGCTTCTGTGAGCGTGAAGACGACTGCCACCGCTGGCAGGAGCAAGAGAGGGAGATACGATTTCATGCGGGCATTGTACCCGTGTTTTACATACCTTGCGGCTCGACGTCAATTGTCTTTGCGATGGTATAGACTGCTTGCCCGGGCTTGGCCCCGCGCGGCTTTCGGACATAGCGGCGCTCCGTGTAGTCCACAGGAACCAATCCAGCGTGTTTCTCACCAGAGCGTGCGGCCACTAGTCCCGCTGCTTTTCGCAGAATTGCATCGGGGACGCGCTCGGGGTGGGCATTGGTTCGCAATACCCCGTGTGCGCCGGCGACCCCACGGATGTGAAACCAGAGATCCTTGGGCCCGGCGACCTTGGTGAGCAAGTAGTCGTTGCTCGTGGCGTTCTCCCCGATATAGAGCGTCCACTCGCCCTCCAGCGTGAGCGTGCGAATCTTGTGGCCCTCGAACTTCTTGCCGCCCGGTTTCCCTCCTCCCCCGGCCCCTCCTCCCCCGGCCCCCGGGTACCCTCTGGGTGCCAATCCTGCGGAGGCAGGTTGGGGGAGGGGGGCGTTTGTTTGTAGCGTGGCACGCTCGGCTTCTAGCTCTACTTTACGGCGCGTGGCGTACTCGGTGGCGTCGCGGGCCTTGCGGGCGCGGTCGAACCAGGCTTCGGCGTTCTCGTGAGGGGATTTTTTGGGATCCAGCGCAATCGTGCGTGTCTGGCCGTCGTTGTAGAAATCCGATACCTCGGCACTCTCTGCACCCTTACTGAATTGCGCCAGGTGCGCCAGAAGCAAGTTCCCACACTCCTCGTGCTTGTCGGCGAGGGCGGCCTCAGCAAAGGTCTTCTCTAGCTCAGCGAGCTGCTTCTCAACACGGGCAAGAGCTTGCTGGCGGGCGCGCTCCGCAGCGGCCTCGGCGCTGTCTTCAGCTTTTTCCGTGAGCTTTGTCGCCCAGAACGTGTCCAGCGCGACCGAGATGCTCTCGCGGGGAAAACCGACCACGCTCTTGGTCTCAAAGGCCCAGACCCCGACCGTGTGGCCGTCCGCGCCCTGGATCGAGTGTGGCGAAAACTGCCCGAGTGCGGCCCGCTGGAGTAGCTCGCCTTCGGGGCGCAAGGCGGACTCCGTCTCGGCGAACTTGGAGAGAAAGGGCGCGTCGGTGGAGATTCCGGGGGGGGACTTATAGGCCGCGCCGTGGTGCATCTCACGCTCCCCGCCGTGGCGCAGGACGCCGCGCACGGTGTTGGTTCCGCTCACCAGCACCACGTTCGAGTTGCGGCCCATCAGCTCACAGATCAGGGTCACGCGCTCGCCCTCGACCGTGTGGCAGACCAGGTGCAGGACTCGGTCAGGAAACGGCAGCTCCACCGCTTCGATCCATGCGCCCTCCAAATACTTTCGCGCGATCTGGCAGAACCCCGGTGGCTGCGTGGGGTTGTCCCGCTTGATCTGCGTGAAGTGCACCCGCGCGGCGTGGGGATCAACGCAGAGGAGCAAGCGCCGCCCACCTGCCGCCTTGGAGAAGGTCGAGAGAATGATCTCATTGGTGCTTGGCTGCTGCACCTTCTGCACCCGCCCCCCGACCAGCGCCGCCCGAAGCTCCGCCGCGACGGCTGCGAGGACGAAGAAATCAAAGGGAATGGTCATATTTTCAGCAACACATAGTCCAGGTTGGGGGGCTCTATCCCGAAGCTCTGGAGAGCCGTGTAGATCTGAGCGCGGTGCCACTGCTCGTGGTTGATGATGTGGAAGAGGATTTCCTGGGCTGTGAGAGAGGTGGGGCGGCCAAGCGCGACGGTAAAGACTTGCGCCAAGCTCTCGGGGGAGGAGGCGGCGAGGAAAGCAAGCGTCTGAGTGCGGAGCGTCTCGGCGTCGGTGAGGAGGCTCTCCAAGTCGTTGGGAGCCCGATCTGCGTAGGACGGAGGCCACGGCTTGTCAATCAGACGGGCGTACCAGCCCTCCTCTGCTCCGTTGCAGTGCACGAGGAGCTTCGCGATTGTGTTGAAGCGCGACGTGGTCACAAACTCCCGGTGAAGCAGCTCGGGGTGGGCGTGGAGAACGGGAGCGAGGGTGGTGTGGCAGCGGGTGGCGTGGGCATAGAGCTGTTGGAGTTCCATCGCTTACGACTGCTCCTTCTTTCGCTCATCGAGATACTCGCTTGCCTCGGTGAGGGTTTTTCCGGCGATGAGGCTGTTGGCGACCCCGCTCATGGCGCTGGCGGCGAGGTTCTCTCCGATCTTGTCGAGGGCTTCGATCTTCTCGCGGATGAGGTTATGGTCGGTGCCGGATTCTTTGGCGGCGATCAGCTCGGCGAGGGCTGTCTCGATGGCGGGTTTGTCGTCGCCTTCGTAGCCGGGCAGGAGCTTTTGCGCACCCAGAATCGCGGACTGGGCCTCGGTGCGCATGTCGGCGACCATGCGGGCGGCGAAGTCTTCGTCGGCGTGGAGAAACGAGTCGCGGACGCGCTGCTTGACCTGGGACTGGTCGAGGCCATAGGTGGGCTTGATCCGCACCTCCGTGGCGACTCCGGAGCGCAGCTCTTTTGCGCTGACCTGGAGAATTCCATTGGCATCGAGCAGGAACTGGACTTCGATCTTGGGGACACCAGCGGGCAGCGGTGGGACGCCGGTCAGCTCAATACGGGCGAGCGAGCGGTTGTCGGCGGCTAGCTCGCGCTCGCCTTGAACCACGTGAAGCAGCACTTTTGTCTGGCCATCCACGCTGGTCGTAAACTCTTCTTTTGCCGTGCTGGGGATCTTGGAGTTGCGGAAGATGAGTTTTTCTACGGCGCCGCCCATGGTCTCGATCCCCAGCGAGAGCGGCGTCACGTCTAGCAATAACAAATCGTCGCGGTTGCCGGAGAGGATATCGGCCTGGAGCGCGGCCCCCAGCGCGACCACTTCATCGGGGTTGAGATGCGTGTGCGGCGTCCGCCCAAAGAGCTGCCCGACGGCACTCTGAACGGCAGGCACGCGCGTTGAGCCGCCGACCAATACCACTTCGGCGATTTCCAAAGCGCTCAGCCCCGCATCGGTGAGGCACTGGCGGCAGGCGGCGAGTGTCCGCTCGATCAGGGGCGCGATTGCCTCGTCAAAGTCCTCGCGCGTGAGAGCGATGCCCAGAAAATCCGTCGAGGTTTTCTCGCTCAGCTCACGCTTGGCTTTCTCTGCGGCAAGGCGTAGTGTGGCGGGTTCGGTGAGGCGTAGGTTCGCTCGTGCCTTCAGCCACGCCACTAGCGCATCGTCGAAGTCATCGCCACCGAGGCGCGTGTCGCCGCCGGTGGCCAGCACCTCAAAGAGACCGTCTTCTAGGCGCAGGATCGAGATATCAAAGGTCCCACCGCCCAGATCAAAGACGGCGATAGTCGCCGTTTTGGTGTTCTGCAGGCCATACGCAAGGCTCGCCGCCGTGGGCTCGTTGACGATGCGGATGACCTCTAGACCGGCTAGCTCTCCGGCATCCTTGGTAGCTTGGCGCTGGGAGTCATTGAAGTAGGCGGGAACCGTGATCACGGCTTTCGTCACCGCCTCGCCCAGCGCTTTCTCCGCGCTGTTTTTGAGCTCGCGCAGCACCCAGGCCCCGACTTCTGGCGCACTGACGAGCCGATCTCCCAGCACGATCTGGCAACCGCCAGTCAGTAAGTAAGGCAGGCTGCCCCGGAGTGCCTCGGCATCGCCGTCGCCCTTGCCCATCAGCCGCTTGGCCGAGTAGATCGTGCGGGTCGGGTGGGAGGTCAGAAAGGGAAGTGCGTCCACGCCCACGAGCGGCGTCGCGCCGCCCTCGGGGAAGTACACCACGGAGGGCACCAGCCCCCCGAGTACCTGGGGAACCCCGTCTTTTACGACGGCCACCAGAGAGTTTGTCGTGCCTAAGTCAATACCAAGAATCGTCGCCATGTCGCTAGAGTGTACCCGAAAGCCCTCCTCCCCCGGCCCCTCCTCCCGATAACGGGAAAGGAGGGGAGAGCTAGGGAAGTAAGTCCGCGACGGTGACGGGCATATTCGGAGCGGCAAGTGGCGCGATACTTCCGGTTGCCGCGACGACCTGTGTCTGTGTCCAGATGCCGTTTTGGGGATGGCGGTGCACCTCTAGTTGGCGATCTTGCAGATTCACGATCCAGTACTCCGCGATTCCCGCCGTGGCGTAGAGCGCACTCTTGGCTCTATTTTACCAGTAGTGCCAATAGCCTGTCTTGAGCACGTAGATCCCCAGCGCGGCGTTCGTAACTCCGTGCGCCACAACACAAGCCAGCAGAGATTTCGTGTGGCGTAGCAGCCCCGCCATCAGCGCGGCGTAGCCAATCGCCGCCAGCCACTCCGGGTGTGCGAGGGCGAAGAGCCCTGCGACGATCCCAAATGCCGCGAGCGAGAACTGCCCCAGTGGCAGCTCTTTCCACTTTTCCTGGTCGGTGGCAAAGCGCAGCAGAAACGAGCGCCAGAAGATCTCCTCCATCACCGGAACGAGAAGCGCCAGCCCGATAAAGCGCACCGTGAGAAAGCTATACCGAAGCGTCGGATTGGCAATCTCTTTGAAAGGGTTGTAGGCCGTGCGCGTTCCAATAGACCATCCCGCTGGTTGGAGTGCGTCCAGCCCTAGCCAGAGACCCAGCCCAAGCAACCCCGCAAAAATGCCTAGTCCCACGGCTTTTGCGTCCCAGCGAAGCTCACTCTTCCAAGCGCGGGCACAGACGAGCAGCGCAATCAGCACGAGCAGTGCCTTGATGCCGTAGACGAAGGGATAGAGCGCGAGGGGAAGCTTACCTTCCAGCGCGGTGAGCACCAGAAAAAGCACCATCGGGGCGGCGTAGGGGAGCCAGTCGGGTTTATTGGTCATGAATTAGCGTTTGGCAATCAGACTTGGTCAGGGAGCTCGGGGAGGGCGAGAGGACGGCCCTTGGGGCCATTGTAGAAGTAGAACTCGTCCTTGCCGTCCACCAGCCCCTGTAGCATCGGCTCATCGGTGTCAAGACGAATACCCTTGCGTGTCGCCTCCTGATCCAGAAAAAGCCGTAGGCGCTCCAGCTTAATGTCCTCGGGCAAGTTCCCCTTGATGGCAAACGCCACCGCCTTGATAGATACCGTGAGTTTGGTTCCTCGCATAGTCACTCTCCTCCGCTCAGTTTATCCGATCTGCAGTGCTTCGGCGGCGCGTTGGTGAGTGGCGACGGCCTGGGCGAGGAGCTGGTGCTCGGGGCGGGTGAGCTGCGGGTCGCGGTTGAGGAGGTCGAAGGCATCGGTGCGGGCTTCGAGGAGAATATCTTGGTCGCGCAAGACATCGGCGACTTTTAGGCTCGGGATGCCGGACTGGCGCGTGCCGAAGAACTCACCAGGGCCGCGCAGCTTGAGATCTTCCTCCGCGATCACGAAGCCGTCGCTGGTGGCGCACATCACCTCCATACGGGCCGTGCCATCGGGCGTGCTGGGGTCAGAAAGGAGCACACAGAACGACGCGTGCTCGCCGCGCCCGACCCGGCCTCGGAGCTGGTGGAGCTGGGCCAGGCCAAAGTTGTCGGCGTCCTCGATCACGATCACGGCGGCATTGAGAACGTCTACGCCCACTTCAATCACCGTGGTCGCCACTAATATCTGGTGCTCGTTCTTACGAAACGCCTCCATCACCGCGTCTTTTTCATCGGACTTGAGCTGCCCGTGAAGCAGCCCAATCGAGAGCTCGGGGAAGACATGGGCTTTTAAGTGCTCCGCCAGATGTGTGGCCGCTTTCGCCTCGCGCTTCTCAGACTCTTCGACCAGTGGGCAGACGATATAGGCTTGGCGACCTTGGGTCACCATCTGTTTAATGCCTGCATAGACTTTGTCCTGCTCGGCGCGCCGTTTCCAGTGCGTGCGGATCGGCTTGCGGCCCGGCGGCAGCTCATCGAGAATCGAGACATCTAAATCGCCGTAGACCGTGAGTGTGAGCGTGCGGGGAATCGGCGTGGCGGTCATGACCAGCACATCCGGGCGGACGCCTTTATCCGAGAGGGCGGCGCGCTGGAGCACCCCAAAGCGGTGTTGCTCATCAATCACCACCAGGCCGAGCTTATGAAACCCGACGCTTTCCTGGATCAGTGCGTGGGTGCCGACCACGATAGTTGTCTCGCCGCTGAGCAAGCGCTCCTTGACAGCGGCTTTTTCTTTGGCGGGCCGCGAGCCGGTGAGCAAGTCCACGCGCAGGCCCAGCTCCTCTAGCTTGGGGCGGATACTTTTCAGGTGCTGCTCTGCCAGAATCTCGGTGGGGGCCATGAGCGCCGCCTGGTAGCCACCCCGCGCCGCAATGGTCATCGCGGCCATCGCCACGGCAGTCTTGCCGGAGCCCACATCGCCCTGCACGAGGCGATTCATCGGGGTGTGCGAGGCCATGTCGTTTCCCAGCTCCGCGATCACCCGGTCTTGAGCGCTGGTGAAGGTGAAGGGGAGCACCGTGCGCAGCTCCATCACGGGGCCGATGGCATCGGGAAACGTAATCCCCGGCTGACGTGCCACTTCCCGCTTCTTCTCTGCGACGAGTATCTGGAGCGCAAGCAGCTCTTCATAGGCCAGCCGATGCCGGGCCGCCTGAAGCGCCTCGTCGCTCTCGGGATAGTGGATATTGCGGAGTGCAGCCTCGATTCCAGGCAGGCTGCGGCGCTTGCGTAGCGACTCGGGTAGGGAATCGGCAAACTCGCCGGCGCAGAGACTCACGGCCTCGTAGGCAAAGCGGCGCAGGCGTGTCTGGGAGAGGCCCTCGGTGAGCGGGTAGACCGGCACAATGCGGCCAATGGCGAGCGAGTCTACGGCTCCGTCTTCGTCAATGGCCTCCCACTCGGGTGAGTTTAGCTCGGGGGCGTAGCGGCGCTTGGCCTGGCCATACGCTACGACTTGCTTGCCAATCAGCTTCTCAAAAGTGGCCTTCATGCGCCACTGGTTGAACCACGTCAGCGACGCCACCACTTTGGAGCCATCATCGAGCGTGACCTTGGTAATGACGAGTTTATTGCGCAGCGGCTTGTTCTCGACCGCGGTCACTTTGCCTAGAATCGTCGCAAACTCACCGTCACGGACATCGCCGATCTTCACAAAGCGCGTCCGGTCTTCGTAGCGGCGTGGAAAGTGCCCGACTAAGTCCCGGAGCGTCCGGATCTGCAGCTTCCAGAGCGTCTCCGCCAGCTTCTCCCCGATTCCTTTGAGCTTCGTGACAGGCAAGTCGGGGTTCATAGCGTGCCCATTGTACCCGACTAAACTCGCGTTATTCGGGAGGTCGCTCAGGGAGCCACACCGCTTTTGGGGCTCTCTGAGCCGTTTCATAGAAATCCATGGGGAAATGGTCGCAATATGATTAAGTGAATCTACTTTAGCGGTAGTGGAACGCTGACGTCAGTGTTAAACGAGGCTATTCGACTTTCTTATTAGAATATTGCAGGCAAAGTAAGCTCACCCCTTGAGGACACTGCACTCTTGGAAGTGACATTCTTTATAGGAAATTGGATTTTCACGGTATTTTGACTGGTATTAATGGCAGTATTATGGCATATTATACTATAATTGTGATAAAATATATGATTTATAAAGAATATATGGTGTTTTAATTTGATTTAGGTCTTATATATATT
>JAPLCP010000093.1 GCA_026392155.1 Armatimonadota bacterium | reverse complement strand
ATTAATGTAAATGGCGAGCTTAAATTACCCCGAAAAAAATCATTAGGCAGTACCATATTATGACGGTTTATATGTGGTGGCAAAGAAATCATCTCTACTTGATGATTATGTTGGTAATGCCATACTGATAAGCCTGACAAGATGCCAATGATACTTCCATAGCCAATAAATTTGACATCAGAAAGTTTTTGGGGCGAGCTCATTTCTACACTCCTAAAGATGTCTCTGAGGCCCCGATGTCTCTGAGGCCCCGATGTCTCTGAGGCCCCGATGTTTAGACTGTATCGTATACCTGGAATATTTGCAAGGTTCGGACAAAAAAAGTCCCAGGAATTTTCCTGGGACTTTTTTGCTGAGTGAGACGGGACGAGCCTACTCGTCGTCGCCGCCCTTGCCCTTACGACCGGACTTTGCCATGATGTCCTCACCGACGTTCCGGGGGACGATCTCATAGTGCGAAGGCTCCATGGTCGAGGAGGCGCGGCCTTGGGTCATCGAGCGCAGGTCGCTGATGTAGCCAAACATCTCCGAGAGCGGAATCTTGGCCTTGACGGCGCGAATTCCACCCATCTGCGTCTCTTGCGACTCGATCATTCCACGGCGGCGGTTCAGGTCACCGATCACGTCCCCGAGGAACTGATCGGGCGTGACCACTTCCACGGCCATGATGGGCTCCAGAATCACGGGCTGTGCTTTTTGCATCCCCGCACGCATCGCCATACGGCCTGCCTCTCTAAACGAGATCTCGTCCGAGTCAACGTCGTGGTAGGAACCGTCAATGACAGTCGCCTTGACATCCACCACCGGGTAGCCTGCGAGAACGCCGTGGAGCAGAGTCGCCTCGCAGCCCTTCTGGACCGCGGGGATAAACTCACGCGGAATCGCACCACCGACCACCTTATTGATGAACTCGAAGCCCTTACCCTGCTCGTTGGCCTCGACAATCAGCGTACAGTCGCCGAACTTACCCTTACCACCGGTCTGCTTCTTGAACAAACCACGCTCGGTTGCGCTGCCGGTGATCGTCTCACGGTACGCCACTTGCGGAGTGCCCTGGTTGGCCTCCACTTTAAACTCGCGACGCATACGGTCCACGAGAATCTCCAGGTGAAGCTCGCCCATCCCACGGATAATGGTCTGGCCGGTCTCCTGGTCGGTGAACGTACGGAAGGTCGGGTCCTCGGCGGAGAGTCGCTGGAGGGCGACACCCATCTTGTCCTGGTCGGCCTTGGTCTTAGGCTCGATGCTCATCTCGATAACCGGCTCTGGGAAGCTCATGGACTCCAGGATGATCGGCTTCTTCTCATCGGCCAGCGTATCGCCCGTCGTGGTGTCGGAAAGACCCACAGCGGCGGCAATATCGCCCGAGTACACCACATCAATCTCCTCACGCTTGTTGGCGTGCATCTGAAGGATGCGGCTGACGCGCTCTTTCTTGCCCTTGGTGGCGTTGTAGACATAGCTGCCCTTGGTGAGGGTGCCCGAGTACACACGGAAGAACGTCAGGTTTCCGACGTGCGGGTCGTTCATGAGCTTGAAGGCAAGCGCAGAGAACGGCTCGTTGTCGCCCGGCTTGCGCTCGTCGGCCTCCTCGGTGTCCGGGTTGATCCCCGGCACTGCGTCTACGTCTACCGGTGAGGGCAGGTAGTAGATCACCGCATCGAGCATGGACTGGACGCCCTTGTTCTTGAACGCGGAGCCACAGATCATCGGGGTGATCTCCATGGAGAGAGTGCCCTTGCGGATCGCCATACGGATCTCGTCAATGGTCAGCTCTTCGCCTTCCAAGTACTTCTCCATCAGGGTCTCGTCAATGCTGGCGGCTTCTTCGACTAAGAGTGCACGGTACTCGTCCACCTGGTCGCGCATCTCGGCAGGGATCGGAACTTCCAGCGGCTTCTTGCCGAAGTCATCGGAGTAGTTGAAGGCCTTCATCGTGATCAGATCCACGATGCCCTTGAAGTCTGCCTCGGCACCAATCGGGAGCTGAAGCGGCACGGGCTTGGCACCCAGGCGCTCTTTGACTTGGCGAACGACCGTTAAGAAGTCAGCACCGGCGCGGTCCATCTTGTTGACGAACGCAACGCGGGGCACTTTATACTTATTGGCCTGGCGCCAGACGGTCTCGGACTGCGGCTGCACACCACCGACGGCGCAGAACACCGCGACCGCGCCATCTAAGACGCGCATCGAGCGCTCTACTTCAACGGTAAAGTCGACGTGGCCGGGGGTGTCAATGATGTTGATGCGGTGCGTGTTCTTACGTGCGCCATCATCGAACTTCTTCTTGTCCTCTTTTTCGTCGTAGCCGTCCAGACCCCAGAAACAAGTGGTCGCAGCGGAGGTAATCGTGATACCGCGCTCGCGCTCTTGCTCCATCCAGTCCATGGTGGCGGTGCCGTCGTGGACTTCACCGATCTTGTAGTTGACTCCGGTGTAGAGTAGGACACGCTCTGTGGTCGTGGTCTTTCCTGCATCAATGTGTGCAGCAATGCCGATATTTCGCGTATTTTCGAGAGAGTAGTCTCTTGCCATTTTTCCTGTTTCCTTCCGATGTCTGCCCTACTTCGACCCTGAAATCTACCAGACAGCGAAACGCCGCCTGGCCTTTTCGGTCCAGGCGGCGAGGGCTTTGTTAAGCCACCTAGAACCGATAGTGTGAGAATGCCTTGTTGGCCTCAGCCATCTTAAAGCCTTCTTCACGCCGACGAACCGCGCCGCCCTGCTTGTTGGCAGCGTCTAAGATCTCCGCAGAGAGCTTGTCCACCATGCTGCGGCCATTACGGCGGCGAGCGAACGTGATCATCCAGCGGATGCCCACGGCCTCTTTACGCGGCGACTTGACCTCGATAGGCACCTGGTAGGTAGCACCACCGACACGACGAGGCTTGACCTCGACGACAGGCATGACGTTGCGCAGAGCGTCGTTGAAGACCTCGATACCGGGACGACCGGCGCGGGCCTCGACTTTTTCCAGTGCAGAGTAGAAGATCTTCTCTGCGACCGACTTCTTGCCATCGAGCATGAGTCGGTTGATAAAGCGGGAGACCATTACCTGGTGGTAGATGGGATCCGGCGCGATACGGCGGGGGGGGATAGAGCCTTTACGTGGCATTTATTTCTTTCCTTTCGCCGGAGCCGCTGCTGCGCCTGGTTTAGGCCGCTTGGTGCCGTACTTGCTGCGGCTGGACTTGCGGTCCTTGGTGCCCTGTGTATCCAGAGTACCGCGCAGAATATGGTAGCGCACACCGGGTAGGTCTTTGACACGACCGCCGCGGATCATGACGACGGAGTGCTCTTGTAAGTTATGTCCGATGCCCGGCACGTAGGCCGTGACTTCGATTCCGTTGCTGAGACGCACACGGGCGATCTTGCGAAGGGCAGAGTTAGGTTTCTTAGGGGTCATCGTACGGACGACGACACAAACGCCGCGCTTCTGCGGGTTTCCCTTCATGGCGGGCGACTTGCTCTTCTTAATAACGCGCTTTCGTCCCTTGCGCACTAGCTGACTGATGGTTGGCATAAACGGCCTTTAAGCTCCTGATTTTCTTTCACTACTGCCTTAAAGACAGCAGGGGAATGCTTTATTCTGGGGCAAACAAAAACCCCGCGGTTTGGACGGGATCGTCACACGCAGGGCAGGGAAGGGGTTCGATGAAAAACTAGCGCTTGCTTCGTCTTGCCGACTCCAATCCTCCTCCGCCTCTGCGGCACAAAATCTTGTCCTGTCTGACGACGGCCTCACCTGCGCCAGACAACCTGAACAGCATACCGCGCTTTGTTTGGCCTGTCAATCTTTTTCCACAAAGCCAACGGCTTGCTTGCCCATCTCGCTTGTCCAGTACGCCTCTTGAATCGTCTCCACGGCGAGCTTGAAGATCGGGGAGGCGACTAGCTCAGGCAAAAACTCCCTCCCACTCTCTGCCAGCACATCCAAAAACGCGGCGTACTCGGCAGCGCGAGGAGCCAGCTCGCGCTTGAGCAAGTCCTCCACAAACGCCACGGCTCCCGCCTCCGCACCACCCGGCGCATCGTCGGGCGGGACAATCAGATCGGCAAAAGCGGCCAGCGTGGCCCGTTGGGTCTCGGTCAGCATGCACTACTCTTCGCTTAGTCTCGTTCACTCTCCTCCTGCTTTTTGATAAACGACGCAAACCCAAAGAACCAGAGTGTTGTCGCGAATATACTCACAACTTCAATCCACATCGCTTGGTCGTAGTTGTCCCAGCGATAGTAGAGGATGATGCCAAGTATGAGTATCGTAAGAAGCTGGGCAGCATATAACATCCCCCGCGCCAGCCGACGTGCGCGACAGAGGACAAAAAGACCGGCAAGCGCTGCGAGCAGTATTCCGAGCAGAACAGCCCCAAAAACGGCCAATATGGCGATTTGGCCTCGGTATCTGGACCAGTCTTGGTAGTACCGAAGCCAAAAGAACAGAAAACTGATGCTCCCAAAGAGGAGGTTTACCCACCCAAGGACGAGCTCCAGAGGATGAAGGCGTGCTTTCTTGGTTGGCAGCTCGCGCTGTTTTTGTTGCTGTAACATCGGCTACTCTTCCTCCTCATGCCGAAAGCGCCAGAGCCAGCTTGCAATCAGGAGATGAAAGACTCCGATCAGAGCCATCCCTCCAACCCAGACAAGCATGAGGGGATGGAGACGCTGATCGGGAGTCGTCTCAAGCCAAAAGTATGCAGCGCCGCACCACCAGGCAAGCGTGCAGAGAAGCTCTAAGACAGCGGCAGCACGGCGAAGACGGAGCAGCAGGGTGAGGCTGGCTCCCAGATAGCCCAAGGTGGCGAGTGAAAGAGCCGCCGCGATGAGAACATAGGGGAGGCCAAGTGGGAAGGGGAAGTGCCGCAGGTACGGCAGGAGGAGGGTGGCAAAGAAGCCCCCCGGAATCAGATGCACGACCATCAGTCCCCAATCCGCCACGGTAAGGCGGAAACTTCGTGGGGTGGGCTTCTTCTGTTTCTGCTGCACTGCCATGTGGCATTTTACCCCGGATTTTGGGCGTATCATTATCCATGTTGGGCGGCTAAATCGGCCCGCCGGGTACCCTTTGGGTGGTCGGCAAGACCCATGAATGGGCCTCCGGAACCCCCTCCGTTTCCCCTTCCTCCCAGGATTGGGAGGAGGGAAAACGGAGGAGGGAAAACGGAGGAGGGTACAATCCCCCCATGACCAACTACGAGATCGCGCGGCGCTTCGAAGCCATCGCGGATATTTTGGAGATCCAGGGCGAGAATGTCTTCAAAGTGCGCGCCTACCGTGTCGCCGCCGAGACGATTGACGACCTCGAAGACGACCTCGCGACCATCCACGAGCGTGGCAAGCTACGCGAGCTTCCCGGCTTTGGCGAGGCCATCGCCAGCAAGACGGCGGACTTTCTCGCCACGGGAACGACGGCGATCTGGGAGCGCATCAAGGACTCGGTGCCTGTAGGCGTTGTGAAAATGGCGAGTGTCCCTGGTGTCGGCCCGCGCACCGCCAAGGCGCTCTGGGAGGCGCTGGAGGTCACGAGTGTCGAGGCGCTCGAAGCCGCCTGCCGCGAGCAACGCGTCCGAGCCGTCGCCGGGTTCGGCGCGGCCAAGGAGACAAAGTTGCTGGAGAAAATCGAAGCCTGGAAGCGCCTGAACGAGAAGATGCCAAGACGCTGGGCCTTGCCATTGGCCGAAAAGCTGGCGACAGAGCTACGGAAGGTTGAGGGCGTTGAGCGCGTTGAGATCGCCGGAGAGCTACGGCTGGGGCGGGAGTCTATTAACCCGCGAAGAAATCATATTGTTCTCGCGGAAGCATCAACCCCTAGTGCCCAAGCTGCTATTGCAGAGTTCAAGTTGAAAAATCCCCAGTGGATGGAAACTGAGATGCGGCTACAAGTAGCTGAAGGAGAGCATCATGGCTCTAACATCACGGCGAAGGTTTTTACATTGCGTTGTGCTGGCGGGAACGAGTTGGTCGAACAATTTATGAAGGAGCTTAACTGGGAATGGGAAGCAGTTCCCGAAGAACTGTACGACTGGCCCGATGTGATCGAGCTTGCCAAGGCGGGCAAGCTGCCTAAGCTCATCACGGAGGCGGATTTTAAGGGCCAGCTTCACGAGCACACGACCTGGTCGGATGGGACGGCGTCGGTGCGGGAGATGGCGGAGGCGGCGCTGGAGCGGGGCTATGCGTATCTTGCGATCACCGACCACTCGCCGCTGCTGGCGATTGCCAATGGCCTTAGCCGCGAGCGTGTGCTGGCGCAATTGGAGGAGATCGAGAGCCTACGCCCGGAGTTTGCGGCGCGGGGGCTGGCGATTCTTTCCGGGCTGGAGGTGGACATCCTCAAGGACGGGACGCTGGACATGGACGACGAGGTTTTAGAGAAGCTGGATATTGTCGTGGCGAGTGTCCACATGCGCTACAAAGAGGACGAGGCGGCGATGACGGCGCGGATTTGCGCGGCGCTCGCCAGCCCGCACGTGGACATTCTGGGGCACCCGACCGGGCGGATCATGGGCCAGCGCGAGGGGTATGCGCTGGATATTGACGCGGTGATCCAGGCGGCGGCGAAGTACGGGAAAGCGCTGGAGATCAACGCGTCGCCCGAGCGCATGGATCTGTGCGACGAGCACGTGAAGAAAGCGAAGGCGGCGGGCGTGAAGATCGCGATCAACTGCGATGCCCACTCGACAAAATCGCTGGGCAATCTCTCGTGGGGTCTGTGCATCGCCCGCCGCGCGGGGCTGGAAGCAAGTGATGTGCTCAACTGCTGGGACTTGGCGACGCTCCGAGGATGGTTGGGGTAGTCCCGCCCGTTGGAGGGGCGGGACTGGAGCTCCGGCCGATTAGAACGGCCAGACTGGAGAGCCTGCGGCTACGAAGGCCGTTCCGGCCATCCCGAGTTTACTTTGATTGATGGGCGGCACGCCCTTTGTAGCGGAGCCTGCGACGCTATCCAGTCCTGCCGTTCTGATCGGCGGGACTACGGCTTGAGCGGCTGGATTTCGTCGGCGATCTGCTGGCGTAGCTCCATCATGCGGGTGGCGTAGCGCTCTAACGTGCGGTCTTCGTCGGTCTCGGGAGTCCACTTGGGCACGGCGATGGGCTTATTGTTCTCGTCCATTGCCACAAAGACCATGAGGCAGTGCGTGGTGAGGGAGACGCTACCTGAGCGTGGGTCGCCTGCCGAGACATCCACGGCGAGGTGCATGCTGGTGCGGCCCGTGTAGATCACCTTGGCGGCCACTTCCACCACGTGGCCAATCATAATCGGGCGCTCGAAGCGGATGCCGCCGACATAGACCGTGACGCAGTAGTGGGCGCTCCAGCCCACGGCGCAGGCATAGCCCGCCTGGTCAATCCACTTCATCACCGCGCCGCCGTGGACTTTTCCGCCGAAGTTCACATCGGTGGGCTCCGCCAGAAAGCGGAGCGTGATTTGCCGTTGAGGTGTCATAGACATAACAGGCGCAGTTTACAGCCGAACCCGCAGATCGCGCACGAGCTGGCCGGTGACGGGATGGATCACGAGAATACGTCCCTGAGAGTCGGCGAGGGTGAGGGCCTCAGGCGTGGCGCGTAGCCGCACGCGCTCTGCCCCGGAGAGCCGGAGCTGGAGGACGGGGCCACGCAGGCCCTTGGCAGTGCTAAAGCACACCAGTGCCGTGATGCCAAGAGGGTCACGCAGCGCACTCAGTGTCAGCTCATTGACCCCGAGGCGCATGGCGGCCAGCCCCGCAGGCGTGTCTCCGGGTTCCCCAATCACACAGCTGCGGTGGAGCGGCCCCGTCTGGCCATAGAGCACCACGGCAGGCTCGCCAAAGAGGCTCAGCTCTTCGTCATCGTCGGTCTGGAGCCAGTAGACACTCTGGTCGGTGAGCTCAAATGTTCCTCCGGAGAACGGAATCTCCTGGCGGCGCGTGGGCGCTGCCTCGGTCCAGAGCACAAAACGACCATCGTCTAGGCTCAGAACCCCGCTGCCGGGGCTGAGGGCAAGAGTCGGCTCTTTGGTCTGGGTGATCGTGAGCGCTTTTGGCGTGGGAGAGAGCGTGTCGAGCGTCAGAAGCTGGCCATTGCGTGCGACCCGCCAAGTGCCCTCACTGAGTGCCGTCTCCCAGCAGAGCAGCGAGAGCTCGCCCCAGTCGGTGGTTTTTCGGGTTCCTAGGTCCAGCACATGCACCCTCTGGCTATCGTCGCGGTGGGCCAGCGCAATCGCCCGTGCGCCGGTCTTGCCGATGACCAGAGAGGTCGCTGGGAGCTCGAAGCGATGGAGAATGCGCCCATCATGACTGAGCAGCAAGACCCCCGCCTCGCCTAATGCTGCCAGCGTCCGTCCGTCCGGGAGATACGCCGCGTCCACAATCGGGACAGTGCCCGTATCGCCGCCCTCAATTCGGATCTCCAGCGGCTCGGTGCGGTCGAAAAGTGCAGGCTGAGGCTTGGGAGTCAGTGCGGGAAGATCCGCCTCTAGCGCAGGGAGCTTTGCAGCTCTAGCCCAGCGGGTCGCTACGTCGGGCTTGAGGAGATTTGTTGCACCTGAACCCTGATCCGCGAGGACAGCCCGGAGCCCAGCACGGAATAGTGGTAAGAGTTCGGGACGATCCTTGCCTTCTAAGAAGAGCGGCCCAAGTAAGTAGGTACGCTCTGAAACGGCGCGTGGATCGGCAACAACGGCACTTGCCTTCTCCCGCCAAGGCGCGGACTCGTTTTCGTTCTCGCTCCAGATCAGAAGGCGTGCCAGGAGCTGCGCTCCGCCCACCCCTCCCAGCTCGGCTCCCCGTTCTGCCCAGCGCTTTGCCAGCGGGCGGGCGGTTTCGACGTTCTCAATCGTGGAGACCGCGCGAGCATAGTCGCCCCACTCGGCGTGGAGCTGTGCCCACTCTACTCTGAGGGTCTCCGCGGCGGCGGTGTGCTGGCTGCGCTCCAGACGGAAGATCGCATCGGAGAAGCACTGTGAGCGGCGGGCAATGGCGATGGCGCGCTCT
>JAPLCP010000086.1 GCA_026392155.1 Armatimonadota bacterium | reverse complement strand
GCGGCGGCTACCAGCACGGGCGGGATGACCAACAAGCGCCACGGGCGTATCGGCGACAGTCCGGTGATTGGAGCGGGAACCTGGGCCGAGGATGCTACCTGCGCTATTTCTGCCACGGGCCACGGGGAGTTTTTCATCCGCGCTGCGGTCGCCCATGAGATCTCCGCCCGAATGCGCCACGCCAGAGAATCGCTCGGAGTCGCGGCCAACGCGGTGATTCATGGCGAGCTGGAAGCGGGGACGGGCGGCGTGATTGCGCTCGCGGCCAATGGCGAGGCGGCGCTTCCCTTCAACACGGCAGGAATGTACCGAGGGGTGATCGCCGCCGACGGAACTATCGCGACGGCGATCTACGGGAGACGATAAACCCGTCCTAAAAAACGATATAGCTGCCATCGGTGCGAAGCACACCGACCCCGATGGTTTGCTCCCCTGGTGTACCAGGTGGCTTCAAACTAATTTCGAACCTATCCAGCTTCGACCAGTCCGGTGTTCCTAGAGAGTCCAGTTCTTTGCTACTGACATCGAAGGAGAAGCGAACGTAGAGAGAGAGACGCTCGCGGAGCTTCTCGGGCAGAGTAGACAGCTTCATCTCCAGGAACTCGCCGCGCTCACGGGCCTTCTTCTGTTGTGGCGTGAGGGAGTCTAAAACGTCACCCATCAGCTCCGCCGAGAGCGTCCGGCGTGCAACCAGATCGGGCGGTAGGTTCTGTCCCTCAAAATTCTCCCGTGTTGCCTGCCTTGGGCTTCGCTTCAGGTTAATCTCTGGTGTCGCGTTGAAAAGCCTCCCTACAGCCTCCATTAGAGTAGGGATACGAATCTGAGGAGCACACACAACCACACGCTGTGTGGCGATCTCGGGCGAGATACGAACGGGGTGTCCGGCTTTTGTCAGCTCTCTGCCAAGCATTTGTAATGAAACAGCAGTCGTCTCAATACCATATTCTGGCAGGTCTGCAATCAGTGACTCCAAACCTTTGGGGAGAAATACCTGCGCTTTACCTTCGCGTTGCCAAGCAAAAGGATACCCTGGTTTTGACTCCTCTTGTCGTATCCCCGCTCCGTTTTGGCGTCTTAGTAGGTAAACCCCGTTACTGAATTCACTGATATACTTATTTGCTGTGCATAAATTTTTTAAGGCTGCATTTAACGAAACTTCAGAGAGTGATTTTGGATCTACTGAAAATGTCAGACCTGCATAGGTATCTGCAATGATCGCTACTTTGTGTTTTTCAGATAGAAATTGAATTGCTTTAGTAAATTTACTTTCTGGCACGACTGAGGGGGCATCAGGTATCTGCCAGGTGCAGAGGATTGCTATTGGTGTTAAAAAAACCATGGTAAGGAGATTTCCTATTGTTCCCTATCAGGCGGGGGGTAGGGGGGCTCCCCCCCGCCCGTCGGGAGCTAGAGGGCGGGTTTCAGTGCTTCGCGAATTCGCCCGATGGCTTCGGTGACGCGCTCACCGGCTTTGTCTCCGGCAATCGTGAGGCTCATGCGGACGTACTTATCGCCGTACTCGCCGTAGCCGACACCGGGAATGACCAAGACGCCTGCTTTTTCCAGTAGCAGCTTGGAGAAGCTCATGGAGTCGTGGCCCTCGGGGACGGGAATCCAGACGAAGAAGCCCGCCTTGGGGTAGGGCAGGTTCCAGCCCAAGGAGTTCAGTCCGTCGATGAGCAGCTTGCGCCGCGTGTCGTAGAGCGCCAGGGTCTCGGAGTTATCGGCGTTGAGCAGCGCCCAGCCCGCGGCGCGGGAGATCGCGGAGAACTGCTTGGAGTCGATGTTGCTCTTCATCTTATTGAGGCTCGCGATGGCATCGGCGTTGCCCACCGCAAAACCGATGCGCCAGCCGGTCATGTTGAAAGTCTTGGAGAGCGAGTGCGTCTCAATGGCGACGTCTTTTGCGCCCTCTGCTTGCAGGATCGACGGTGGCCGGTAGCCATCGTAGCCGACCTCAGCGTAGGCGCAGTCGTTGCAGATCAGCAGGTCGTACTC
>JAPLCP010000192.1 GCA_026392155.1 Armatimonadota bacterium | reverse complement strand
TATATGGCTAATACAATAAATCGTTTTTCTGGATCTGTAATTGCTCGACTGAAAGTTGGGAAGAATCCACAAAATGTACAAATGTACCAAGGTGAAGAACTAAAAGAATTCCTGCTATTTCTTGATGCAAAATTGGGGATCCAAAATAAGACACATAAAAACATACTTTTGTTAAATCATATTTCTCGATTTCTTGATGAAGACCGCTTGCGTCCATCTTGGTCAACGGTGCGTAGACTTAGAAAAGCAGTTGCAAGCGATGCAGATGGCTTATTGCCCGCTAGTATATTTTTTAGGGATTGTCCTCGTTTAAGCTCAGGGCAACTGCAACGTCTCTCAGAAGACTTCCGAGGTCTTCAATGGGGAGCTGAACTGCAACCTTTTTTTACTTTCGCGCAAAATATTAAAGTCGAAAACCTTACAAGTCCTGGTTTGCCTTTTAGTATCATGAATCCCGCATTTGAGTGTCTTCTGGGACAGATGGAAAAATTTGATATTAATATGGCAAAAACAATAAAGGTAAAGATTGCCGATGGAAGTGCTAAACCGATAGGCTTTTCTGTAAATAATATTCAAAACCAGAAAGTCGGTACTGAACGTAAAGATCGTCGTATTAGCTTTTTTGTCTATCCTGAAAATGGAAAATTTCTAGCGGGAACAGGGTTCTTTTATACGAGTAGTCAAGCGGCGATAACGCCACCTTATTGTGCTACTCCACCATAGGTAAGGATGACTCCCCCTCCCATTATGATTGGAAGGGGAGGTATAGGAAAGCTATTTTTTGGCGGTGAGGATTTTGATCGCTTCCTGGATATAGGGGTCGGTGGCTTCGTCGCGGGTGGGCGCTCCGGTGACAGTCACATCGGGCTTGACAGGGTTCTTCTCCAGCCGGACGCCACGTGGGGTGATGTAGTCGCTCAGGGGGAGCTGGACATCAAAGCCGGTGGGCAGAGGCGCAAAGATCGAGGTGAGCACTGCCCCCGCTGAGGGCTGTCCGACCAGCTTGGCACCCCGCTCCTCACGCAGCACCGACGAGACAATCTCACTGGCGCTCGCGGAGCCCCGGTTGATGAGCACGACCACTTTCCCGGTAAAAGGCGGCTGCTTTGTGGCTTTTGTCTTACGTGTTGGGCCTTTCCACTTGGCGATCTCCACGGGGTCGGTGCTCTCTTTGCCTGTTTTTGCTTTGTACTCCGCCGCGATCTCACGAGTGATACTGACACCGGTGGGCGTCTCGGGAGGAAGCAGAAGGGAGAGAAGATGGGAGGAGTTGTTGACCAGTCCGCCGCCGTTGCTGCGCAAGTCCACGATCAGCGCCTTGGCTTTCTTGCTCGCCGCCTCCGCAAACAGTGCTTCAACTTCAGGCTGGCTGTAGCCACGGGTGAAGCTGGGGAGCATGAAGCGAGCGACTCCTGGGGCAGGCCAGGTGAGAGTGGGCTTGCGGTCGGTGGAGTAGGGCTTGCGGAGCAGCATGACATGCTTTTGCGCTCCATCTGACTTGCGCTTGATGGTCAGCAAGCTCGTCTCTCGCCCATCTTGCTCCACGGCTGTGGCACTGCGGACTGGCTGCCCTTCTACCTCCAGAATCGTATCACCCACCGAAAGCCCGATTCCAGCGGCATGGCTTCCCGGAGCGAGTGCGGAGACCGTGATACCCTCCGTGCTAGGGAGCATGCCGAGGCCAAAGCCTAGCGTCTGCCCCGTGCGCCGCTGCTGAGCGGCCGCTGGGGTGAGGAGGCGTATGTGGCTGATGCCAAAGTCGCGGAGCGCCAGATTGACCGTATTGGCAAAAGCGCGCATGTCCTCGGCCTTATCCAGCTCGGGGCGGCGTTTTTCGAGTGCGGCGGGGAGCTTGGAAAAATCGACCCCAGGCACAAAAGCCCGGCGCGCAATCGCTTGCTGGAGTGTCTCTAGCGTTTTTGTCTTGGCTTCCGCAGAGAGTGGCTGGGCAAAGGCGGCGGCAGGAAGTAGGGCAAGAAGCGAGGCGGTAAAAAAGCGGTGTTGCATGATTGCCCTTATTGTAGCACTAGTCGAGTTCTACTGGGCTTGCCTCTGCCGTAGCGCGGGCGTATGGAAACCCGCCGCGAGGGTTTGGAGAGCCTCTAGCGATGCCTGTGCCCCCGCTTCGTAGAGTAGCTCGTAGCGAGCCACGCCGAGAATTTCCCGTAAATTGATCTGAGGCCGTAGGTGACTGTCATCTTTGTCAAGGTTGATTTCCCATTGCTCATGAAGACTATATGCTGCTCCCTGAAACTGGGCAGCTTCTTCATATCGCTCCTCAAACAGAGCATACTTATAGTAACAAAAAAGAAAACAGACAATAAAAAATGCAATAGATCGTTAATTATTCTAAATAAATAAATTAGTGATTGTTCGAAAAAATAGTATTATATTTGCTTCGTATTTCTGCATTAATCCTATTTGAGTGTAAATATTTGACAATGAATGATAATTTAGTGCTAGTCATTCTATATTTCCCGTGATAGGGATATGATTAATTTTTCGAGCTTCTTGGAAGTAAGGCTCTGCCTCGTCATGCCGATGTTCATAGCAGAACTGCAATCCGAGATTATGGAGTGATGCTGCAAGCTGACGCTGGAGAAATTGGAGAGTCGCTTCACTTTTTTGCCCTGACTCTTGGTACTGTGCCCACTGCCGGGAACGGTAGGAATATTCGAGCTGTCTGAAGCGGAGAGCGAGATCATGCCCAGCCTGCCAGGTATGTAGATTTCCTAAAACTCTGTGTAGTTGTGCAAGTATCTCCTCATTCATTCCACTCCGGTTCGCTATCTCAAGTGCCTGGTAAAGGCACTGAGTGCTTCGGGGCCGCCAGTGGCAACGAGCTGCTCGAAGTTATCCAGCACCAGCAGCGTATCCGTCGTATCTTTCCCGTACCACCCGGCCCTAGAAGCGTCACGAGGCGGTGCTCCATGAGAAGAAATGCCAAGTGATCGCGCTCGGCGCGTCTGCCAAAGAAAGCGTTGGTGGGATGCAGCGAGACCGCAGGAACTACTGTTGCAAGGGGAAGAGCGGCCTCGGTGGGGTGTGTGCCCTCCAGCTCAGTGAGACGCTCACGTGCGCTTTGTGCTAGCATGGAGAGCCTCTCTCGCTCGGTGAGGAGCACATCTAGGTAGAAACCCGACGCAAACTCGCCTTTGTAGAGCGCCAGTGCGGTGCGCAGGTGCTGGGCACGGGCAACCGGCTCGGTGGCGACAGCGGCACTGCGGAGGCTCTGCTCCCGGCGCAACCCCGACAGGCTCTAGCTGTTTTCGGAGGGCGGCGAGAGCCTGCTTGAAGCGGTTGCGGGCGTTGTCGAAGTCTACTTCTGGCCAGATGAGATCAATGACTTCCTCACGGGGCCGGGTGCGTCCCGGTGAGAGAGCGAGTAGCGCCAGTAGAGCACCGGGTTTCTTGCCCACGAGATCCTCAAGCTGGCGCGAGTTGCTACGCACACTCACGCCCCCCAGGAGCTCGAAGAACCAGCTCTCTTTGGTCGTGACGCTGACGTTAATGAAACTTTCCACTGGGCCAGGTGAGGCGCTGGACGGGGGCAAGGATCGCTTGAATCGCATTAATGGCCTGAGGATCGGGGAGAGTTCCCACAACGGCGCTATTTTGCCGGACTTGTGCCTCATTTGTCATCCCGACCAGCGTGGTGGCGACGGGCGCATTTTGCAGTGTCCAAGCCACGGCCAGCTCTGCCAGCGAGAAGCCGTTCTCTTTGCACCAAGCCAGCGCGTCTAGGCAAGCAAGCCGAAGCACTTCGGGAGCGGGATGCCAGGGCTGTGGCCCGGTATCTGAAAATAGCCCCATCGCCAGCGGCGAGGCCCCGATCACTCCGACCGATTTTTCGTCTAAGTACGGGATTAAATCCCAGAGACTATTGTCATTGAGTGATGTATGGCAGTAGCTTAAAATAACATCTAATGGTGTCTGATCCAATACTTTGGGATAGATCGCCAGCGGCAGGCCACTCACACCCACAAAGCGCACTTTTCCCGCCGCGACGCACTCACGAAGCGTTGGCAGCGTCTCGTCGAGAATCTGAGAAAAATCTTCTGCGAACTCAATATCATGGCAGAGCGCGATATCGAGCTGATCGGTCTTGAGGCGGCAGAGGCTGTTGTCTATGCTCTGGCGGACGCGGGCGGCGGAGAAGTCGAACTCGCCGCTGGGTTTCTCCGTGCTGGGGTAGCGGCCTAGCTTGGTGCAGAGGACATAGCTCTCTCTCGCCACGCCGACCAGCGCCTCGCCTAGAACCTCTTCTGATGCCTGGTACCAGGGGCTGGTGTCGAAGAAATTGATCCCTAAATCCAGTGCCACCCGAACAGCCTGCGTCGCCTCGGCTTGTGTCACTTGGCCATATGGCCCCCCAAGTGGCGCAGCCCCAAAGCCCAGCGCCGAAACTGAGAGGCCCATCTTTCCCAGTGCGTTGTATTGCATAGGAGAACTTTCTACGCAGGAAGGCACAATCCCTGCGAAGAACATTGTCTTGTTCGATTGGGGATGGCCTGAGCGGGGCGATTCATATCTCTAAAAGTCCCAAGGATGGATTTTCGGGATTCTACAATGTCGCCTGGAAGTAGGCAGAAGATCGGGTTGCGCCAGGCTGGTAGCGAGAGAAAAATCCCACCGTCGGGCGCAACACGGATCGTGAACTAAGTGGTAGCGACCCCTGCTGGGCCGTGAAGTCGTTAAGCCGCAAAGAGCTGGAGACCGCCGTCCACGCGGAGCACTTGCCCAGAGATAAAGCGCGCTGCCGGGGAGCACAAAAAGATCACCCCATCGGCGACTTCTTCGGGGAGCCCGTAGCGATCCAGCGTCCCCTCAGTGATGGTCATGGCCGGGTCTAAAGGACGGGTGGCATCGAAGCGCGCGGTTCGGGTGGGGCCAGGGCTGATGGCATTTACCCGGACATTGTGGGGTCGGAGCTGGTAGGCCAGGCAGCGCGTGTACTCCACAATCCCCGCTTTTGCCACGGCATAGATCACCCCGTCGTCGCGGCCCACATGGGCCGCGATTGAGGCGATATTGACAATCGCGCCGCTCTTGCACTCAGCCATTTTATTGCCCACTGCCTGGCACAGCAGAATCGTCCCGACTAAGTTGCGACTCAGCATCGCCTGAATATCATCCAGCTTCACTCCAAGAGCATCGTTGGGCTTAGGCTTGCCACCCGCCGCTGCGATATCGCCGCCCGCCGCGTTGACCAGAATCTCAATCGGGCCGAGCTTGTCCTCGATCTCGCGGATAAAGCGTGTCACATCAGCCGGGTTGGAGACATCGCCGATCACCCCCAGCTTTGCGCCCGCCGCTACTGCCGACGCGTCTAAGTCCGCGTGCTCGCCAAACTCTGCGGGGGCCTCGCGAGAGATGTCGTGAATCGCCACTATTGCTCCCTGTGCGGCTAGTTGAGTCGCCATCGTGTGGCCGAGACCACGCCCGGAGCCGGTTACCAGTGCAACTTTGCCCGTTAAATCATTTGTTTCCATACCAGCCGTTTCGCGCTTGGTGAGGCGTTTTCCTGCCTGTGATGCTGGGAAAGTCTACGGGGTGATGCAGATCTTGAGAGCTTCGCCGGACTCCATCAGTGGGAAGGCATCATGGAGCTTCTCTAGGGGGAGGCGGTGGGTGATAAGCTTCTCGGCGGGAAAGCGGCCTGAGTGCAGGAGCGCAAACGCCGCCTGAAAGTCACTTTTCTTCTCAGAGTAGCTGCCGGTAATCTCCAGCTCTTTGTAGTGAATGTGGTTGACATTGAGCGCGGCAGTGGGGGCCGTTTTGGGAAGCTCGGCAAAGAAGCTCACGCGCCCCGCTTTGGCGGCAATATCGAGGGCATCGTTCTGTGCGACACTGCTGCTGGTGGCCACAATCACCACATCGGCTCCGTGGCCCTCGGTGAGGCGGCGTAGCTCCTCACGGTGGGACGCAGTGCTTTCTGAGAGAATTGCGCCGTCTATGTTGAAGCGCTCTGCCAGCTCCAGACGCACTGGGTTCGTGTCCACCACAAAGACTTTTCGGGCACCCTGCAGGCGTGCGAGGCAGGCGTGCATGAGCCCCAGCGGCCCCGCCCCGATCACCACAACCGTGTCATTGAGGCCAATCCTGAGGCGTGAGTGGGCGTTGAGGCAGCTTCCCAGTGGCTCCGCAAGGGCGAGGTGCTCGGGGAGCGTCTCACGGGTAACGAGAAAGAGGCATTGGTTGCTCACCCCAAGCGCCGGAACCACCATCCGCCGGGCAAAGGCACCATCGTAGTGATAGCTGAGTGTAGGACGGTTCATCGCCAGGTTCTCCCGCCCTCGCTCCGTACCACGATCCGCACTCTCCACCAGCACGGTGTACATTGCGACACGATCCCCGACCTTCACATTTGCCTCGGGTGCACGGCTCTCGATCACCCGTGCACAGAGCTCATGGCCCAGAATGCGCGGTGCTTGAATCTTGGGATCGCCATGTCGAAACGTCCGTAAGTCCGTGCCACAGACCGTACACGCCTCGATTTCTAGGAGCAGCTCCCCGTCTTTAGGGGCTGGTTCGGGGACATCTCTCACCTCGACCGTGGTACTTTTTTGGCCGGGTATGGGCATTCCTGTGTAGACGGCGGCTTTCATGACTACCCGCTATTATTGGCCTAACCGTGGAATGACCGCAGGGGAGGTTTTAGAGACTCTCGTGCAGACGGTAAAAAGCGCAAAAGTGAAGCCTGAGCTAAAATGAAGATCAAAGAGAGCGGAGAACAAAAAATGATGCTACTGATAACGCCCCCCGCGCTGATTTTCCTGAAGCAGGCTGCCGTCGAAAAAGCCGGAGACATCACCCGTGTCACCTACGAGCTGCTCCATGTCTCGCCCACCTACTTTATGCTGAACATACTACGTCCACAAGGTGTTCAAACGATCCTGCCCGATGATGCGAAGAGCACGATCACTGTCACCGCGACTCTGGCAGGGCATGCGGAGCTGAAGAAGCTTCTGGCGCGGGTGGACGTTGAACCCAAACCGCCCACAATCGAAAAAAAACTACCTGCTTTTTCCGAGGTCAGGATACAGACGAAAGTCGAGGGGGAAGTGGAACTCCTGCCCTATCCCGCGATTGCGATCCTCAAGGATGCGACGGCAGAGATTGGGGTGTGGACGGCAGATCAGCTTGCTGGGTATCTAAAAAGCCAGCGTCCTTTCAACTATGTCATGGTAAGTTTTGACTACTTCCTACGGGTCACTCCGCACTTCAGCCCGGATGAGAAAACAGCTCGGCTAGAGTATTTCTTGTTGCAGAAACAAAAGCCGAAGGACTCGCTTATCTCCCTGGGGACGCAGACCGTTACTGTGGGAGTCAACACCAAAATGAGCTTCCAAGGCACCCCTGCTTTTACCGAGAAACAAGAGTTCTTCGTTCGCATCAAACGCGTCACCCCCGATGACACCCTGCTCCTCCGGCGATGATCCGGTAAACTGTGGACATGTCTTTTGATGTCACAGTAATCGGAGCGGGGATGGCGGGTAGCGAGGCGGCCTGGCAGGTGGCGCAACGTGGGGCGAAGGTTCGCCTGATTGAGATGCGGCCTAAGAAGCTGACTCCGGCGCACCAGAGTGATAAAGCGGCAGAGATTGTCTGCTCCAACTCGTTTAAGTCCAACCATATTTCGAACGCGAGTGGCTTGCTCAAAGACGAGATGCGCAAGCTAGATAGTCTGATTGTGAGCTGTGCCGATGCAACATCGGTTCCCGCAGGCGAGGCACTGGCCGTGGACCGTGAGGCGTTCTCGGAGCTGGTGACCGAGCGGCTTCTGGCGCACCCGAATATCGAGTTTGTCCGCGATGAAGCCACGGAGATTCCTGCGGAGGGAAAAGTCATTATCGCCAGCGGCCCGCTCACCAGCGATGCGCTTGCGGCGCAGATTGGGCAGCTTACTGGGCGCTACGATCTCTACTTCTACGATGCCGTTGCGCCGATTGTGGATGCCAGCACGATTGACTACACGAAGGTCTTTCGGGCATCGCGGCGGGGCAAGGGGCTTGAGGCGGATACGTCGGATGACGCGGCCTATCTGAACTGCCCGATGAACAAAGAAGAGTACACTGCGCTCTGGCAGGCCATCACGGAGGCGGAGCTGGCCCCCGTGCATGACTTTGAGGACATCAAGTACTTCGAGGCGTGTCTCCCCGTCGAGGAGCTGGCGCGGCGCGGCGAGCGCACGCTCTCCTTTGGCCCGCTCAAGCCCGTCGGACTGGAAGACCCACGCACCGGGCGACGGCCCTGGGCCGTGGTGCAGCTGCGGCAGGAGAACAAGGCGGGGACGCTCTACAACCTGGTCGGCTTCCAGACCCGCATGAAGTGGGGGGCGCAGAAGAAAGTGCTCCAGCTCATCCCCGGCCTAGAGAACGCTGAGTTTGTGCGCTTTGGCGTCATGCACCGCAACACCTACATCCACTCCCCGAGCCTCCTCGACGCCACGCTTGCCTTGAAATCCGACCCACGCATTCGCTTCGCCGGTCAGATTGTCGGGGTGGAGGGCTACCTAGAGTCCGCCGCGATGGGCCTGATCGCCGGCCTCAACTCCAGCCGCACGGAGCCCATTGTCTTCCCGCAGACCACGTCGCTGGGCTGCCTGACGCACTACGTCGCTAACTACGAAGGCAAGGACTTCGCCCCGATGAACGCCAACTGGGGCATGATGCCGGTGCTAGAGGGCGATAGAATCCGCGACAAAAAAGAGCGTGGCCGCGCCATGGCCGCACGCGGCCAGCGCGACTTCGCCGAGGCAGTGGCTGCCGCAGGACTGTAGATGTAGATCGCCGATTGGAAACCGGCGTGTGCAATGGCCCTTGGCCGCAAAGCCCGTGCCGGGCTGGAGAAATGATATATGGAGTTTTTGCCTCTTCCGATCTTTGAGCGCCTCCAAAGTGCCCAGACGATCTTGCTGGCGGGAGCCGGTGGAGGCTACGATATTTTTGCGGGACTGCCACTCTACTTTGCCCTCAAGGCTCAGGGTAAGACGGTGCATCTGGCGAATCTATCTTTCACAGCGATCCATGCCACGAATGCTCGAAAACTCAGCCCCGCACTGGTACGGGTGACCGCGAAAACGGAGCCAGAGCTTTCGTACTTTCCCGAGCTACATCTCTCGCGCTGGCTGACAAAACAGGAGGGAAAGAGTGTCCCTCTCTACTGCATTCAGCGCACAGGCTCAAAGGGGATTATCCAAGCCTACCAAAAGCTCGTCGAGCACCTAGGTGGTGTGGATGCGGTAGTGCTGGTAGATGGCGGTACCGATAGCCTGATGCGGGGAGATGAGCCACAGCTAGGGACGCCGGAAGAAGACCTGGCATCACTCTTGGCGGCAGAGGCGCTGGACGGGGTGCCGAGTAAGTCTCTAGTCTGCTTGGGGTTTGGAATAGATGTTTTTCATGGGGTCTGTCACCACTATTTCTTAGAGGCAGTGGCAGAGCTAACCACGCAGAATGCCTACTTGGGGGCCTGGTCACTTCTGCCGCATCAGCCCGAAGTGCGCCAGATGGCCGATGCCTACGCCTACACACGCAAGCACATGCAGGATAGTATCGTCAACTCCTCCATTCTCGCTGCCATTGAGGGGCGATTTGGCAACTGGCATGAGACAACTCGCACCGAAGGCAGCGAGCTCTATATCAACCCGCTCATGGGGCTCTACTGGGCCTTCGACCTTCCTGCTGTGGTGAATCGCCATCTGTTTATCCGCGAGCTGACGGACTACGATGTCTGGATTGAGCTAGCCCGTGGGATATTCCAGCGCCACTTGAATGTCGAAAAACGTGAGTGGAAGCACCTGCCTATGTAGGCGTTGTGTTTAGCGAAACGCGCTACGTGCCGATAAAGTCCTCACGATGAAAGATGATCTAGGCGACCGCATGAAGCGCGATTATGAGAGCCGCACGCGCTTTCTGCTCCCGCGCCGCACCTACACGCTGCTCCGTATTGATGGTAAGGCGTTCCACACCTACACGCGTGGCTGCGCTCGCCCCTACGACTTGGGCCTCATGGTCGATATGGACACTGCCGCCGCTGCGCTCTGCAAAGAAGCGCAGGGGGCAGTGCTTGGCTATGTGCAGAGCGACGAGATTAGTATTCTGCTTGCGGACTTTAGCGACACAGGCACCGAGGCATGGTTCGACGGCAACTTGCAGAAGCTGGCCTCGATCTCGGCGAGCACTGTCACCGCGCACTTCAACGCCGCTCGCTTTGCCCGTGGTGTCACGGATAAGCTGGCTGTTTTTGATGCGCGGGTCTGGACAATCCCCATGCCCATCGAGGTGGAGAACTACTTTATCTGGCGGCAGCAGGACGCGACCAAGAACGCGATCTCGATGACGGCACATGCGCATTTCTCGCACGCGTCGCTACAGGGCTTATCCACGGATCAGATGCAGGAGCGGCTCTTTGCGGAGAAAGGCATCAACTTCAACGACCTGCCCGCCGGCTTCAAGCGCGGACGAGTCATCGAGCGCCAGACGAGCGAGCAGAGTGTCACCTACACGCACAAACGCACGGGTGAGGAGCAGACAGCACTTGCTCTGCGAAGCGCTTGGGTATCGGTCGAGCCGCCCATTTTCACGCGGGATCGCCCGTGGCTGAAGGGGCGTCTTCCGGTACACTAAGCGCATGGATGCTAGGCAAGTAGAGCTTCTTCCCACCGGCTACGATGCGCTTTTGAAGGCCATCAAGGAGCGGGTGCGCACCGCGCAGGTTCGCGCTGCGGTGGCGGTCAACACCGAGCTGGTCCGTCTGTACTGGAGCATTGGGAACGACATTCTTCAGAAGCAGCAGACAGAGGGCTGGGGCAGCAAGGTCATTGACCGCCTCTCCCACGACCTAAAAGCATCGTTTCCGATGATGCAAGGGTTTTCCCCACGCAACCTGAAGTACATGCGTGCTTTTGCCGCCGCTTGGCCGGATGACGCAATTGTGCAACGGGTCGTTGCACAATTGCCATGGCGGCAAAATATCGCCTTACTGGACAAGCTCAAAGACCCGGAGCTGCGGCTCTGGTATGCGCAGAAAGCTGTCGAGAATGGCTGGAGCCAGCCGGTGCTGGTGCATCAAATCGAGACACTGCTGCATGAGCGGCAGGGAAGGGCGGTCACCAACTTTGCGAGTACGCTTCCCGCTCCGCAGTCGGACTTGGCGCAGGCGCTGCTCAAGGATCCTTATAACTTTGACTTCCTCACGCTTGCCCCCGATGCGCAGGAGAGGCATCTGGAGGCGGGACTTTTGGTGCATATCCGGGAGTTTCTGTTGGAGTTGGGGCAGGGCTTTGCCTTTGTTGGGAGCCAGTATGAGCTGAGTATTGGGGATCAAGACTTCCGAATTGACTTGCTCTTCTACCACCTGAAGCTGCGCTGCTTTATCGTGATTGATCTGAAGATGCGTGCCTTCGAGCCAGAGTTTGCAGGGAAGATGAATTTCTATCTCTCCGCCGTGGATGACCTCCTGCGCCATCCGAGTGATGCGCCCTCGATTGGGGTGGTTCTTTGCAAGACCAAGAACGCCACAATCGCGGAGTACGCACTTCGGGACATGAACAAGCCTATTGGAGTCTCGACGCATCTCACGGCGCTACTGACCCGCTCGCTCCCAGAGCACTTGCAAAGTGAGTTACCGACGATTGAGGAGCTGGAGCTAAGAGCCGATGCCGTGCCCTTCCCCGAAGAAGGCTAGCAGCGGCTCTGGTGCTACTTGCGCGTAGGTTCCGCGTTCCAGACCTTGAGGTCGTCGAACCAGCCGTCTTTGCCGCCAACGCCGAGCTCGATCTTGGACTTGGTAGCATGGCCGATCCCCGGCGACTTGAGGTAGCCTGCGGGCTTGCCGTCGATAGTCACGCGCATTTCCTCGCCGACGGTTTCTACCACCAGCTTGTACCACTTGCCTGCCTCTAGGTTTACGGGGAAGCTGGCGCTGTGGGTGGCGAGGAGCTTGCTAATTGCCTCTTTGTTGGCGACGGGATCTTTACGTAGCTCGATTAAAGCATTGCTCTGCGTGCCATCGCGCTCGTCTAGAATTGTCACTTTATTGAGGCGCACTTGGGCGCGGCAGAGATGGCCGTAGTGGGAGCCGGTGAACGCGCGGTCATCGAACTCGACATCAATCATGCTGGCGCCCTCGAAGCGAATCTTGCACTCGACGACGCTATCTTTGGTGGGAAGCTCCAGCCCATAGACCGCGGCATGTGCTTTAATCACCGACTTGCCGTCCGCCGCAGGCATGTCTTTTTCGCGGGTCTGTGTGCCCTTGAGGGCTCCGTTCTCAAAAGCAAACGTATCCACGACCCGGTGCCAGCGCTTGTCGTGCTCCGCGCTCTGAAAGTCATCGGTGAAGAGAAGCTCTTTCTTCTTGGCGAGCGTTTTAGCGGGGATCGGAGCCAGCTCCTGAGCCAGCGTCACGGTGGCCAGAAGGAGAAAAGGGACAAGAAATAGGTTTGTTTGCATCGTCGTTAGCGGGAGTATACGAGGTTGCGTCTAGCCACGCAAGCCGGTTTAATTGGTGGCAGGAGAGTGATGGATTTGCCGACACTGATTGTTCCGGATCGCGCCAGTAACCCCGATATAAAAGCGCTTTATTTTGCAGCATCGGCGCTGGGTTGGGAGTTTGCTCCCGTGCGCTACCAGCTTCCCCAGCCCTTCCAAGCCGATGCGCCTGTGCTCTACGGCGACCCGCTATTCTGTGATATTGTCGCGGCGCAGCTCGGGGTGAGGCTTTTAGAACCCTCCGACGATTTTCTGGTGCGCCTGCCGGATGCGTGGCGCAAGCGTCACATCTCACTCACCACGCTCACGGAGGCGCGGCTCTGGAACGACGGCCCGGTCTTCGCCAAGCCCGCCGCCGATAAGTCGTTTCCCGCGACGGTCTATGCCAGCGGCGCGGCGCTTCCCGGTGAGGACAGTGTGCCGGGAACCACGCCCGTCTTGCTCTCGGAGCCCGTGCACTGGGAGGTCGAGTGGCGGCTGTTTGTGCGTGAGGGGAAAGTGGTGACCCGCTCGCCGTACTTTCGCAAGGGCAAGCTAGACTTTGTGGCGCGACCCGAGGAGCTCAGCGAGCTACGGAGCTTCACCAAGGCGCTGCTCCCGGAGATTGAGTCACTCTTGCCGCCCGTCACCGTTTTGGATATTGGAAAGATCGAGGGCAAGGGCTGGGCAGTGGTCGAGGCCAACCCGGCGTGGGCGAGCGGGCTCTATGGCTGCGACCCAAGACAGACGCTCATCGCGCTCTCGCTTGCCACCGTTCTCGGCGACACCCAAAGCGCCTGGCTACGCCCTGCTGCCAATTTAGAGTAAAAGCTGGTGTACACTGGAGTCGAAAATGAATACCATTACGTGGCGCTGGACAGAAGAAGACTGGAAGGTTTGGTACCGCTCTTATGTTGAGAGTGCGACTTATCGAGACCAGTGTCGGCAGGTTAAGACTGTCGGAGCTGTGGTGGGTGTCATCTTAGGCTTGATCATCGGGATGCGGATGTTGATAAGCTGGCTAGAGTTGTTGGGAGTCTTGTTGGTGCTGGGCGGACTGGGGTTTGTGGTGGCCAGTGTGTATCTTAAAGTCTACACGCGCCGTATCATAGCCCAGCAGATCCGCGAGGGGCTGGTACAGTATCCCGTTACCGAGAACTACACCATGATCTTGGAGCCGGAAGGAATTCGCGTCCGGCTCACGGGATCACAGCACCTGTATGAATGGAACACTCTTGAGCACCTTGAAAAAGTTCATGGGGA
The DNA here is from genome assembly GCA_026392155.1 of Armatimonadota bacterium. GTDB lineage: Bacteria > Armatimonadota > Armatimonadia > Armatimonadales > Armatimonadaceae > Armatimonas. The sequence continues at coordinate 22,999 of JAPLCP010000192.1, read as the reverse complement.
GTTTCTTTGGTTTCGAATACAGGGTCAAGACTGGTATCTTCCCCCCTCTGCCTTCCCCGATATAGAGCTTCGTACCGCTTTTCTGGAGACAATCGAGCGTGCAAAAGTGGCAGGGGGGGCCTCACCGACGAATGCTCCTTGGTGGCGACAGAGTCAGGGGAACGGCGGATGAACCTCATACTGCTCCCCGAAGCCTATGCGATCTGGAAACTCCCCGCCACAGCGCCTCTGCCGCAAGTAGCGTTCTTCGCCGCGATCCGCACCGCAGACGAACTTTCTCTGGTCACGGAAGACGCACTGGCCCCAAGCGGCGTGCCCTGTGAGCGCGGCTGGCGTGCCCTCAAAGTTGCTGGGCCGCTGGACTTCTCGCTTACTGGAATCCTCGCCGCGCTGGCCGTGCCCCTCGCCGATGCCAAGATCCCCATCTTCGCACTCTCCACCTTTGATACCGACTACATCTTGGCGAAAGAAACCCAGCTCACCGCCGCCGTTGCTGCGCTGGAGTCTGCGGGGCATACTATCCAGCCAGAATAGCGGGGGCGAGCCAGGTGGCCCAGCAGTAGGATTCTTTTCCGTTGGCATCGGTGGTGAAGGTGAGCTGAACCGTGCGGCCAGCGTAGGGCGTGAGGTCCAGCGCGTGCGGGTGGGGCTTGCCGCAGTCGGTGACTTTGGTGCTCCAGATTTCTTTGCCATCCATGCGGACGCCGAAGGTGATGCCACTTGGGGCGGGCTCTTTGGCGCTGTTGAGTACCTCGAAACGGAGCGTCAGGCGTGCGGCCCCGGGGAGAGTGATAGGAAAACTAGCCTCGGCGGCTCCGATGGCTTTCGGGTGCTGGAAAAGGCCGGGGACGCGCTTACCGGTGCTGGTCTTCTCCTTGGCCTGCCGCCAGTCGAGGCAGTTGGTGGGCGTGGCGGTCCAGAGCTGCTTGATCCCGTCCCAGACCACTTCCCCCGGATAGAGCGCCTCCACCCCGACCCCGGAGCGCTCCCCGATACGCTTGGTGGTGGGCTTGGCGTCGTCCCAGCTTTTTAGGCCTGTGAGTGGCAGGAGTGGCGCGATGGTGGCGGCCCACTCGGGCGTCTCGGCTTTCTGGCAGACACTCCACATCGGGCGACGGCGGCCTTCCAGATCGCGCAGGCCCAGCTTGAGGCCGCCTTCTGCGGGGTGATCCTGGTGGCGGTGGAGAATAAAGGCATCGATGCCGGGCATGTGGCGCACTTTCTCGAAGGCGTAGGCATAGGCCGCGGCTTGGATTCTCTCGGCCTGCTCGCCGCTGCCCTTGCAGTTAAAACCCTGCTCCGAGAGGATCACCCGCCGCGCGGCGTTTTTGACTTTTTGGCCGGGCGTATTGAGATAGGCGAGGAGCACTTCGAGGTTCTTGAAGGTGATAATCGGTGTGTCAAAGCCCATGCCTGCGTCTTCGTCGTCCCAGAATACCGGATCGAAGAGTCCCTGTGGGTAGGGGTGGTGCGCGACGTGCCAGTCGAAGTCCCCCTCGGCCTTGGTGAGCGCGTTAAGGCCATCCACGAGCTGGCGTCCAGGCATGGTCCGATCTGGCGCTTCGTGGCGGTCGGTCCAGTAGTAGTCCATCGAGACATAGACCCTCAGCTCACGGTGGACGCTTTTTACGGCGAGCCAGGCGAGGCGCAGCGCATCGGCGTACTCGCGCACCACGGTCTCGGGTGACGCTTTCCCGAGGTTGTACCAGTGCCAGTGGCTCTGGACCTCGTTGCCGATAATAAAGCCCCCGATCCGTCCGAAGCGCCCCTCATGTTCCGTCCAGCGCTTGGCAAGAAACTGCAAGAGCCCCCGGTAGAGCCGCTCGCTCTTGGGGTTGCTCAGGTTAAAGGCCGAGAGGGGGTTGGCCGCGCCTTTCTTGTCGCAGTGCGGGTGGATCAGCAGGTCGCCGTCGGCGGCATCGCGTGGGAAGTAGTTGAGAAAGATCACCGTCACCAGAATCCCCGCCTGGGTAAACGCCCGGACTTCATCGTCGTAGCGGGCGAGCACTCCTGCGGCCAGCGGAATCTTCTCACCGTCCACGTCCATAAACTCAACCGGACCGCCATAGGGGCCGCCGATGGCGGGCTGAAGCACCTCGCGGATACTTAAATTCATCCCGACATGCCTAGCGCCCAGCGCCATGGCATCGGCGCGGTCCACGACACACTGGACGCCTTTGATGCTCTTGGGCCAAGGCAGCGGGTTTGTCCGCGTCGCCGTGTCTGCCAGCTCCGTCACCCACTGCGCGGTCTCGCTCTCACTGCTGCGAAAGCGCCAGAACAGCCGATCTCGTCCGACGCTATCAAACCGAGGCAGAGTGAAGCTTTTTCCCGCCACGCGCTCAACCGTCAGCGACTCCCACGCCGCCGCTCCGACACCCTGACCAAAGAGCTGGCGTGGCACTTGGTGATTGGGGCGAATCGTAAAGGTTAGGGACTTCGCATCGGCACGGATACGGGCAATCGGCGTTGGGGTTTCCATGCCTGATTATACTGCCCGCCGATTTCAACCGGCGGTCTGCTGCGAGAAGAAAAACTCGACGGCGGCGCGGCCTTCTTTGCCGAGGTCGTGGGAGTACTCGTTGACGTACAGCCCGATATGCGCCTCGATCACGCCGTCGGTGAGGTCTTGGGCATGCTGGCGGCAGAGGGCCAGAGCTTCATCGCGGTGGGTATCGGCCCAGGCAAGGCTCTCACGGATCAGGTCGGCGACGGTCTCGGAGAGCCCCAGCGACGTGCGGCAGAGGATCGCCCCAAGCGGGATCGCGTAGCCCGTCTCCGCCTCCCAGTGCTCCCCGAGATCTTGAATGAGAGTCAGCCCATCGGCCTCGTAGGTGAAGCGCTTCTCATGGATCACCACGCCCTGTGTCCCAGGAACCGTCCGCAGCTCCTCATAGAGCGCATCGAAGGGCAGATAACACTTCTCCAGTGGGGCGTGCGCCCAAAAATCCAGCAGGAAGTTTGCGGTGGTCTGGGCTCCCGGAGCGAGAACTTCGGCACTTGGATCAAAGTCTGCATCGCCATTTTTCAGCAGTAGCGGCCCGCAGCCTCGACCGAGCGCTCCACCCGAGGGAAGTAAGTCATAGAGCTGGCTGAGCTTGGGGTAGGCGGCGTAGCTGATCTTGATCACATCGAACTGCCCTGACTGTGCCGCTTCGTTGGCAGCCTGTACATCGAGATAGGCCGTCTCAAAGGCTAGCTCGGGGTGCGCCACTTTTCCGAGCAAAATCCCCGCGAAGATATACACATCGTTGGGGCACGGCGAGATACAAAGACTGAGAGTCATAAAAATCAACAATCCAATCGCGGAGCGATTTTGTGGCGTTTGCGCCTTCAGACGCCGATTTCAATTGGTGGGCAGTCTACGGCGACGGCGCGGAGCAAAAACTGCGGGTTGAACTTTCTATCGCAGTGGGCGCAGGAGCTGCGCGTGAGGCGCTTGCGGCGGTAGATTTTTGCGTGACAAGCAGGGCACTCGTAGGCGTAGCGCCACCAGGCAGCGCTGCGATCTTTGGGTGGGAGCGCTTTCTTACGATCTGGAGGGCAGCCGAGCTTTTCGGCCAGTGCCCAGAACGCTGCGGAGTGGTTCGGGTGCACCAGGTGCGCGACTTCGTGCCGGAACGTGATGAGCGTCTCGTCCCAGCCGTGGTCTAGAAACGCCTGCCAGGAGACCACGATACGTTTTTTTTGCGGCTGGCAGTAGCCCCCGTATTTCTTGCGTGTCGAGACCAGCAGCTCGCTGAGGCGCAGTGCCCCCGCAAAGTGCAATTCATTTAGCCGGTGGAACTCTTCCCACAGTGCCGCTTCAATTTCGTGTCGTTCGGTCATCTCCTGGGCGTATTATACCGACTCAGGTTTTCTTTTCAGGCAGCTTTCGCGTTGCCTGCACGGCTCTCTTTTTGGAGCGCCGCATCAAGGGAGCGCTGAGCCTCTCGCAGGAGATCCTCCGCAGTGCGTGCCTCCTGGGGGTGCCAAGCGGTTCCGGCGACCACACGCAGCGAGCGATGGACACTCTGCCTCGTGTCTTCTAAAACCCCAATCAGACGGTTTGCGGCGAGCTCAACCTGTGGGCCTGTGTTGGGGAGAATTGCCAGAAGATAGTCTCCCTCCCCTCGCCCTGCCATGTCCATGCGACGGATCGAGGAGCGTAGGCGATTGCCACACTGCTCAAAGACTTCATCGCGTGCCCTGCTTTGCAGGGGGAGCCCCAGAAGCTGAAACTGGATCAGGGAGAGAGGCATCCCCGCACGCACGGTTCGTGAGACGGCCTCATTGAGGCGGGCGTGGAGGATCTCGGTGGTGTAGAGGCCCGTGAGCGGATCAAGGACGCTGGACTCACGACGGCGGTGGCGGTCATAGGCTTCTGCCTCGCCCATGAGCTTGCCAAGGCGCTCGACAGCTTTACGCAAGGTGACCGAGACATAGTTGCACGACACGCCTAGCTTCGTGGCGATCTCGGTCTGGGTTAGATTACGGAAGTAGAACTCATAGATCACTTGCTGCTCAAAAGGACGCAGGCGCTGCATGGTCTCGCGAAGGACAATACGGTTCTCCACATGGACGGCCATGAGCGATGCGCCGCCCGGCTCAAGGCGATCCAGCGTAGTGTCACTGTTCTCCTCTTGCGCGACTTCGTCGTAGGAGAGCACGCGAAAGGTATTGCGTGATGCTAGGGCCTCCTCGACTGTCTCAACTGGAATGGTGGCGGCGGCAGCGATCTCGCTTGGGGTGGGCTCACGCTCAAGCTGAGCGGTGAGAGCTTCAATGGCGCGTTCGATGCGACTAGAGGTCTCTTGGAGCCAGGCGGGCTCGCGGATCATCCGGCTGCGGTCGCGCAAAAAGTGGCGGATGGCACCGCTGATAAAGTGCGTGGCGTAGGTGGAGAAACGAACTCCTTTGCTGGGATCGTAGTACTCCAGAGCAGAGAGAAGCCCCAGAGAGCCTTCTTGCGCAAGATCTTCGAGGGGCTCACCCGTTCCCAAAAACTTACGTGCCACGGACTCGACGAGGGGACCATGTGCGCGAGCAATTTTCTCTTTGAGAGCAGGCAAGGGGAGGTCGCCTGAGGAACGACCATCTCCCGTGCCGCGCCGACGGGCATATTCTTGGAGCCAGCGCAGCAGGGTTTCCTGAGGGATGGCAGCCGTTTTTTCTAAAGGAGAAGACATAGGCTTACATTTGGGATAGTCGGCAGAGACTGTTAATTTTTCCAGGAATTATTTTCCCTGAGGAGAATACGGTTCGTATCCGAAAATTGTGAGTATGAACTCGATTCTCCCTGATAATGACTTGGCACCTCTGATGCCGACGAACTCGGCAGCGCGAACGCCTGTGCCAACAGCACCGCAGTCACTAGATAGCAATCAGATGCTTAAGGGGCTTCTTGAGGATGGTGCACTACTGATACCACCAGGGATGGTAGGAGTAGGTCCTCTTGGGTCGGATACCTTTGACGAGGTGCGCTCCTCTCCGAGTGTCACGCCTTTGGCAGATACCCACATTGATGACATCTTGCGCTACAGCCAGCAGGTGAAAGCCTCTGATATCCATATCACAGTCAACCTGCCCCCGATGCTTCGTATTGACGGCAAGCTCACGCCCACGCCCTGGGAGGTGGTCACGCCCCGCGAGGCGCAGCGGCTTATTTACGATATCTTGCTCTCCGACCAGATCGAGCGCTACGAGCGCACCAAAGAGCTAGACTTCTCCTATGGGGTTCACGGGGTGGGGCGCTTCCGTTTTAATGTCTACCGCCAGCGCCACTCCGTTGGGTGCGCCATGCGTGCGATCCCTGCCAAGATTCCCTCGCTGGACTCGCTCCGCCTTCCCCCGATCCTAAAAGAGCTCACCAAGAAGCACTCGGGGGTGATCCTGGTGACGGGGCCAACGGGATCGGGTAAGTCCACGACCATTGCCTCGATGATTGATGCGATCAACTCCGAGCGTCCCTTGCACATCCTGACGATGGAAGATCCGATTGAGTACATTCACAATCACAAAGTCGCCATGGTCAACCAGCGTGAGATTGGCCAAGACTCCGAGAGTTTTGGCAACGCCATCCGCGCCGCTCTCCGTGAAGACCCTGATATTATCCTCGTCGGTGAGATGCGAGACAAAGAAACGATCGCCGCTGCTCTCACACTTGCTGAGACAGGTCACTTAGTCTTTGGGACGCTCCACACCCGAAGTGCCCCTGCGACCGTTGACCGTGTGATCGATGTCTTCCCTGCCGATCAGCAAGATCAGATCCGTGTTCAGTTTGCCAGCTCCCTTCAGGCCGTGATTGCCCAGCAGCTCCTGCCGATGGTTGGGGGGGGACGTGTTGCCTCCATTGAGATCATGGTCGCCACTGCTGCGGTGCGTAACTTGATCCGTGAAGGCAAGAGCCACCAGCTCATGAGCTCCATCGAGACCGGCTCACAGTTTGGAATGCAACAGATGGACAAAGTCCTCGCGGAGCTTCACCGCTCTGGCATGGTTACCATGGAGGAGGCAGCTAGCCGCTGTAATGACCGCGATAACTTCATGCGCCACTTGAAGGGAGGAAGCTAAACTTCCATGCCTACTTTTGTATACGATGTCATAGATACCTCCGGCAACAATGTTAAAGGTCGGATGGAAGCAGAGTCTGAGGGAGCCGTCCTGAGCCGTCTGCACGAGCAGCGCCTGCATGTCTTGGGAATCAGTGAGCACAAGACCAGTGCGCTGATGTCTATCGGGACGAAGAAATCTGTTGGGATACCCAAGCTCCAGTCGCTTGTGGTGTTCTCACGCCAGTTTGCGACCATGATAGACGCGGGCCTTGCGGTTCTCAAGTGCCTGGATGTTTTGGAGCAGCAGACCAAAGACCTACCACTCAAGGCGGCGCTAGGAGTGATTAAGCGCGATGTCCAGACAGGTGTCTCGCTTGGGGAGTCACTGGCCAAGCACCCGAACTGTTTCTCGAAGCTCTATGTCAACATGATCCGCGCCGCCGAGCTCGGAGGTATTCTTGATACCATTCTGGATCGTCTCTCACAGTTTCTGGAGAAAGAGCAGGAGATCCGCCAGAAAGTTAAGTCTGCCCTGACCTATCCGGTGATCGTCTTGGTGTTTGCGATGATCATCTTGTTTGCGATGTTTATGTTCATCTTGCCTACGTTTAAGCAGATGTTCTCTGACATGCAAGCGAAGATGCCCCCGATGACCGAGGCCCTTTTTGGCATCTCGGACTTCATGGTGCACAACTGGTATGTCTTTGTTTTTGCGCCTCTGTTTGCTTTTATTGGCCTGAAGCAGTATGCAAAAACGTCTGAGGGCCGCTACAAGTTAGACTACTTCAAGCTCAAGGTTCCGATCATGGGAGAGCTCGTCCTCAAGCTCTCAGTGGCTCGCTTCTGTCGTACTTTTGGTACTCTGTTGAGCTCTGGCGTTCCCATGATGCGTTCCATTGAGATCGTGGCGGAGACGGCGGGTAACGAGGTTCTGACCAAGGCGATCCAGGAGACCAAGACTGCGTTGCGCGAAGGAAGTCGCCTCTCGCCCCCGCTGGTCAAGTCTGGGCTCTTTCCGCCCATGGTCACTCACATGATTGATATCGGTGAAGAGACAGGGCGTATGTCGGAGATGCTGGTCAAAGTCGCCGAGTTCTACGAGCAGGAAGTGGATGCCACGGTCAAGGCACTAACGAGCTTGATCGAGCCAATCTTGATTATTTTCCTTGGGGTGATCGTGGGCTTTATCGTGATCTCTATCATGGGGCCGATGTTCTCGATTATCAACCAGATCCACTAATCAAAGTTTAATCTGTCGTTTTCTTCACTCAGCCTCCCTGGTGCGTTGACTGCATGGGGGAGGTTGTTGTATACTATAGTCCCGGCGCGGCAGCTCTGCCGCGCCGTGCTATATTCTGTTGTATTGTATGAAAGGACCCTGCCCTCGATGAACCTGGACGACAGCGTCGAGTCCCTCAAAGCTCAGATCGCCAACTTGGAGTCGGAGCTCAATCAGAAAAATCAGGCCGTCGTTCAGCTCGAACGCAATGTGCGTGAGCTTAACCAGAAGGTTCAGACTGCCACCGAGAATGCCCAGCCCACGGCGGAGCTTTCGGAGCTGGAAGAGACCCTCAAGCGCCTGATGATCCGAATTGCAATGATCGTGCAAGGAGGCAAGTGTCTCTTCATGATCCACGATCCGGAGACTCGGGAGCTCTATGCAGGTAAGCCTGCTCTCGGTTTTGAAGACGGGCAGCTGGACGATTTTCGTCTTGGGGAAGGCGAAGGGGCCTCAGGAGTCTGCTACTCCTCCAGTAAATCTGTGATCCTCTATGATACGGAGACGGATATTCGTGAGGACTCCAAGGCCTTTGCAAAAATCGGGGTTCGCAACGGGATCTCTGTGCCACTGATCGTGGAGAAGCGCGATGAAGAGACCAATGCCGTCGTGGATCGCAAGGTCATCGGGGTGATCTGGGTATTCAATAAGAAGTTTGGGGGGGTCTTTATTGACGAAGACGTCCAACTTCTGGATCGTATGTCGCGCAACGCCGCTGCGGTGATCAACACTGCCTCAACGTTCCGTAAGGTTGTTGAGGAAAAAGAGCAGCTCCACGAGATGACCGATGCCCTGACCGCAGGGCTGGTGATGATCGGCCGTAACGGGCGCGTTTTGCAGATGAACTCATCGGCGCGGCGCATCTTTGGCTTGGCTCCCACTGAGAGCCTAGGTGTGCGCACCTACGATCAGCTCGTTAAAGATGATATCGTCCGCTCGGTACTGGTGAAGGCTCTCGCCGATGAGACCGATATTCAGGAAGAAGTCACCATCACGGATGCGGAGGATGCCTCCCGTACCTTCCAGATTCAGTCCACCGTCGTGCGCAACGAGAACGGGGACATGGTCGGAACCGCCGCAATCTTTAGCGATATCACGGAACTGAAGAACATTGATAAGCTCAAGACCGCCTTCGTCTCCACCGTCTCCCACGAGCTGCGCACCCCAATGACCTCGATCAAGGGCTTTATCTCCACCCTTCTCATGGACGAAGACGGCACGATGTTCGCCCACGAGGATCGTCTTGAGTTTTATGGCATCGTAGATAAAGAGTGTGATCGCCTGAAGCGCCTGATTGATGACCTGCTCAATGTCAGCCGTATCGAGGCGGGTGCTTCGATGCTACCCAACTTTGAGAATATCGAGCTTCATGAGCTCGTCAAAAAAGCGATCATGATTGACAATGGCTCGACCTACAAGAAGGACAACCACACCCTGAACTTCGACATTGCCTCTGATGTCCCTGAGATTATCGAGGCAGACGGTGACAAGTTCGAGCAGATCCTTCACAACCTAGTAGGTAACTCGCTTAAGTACTCCCCGGATGGTGGCCCGGTGCACCTGCAGGTCACTATGAAAGACGAGAACACGGTGCAGTTCGCCATCTCCGACAAGGGCCTAGGGATGACCCCGGAGTTCCTCCAGAAGTTCGGCCAGAAGTTCGCCCGCGCGGACAACCGCGACAACCGCTCCATCAACGGAACGGGAATCGGAGCGTTTCTCGTGAAGAACTTTGTCGAGGTGCACAACGGTGACATGTGGGCCGAGTCGGAAGGTCTGGGTAAGGGAACCACTGCTTACTTCACCCTACCGATCAAGCAACCTGAGGACGACGGAAGCAACGCCTCACTTTCAAGCCGTGTTGCAGGGTAGTTTAGCAAACCTCTAACGCCTCGCGATAAAGAAGCATCTCAGATGAAAGGAGGCGCTAACTTTGAACGATTTGTTCATGTCCGCCTCCGGGGTCGGACGCAACTAGCCTGCTTTAGTCGAGTAGGTCGGGAGCAAAAAACTCCGGATAGAGAGCCACCAGGAACTTAGGTTCCCGGTGGCTCTCGTTGTTTGTATTTGTGGAGTGGTAAAATATGCATCATGGAAGATGCTCAGTTTCGTGCCTGTGTGGGCGAGCAGCAGGGCTTTGGAAAGACTCCTTTTGAAGCGCTTGAAGCGTTGATGTTGAGCTGTCCTGATGGTCCAACAGTGCCTATTACTATCTGGCCGTTCAACCGTAGCGACGCATTTTTTACAATGGATCAACAGACACGTCTCCAGGAACTAAAAGCTCGGCGAGAGACATTAATGCCTGCCGAACTTCTGGAGCTTGAAGCATTGGTAGCAAGTGCATTTGAGGCATCTGTTGCTCGTGCTCAGTCACTCCAGCGTGTTAAAGCGTGAATAAGTTCTATCTCCGCGTTGCACTGCGAGCAGGTTATCGCTGTGAGTACTGACATGCCCCGGAGCGTGTCTTTAATTTTGCCTTTGATGTGGAGCATATCTGCCCTCAGAGTCTTGGTGGTCTTGATGTTTTGGAGAATTTGGCTCTGGCTTGTGAGTCTTGTAATCTCTACAAAGGTAACGTAACAACTGTCTGGGATGAGGAATCTCAGCAGATAGTTTCGCTTTTTCATCCACGCCAGAATACTTGGAGTGAGCACTTTGAGTGGGATAATTCTATTGGGATGCTTCAAGGCAAAACAGCCGTAGGCAGAGTGACCGTTCAGCGGCTTCGCTTCAACTCTGATTTCCAGTGTCGCGCTCGTCAGCTTTGGCTACAGATGGGGTTATTTCCTTGATTCAGCCTTATACGGGGCGTCCGTAGAGCTTGGGAAGTGCGATAAGAAGTTTCTCTGCTGCATCTGTCCACATCTCTCCGCTGGCTTTATTCATTGGCATATGCTCTGTGAGGAGCCGGACAATAGCGCCGTGCCGATCCCAGGCGGTTTCCGGAGTGCGCTCTTTTAAGACGATCAGCAACAGATCATCGAAGCGTTTGGGGCTATCTTTTGCGCGACGCAGTGTCTCTTGTAGAGTTGCACGAAGCTCCTCCTGCTCACCCCGTGTGTCCACCGGGGCGAGCAGCGTTTTGAGGGTCCCCAGCCACTTCATCTTCAGATTCCAGCGCTGTTGCGACGCAGCAAGTCAGCTTCATCGCAGGGGCGCTTGGGCTCGTAGCCGTCTAGGGGCAGGAGATGGGTGTGGATTGCGTCTAAAAAGTCCACGGAGAAGGGGAAGAAGGCATCTTCTACTTCATCGGGCGGGGTGATCCAGTTGCGTGCACCAACTACCATGGGGGGCGCATCGAGATACGAAAACGCGGCGCGGCCAATGTGTGAGGCCATCGTATGCAAGAAGCTCCCGCGCTCACACGCATCGGAGGCCAGCAGAATACGTCCGGTCTTTTTGACGGACTCGATCACGGGCGCGTAGTTAAAGGGGACAAGCGAGCGGGCATCTATGACCTCCGCAGAGAGGCCCCACTTCTCTTCCAGAAGCTGAGCCGTTTCCAAAGCGCGGTAGAGCGTCGCTCCAATAGTCAGGATCGTGATGTCTTTGCCAGGCTTTTTGACCTCGGGCTCGCCGATGGGGACGAGATAAGAGGTTGCAGGGACGCCGGATTGGCCCTGGAAGCGCTCGGGGATGTTGTAGAGGCGCTGGCTCTCAAAGAACACCACGGGGTCGGTGCCGGTGAGGGCAGACTGCATCAGGCCCTTGGCATCATAAGGCGAGGCAGGGAAGACCACTTTCAGGCCTGGAATATGCGCCACAAGGCTCGTCCAGTCCTGCGAGTGCTGGGCGCCGTACTTACTGCCCACGGAGACGCGCAAGACCACGGGCATCTTGAGCATCCCACCCGACATGGACTGCCACTTAGCAAGCTGGTTGAAGATCTCATCGCCCGCGCGGCCCATGAAGTCGCAGTACATCAGCTCCACGAGTGCGCGGCCTCCTTCGAGTGCATAACCCACTGAGGTGCCCACAATCGCGGCCTCGGAGATAGGGGAGTTGAAGAGGCGGTGGTAGGGCAAGGCTTCGGTCAGGCCACGGTAGACCCCAAACGCCCCACCCCAGTCACGGTTTTCTTCGCCGTAGGCGACAAGTGTCGGATCAGCATAGAATCTATCAATAATCGCCTCGAAAAGTGCGTCTTTAAAGCCAACGCAGCGGGCATCCGAGAGATAGGTGCCGTCTTCTGCGAGTCCCGTGCGACTCTTGCTGGCGAGCTGTTTGGTACGCGGGTTCTCATCTTTGGGCAGGAGCACCCCGGGGGCACGCGACGAGTCTAGGCTCTCGACGCTCTCATTGGAGTACATCGTGCTCTCCAGAAGATTTCCCACGGCAAAGAGATTGGCACGGGGCGAGAGATCAAGATCAATGGCTTTCTTGTAGGCACGGAGCAAGAGGTTATCAATGCGCTCGTACTCTCCCTCAAAGTCCTCACGCAGGCAGACGCCTGCAGCGATGAGATCTTCGCGGAAGGTGACCAGTGGATCGACGCGCTGCCACGCTTCGATCTCCGTTTTTTCGCGGTAGCTTGACTGGTCCGAGGGCGAGTGGCCGCTAAATCGGTAGGTGATGGTGTCGAGAAGCACGGGGCCTTCGCCTGCTTCAAGAAGTGCTTTCTTACGGGCGATGGCATCAATGACCGCTAGGGGATTGTAGCCATCCACACGCTCGGCGTGCATCTGATCGGCGTTCAGGCCCGCGCCCAGCCGCGCCAAAATCCCAAAGCCGCCCGTCTCGCCGACAGGCTGACCGCCCATGCCGTAGAAGTTATTGACAAAGTTGATGATAATCGGCAGGCCGCCCCGGACATAATCGGGCCAGAGGGTCTTGAACTGATCCATGGTCGCAAAGCAGAGTGCTTCCCATGTCGGGCCGCAGCTGGCGCTCGCATCGCCGATATTGGCAATCACAATGCCCTTTTTCTGATTGACTCGCTTGTAGAGAGCCGCCCCGACCGCAATATCCGCCGAACCACCAACAATGGCGTTGTTGGGGAAGACACCAAAGGGCGTGAAGAAGGCGTGCATCGAGCCACCCATCCCTTTGTTAAAGCCTGTCTCACGGCCAAAAATCTCGGCGAGGGTTCCGTACAAGAGAAAGTCAATCGCTAGCTCTTGCACGGAGCTAGTGGCGTTATCTCTCTCCACGACCCGCAAGACTGAGCCGTTGTCATAGCTACGCATGATCGCCAGGAGGGTGTCGTCATCGAGCTTGTCAATGGCGGAGAGGCCCTTGGCAAGGATCTCCCCATGACTTCGGTGGGAGCCATAAAGATGGTCGTTGGTATCCAGAAGATACGCCTGACCGACAGCTGTCGCTTCCTGGCCGATAGAAAGATGAGCAGGACCACGGTGATCGTAAGGAATACCGCTGTACTGCCGCTGGGTCGTAGCAGTCCTTCAAACACCCGGATCACCGCCATATCGTGATGAATACGCCGCAGGTCAGAGTCGGAGTAGCGGCCTCGCTCCTCGGCGAGGGTCTTCTGGTACTGATTGACGGGGATTGGGTCAAAGCTGACATGTCCCGACTTTCGAACGTCTTCCGGGATAATGGAGATGGACTTAGGCATAGCGCCTCTATTGTAGCCTATTTTGCCCAAATCTTTTGGGTACGATATAACGCTCTGGTAAATATATGTCTCTACGTTCTGCTCTTTCAAATATCACGCTCGTGCGTAAAGCTGTACGTCTTTTCGTTGCGTTAGGGGATAATGTCCGCCCGATTGTCCAGCGCCCTATAATTAAAGAGTTCATTATGTCGAAACCCTTTGAGCGTGTTTTTGATGAAGGGTGTGGGACAGGCATGTACACAGTAATTGTCTTGCCTAAGGCGAAACATGTTTCTGCCTTGGACTACTCCGAGCAGTCCATTGCGAAACTTCGCACCCGCCTGGCCCACCATAAGCATCTTGATCTCTACCAGGGATCCGCAACCGATGTCCCTCTGGAAGATAGTTCTTTTGACTTAATTCTGCACTGTGAGGTTCTGGAGCATATCCAGGATGATCGCAAAGTTCTCTCAGAACTCTACCGCGTGTGTAAGCCAGGGGGGCGCATGGTGATCAGTGTGCCTCATCCTCCTGCCCCTATTGACGATCCTAACCATGTTCGTGAAGGATATACTCGCGAAGAGCTGACATCACTGTTGAACGAGGCCGGTTTTCAAGTAGAAAAATGCCGTTATTGTATGTTTGGGCTCAGTAAGAAACTAATTGCGTTTGAAGATAAGTGGTACAATAAAGTTCACTTGCCGCTTCCTACTGTTTTTTATGTTCCACTTTATATAGAACGCTGGATTTCCCGAGATTGGGGAACCGAAAAACAGCCTTACGACATGATTTTTCTGCACACGGGATGCTGCCACGGGAATAGCAGGCAAGGAAGTAATGCGGGGATAGAGTGCTTGCTTTGCTTGCTCGGCTTTCGTCTCCGCTCGATCGGCAACCTCGTCTATTTCATGGCTGGGGAGCCCGGCTTCTTTGAGCTGGGTGCGGCTGATATTGAGGTCTTCTAGGACGGGCTTGCGGATCTTGGCGAGATACATCTTAGGACCGTAGATTCCTGAGGCCTCAATCTCCGCACCGCGTTTTTCCCACTCCGGGATGAGGGCGTGGGCGGGCATGGCGAAGTTATCAAAGACATACTTAATATCGGCGATGGTGCCTTCGGGGTCGAGGGCCATGTAGGTCTTGACCCCCTTGCGGAAGAAGTTGTAGTGAGCGCTTTCGTCGGAGGAGAGCCAGCGCAGGGCTTTGTCTAAACACGGGTCGCCCTCACCGTTTTCGTGGACGAGCTTACGCAAGTTGGTGTAGTTGAGGCCCGTGGCGAGCTCCTGGATCATGGTGTAGCAGATCATCTGGCGCGGCGTCTCAAACGGGAGCTTCCACTCCGCCCCCAGCAGTGAGCGCTCGAAGTCCTCCATCTCGTCCTCGGTGCGCTTGCCCGAGGCGATCAGCCATCGCTCCAGCGCGAGTGAGTGCTTGCTCTCTTCGTAGCCCCAGTTCGCTTGGAAGAGTGCGCGGCCTTTGGACTTGCGAATCAGGGCCATGATCTTACTGGTGTAGTCGGGGAGAAACGACTCCACGGCGCAGAACGACTCAATAATAGAGACAACCAGCTCCGAGGCGTTTCCTTCGGCGGCGGCCCAGGGAATGTCGGTATCCACGTTCCAGCGGCGCTTCTCTTCAGCATTCTGGAAGTAGCGGAGGTAGTGCTCATAGAACGTCTCTTCCATCTGGCACTGAACACTGGCGCTCTTAAGAGGCGTCACAGGCTCATCGGGCCAGTGGGCACGGCCCTTCTCGCAATAGTCGGCAATCTGTTGTTCTTCGCTCATGGTGTTACTCTGAGCGTATCGTACCCTTGAGGTCTGTGCTAGGCATGGGTCAAAAGTCCTGAATCGCCTGAATCTGAGGCGGACAAGCCACATTTGGTACAATGCAGGCTATGCGAATGATTGGCATGGCGGCGCTGGTGGCACTGGCAGCCCCAGTGCAGGCTCAGAGTCCTTCCGTATCTCTGAACTTTAGTGTGGCGGCAGATCAGCTCGCCGTGGCTCCATTAGAGGCGAGAGCGGCAGTGATGGAGGGTTGGCAGCAGCCTCTCGCGGCGTGGGCCGGACTGGAGAACCCTTACAGGGGACAGGCGTCTCGAAGCGACTCCACGGTCTGGGTGGCCCGCAGCGGGGCGCACCTCGGTCTTGCTGTCACCAACCCGAGCACCACGGAGAATGCCATGGTGGCCGTGAGCTTGAAGCTCAAGCGTGGCGTATGGCGCATTGAGTTTGCCGTAGGGAGTGCCGATGGAGTCGTGCGCGCGTGGAAGGCAGGCGGGGCGTTTCTCGCCCAGCCCGGCACGGTTACGAAGACGATCTTTGTCAAAGCGAGAGAG
Organism: Armatimonadota bacterium; assembly: GCA_026392155.1. Taxonomy (GTDB): domain Bacteria; phylum Armatimonadota; class Armatimonadia; order Armatimonadales; family Armatimonadaceae; genus Armatimonas. Next base: position 7,292 of record JAPLCP010000192.1, on the reverse strand, counting down.
ACGCTCTTTGTCCGTGCGATTGAGACTCTGGGGGAGGCCGATGTGTCTTGCCGTGCAGCGCAGATGCAAATGCCCGGCAGGCTTGTGACCACCCGCGCCCGGATTGGCGAGGCGCAGGAGTTTTGTGGGCGGAGCAAGCCAGATAAAGTGCTTGAGAAGATTCACGAGGCTCTTTCCGATCTCACGGGACAGTCGGGAGCGGCTATTAGTCGGCTCCGAACCGCTCTCTCGGAGGTGAGCGCTGCGGTTCTGAGTCTTCGTCTTCAAGCTAAGGCCGAGGGGACTGGCACCAAGATTTTATTGGTCAATGGCGAGAGCCGCGCCTTGCCAGGAGGACGGTTTCTCTTGGGAAGCGGCGCAAAGTCTTTTGGCAAGCTCCCCCTTAGGACGGTGGCCTCGACGGTGCTCCCTGGCAGTGGGGAAGCGCTTGTTCAGTATGCACTCGGGGCGGGAACCGCGACACTTTCCGCACGGGTTGGCCCTGGCACCGAGCTTCCGCTGGTTCTCTCCCGTCAGCTCACGGCAGTTGTGGCGGTGGCGCCTAAGCCCACTCCAGCACCTGCCCCGATGAAACCAACCCCAAAACCGACGGCTAAGCCTCCCGTAAAAAGAGCGCTGAAGCCTACACCCATCAAGTCCGCGACTGTATTTGTAACTCCTATGCCCAAAGTAACTTACCCCCTAACCAAGACCGTTGAGGTGGCTGACACCTACCATGGCATCACTGTGTCTGATCCTTATCGCTGGCTGGAAGATGCCAACTCTGCTGAGACCGAGGCCTGGGTGATGGCTCAGAACGAGGTGACGGCAGCCTACCTCAAGCCCATGCCCGCACGAGCTGCCGTTCAGAAGCGTCTGACGGAGCTCTGGGACTATGAGCGCTATGGAATCCCAAGCCGTTATGGGAGTCGCTACTTCTTTGCCCGCAACGATGGGCTCCAGAACCAGGCCGTGCAGTACGTCGCCGATAGCCTAGATGCGGAGCCCCGCGTTTTGATTGATCCCAACACGCTCTCAACCGATGGCACCGTGGCACTCGGGGGCATGAGCCTCTCCGACGATGGCAGTAAGCTAGCCTACTCCATTGCCCGCTCAGGCTCCGACTGGCAGGAGTGGCATGTCCGCGACGTCGCAACGGGGCAGGATCTCCCCGACAAGATCGAGTGGAGCAAGTTCAGCGGTGCCTCGTGGCTCAAAGATGGCTCGGGGTTCTACTACAGCCGCTACGCTGCGCCAGAGTCGGGAACCGCACTGCAAGAGGCTAACTACAATCACAAGCTCTACTTCCACAAGCTCGGGACGCCCCAGAGCGCCGATGCGCTCGTCTACGAGCGCCCGGATCACCCGGACTGGAACCTGGGAGGCTCGGTCAGCGAAGATGGTCAGTGGCTGGTGATCTATGCCAACAAAGGCACTGAGCGCCGTAACTATCTCTTCCTCAAGAGCCTGCTTGAACCGAACGCGCCGGTTCGTGATCTCTTGGTTGCAGGCGATGCATCTTATAGCCTGGTCGGCAACGACGGCAATACTTTCTATGTCATCACCGACCAGAGTGCTCCGCTCAAGAAGCTCGTCGCAGTGGACAGTAGCAATCCCAGTCCTGCCGCGTGGCGCACTGTGATCCCAGAGAGCAAAGACACCCTCCAGTGGGCCAATCTTTTTGGGCAGAGGCTGGTTGTCGGGTACCTAAAAGATGCCCGCTCCCAGGTACGGCTCCATAGCCTCACGGGCGAGCTTTTGCGTGATGTGGCTCTGCCCGGGATTGGAACCGCCAGCGGCTTTGATGGTAAGCGCGAGCACACTGAGACCTTCTTTGCGTTCTCCAGCTACACCAGCCCGACCACAATCTACCGCTATGATATCGAAGAGGGAGTTAGCACGGTTTTCAAGGCTCCGAAAGTCGCCTTTGACTCGCGCCAGTTTGAGACGAAGCAAGTCTTTGCAACCAGCAAAGATGGCACCAAAGTCCCGATGTTTCTTACCCACAAAAAGGGGCTGGAGCTGAGTGGTAAGAACCCCGTCTATCTCTACGGCTATGGTGGCTTTAATATTCCCCTGACGCCTGGCTTCTCGGTGGCGATGCTTCCCTGGCTGGAGCAAGGTGGTGTCTATGCGGTGGCGAACCTGCGCGGCGGCGGTGAGTACGGCAAGGAGTGGTACGAGGCTGGAACCAAGCTGCGCAAGCAAAATGTCTTTGACGACTTTATTGGGTGTGCCGAGTGGCTCATCGCGCAAAAGTACACCAGCCCAGCGAAGCTTGCGATTGCCGGGGGCAGTAACGGAGGGCTCTTGGTCGGGGCGTGCATGACCCAGCGACCTGAGCTCTTTGGCGTGGCGCTCCCTGCCGTGGGAGTCTTAGACATGCTCCGCTTTGACAAGTTCACGATTGGCTGGGCCTGGAAGAGCGACTACGGCGACCCTGCTAGCGAGGCGGATTTCAAGGCACTGATGGCCTACTCGCCCTACCACAACCTCAAGCTCGGCACGCGCTACCCCGCGACTCTGGTGACAACATCGGATCATGATGACCGCGTCGTCCCGGCTCACTCCTTCAAGTTTGCGGCTCGGCTTCAGGCCGCGCAAGACCCGAGTGGCCCGCCCACGCTCATTCGGATTGAGACCAAGGCGGGCCATGGGGCAGGCAAGCCCACAGCAAAGATCATTGAGGAGCAGGCCGATATCTGGGCCTTTGTGATGCGGGCACTGGGGATGGGGGGAAGCTAGGCCGTAGACGCCGCTCGAATCTTCTCCAGCGCGATCTTCTGCTCCGCGCCCAGCTTGGCCAGCGAGGCCTTCCACTCCGCTTTGTAGGGCTTGAGGGCCTCGATCAGCACCTCGGCCATGGCGACATTGCGGAACCACTTATTGTCGCCTGGGATGACATACCACGGGGCGTTCTGCATGGAGCAGCGCTCCAGCACATCGTCGTAGGCGGCGCTATAGTCATCCCAGAAGCTGCGCTCCGTCCAGTCACTGGGATTGAGCTTCCAAGACTTCTCCGAGTTGGCCTCGCGCTCCAGAAGCCGCCGCTCTTGCTCGTCTTTGCTGACATGCAGGAAGAACTTCACGACGATTACATTGTTATCCGTTAATAAATTCTCAAAGTTATTGATATCATCATAGCGCTTCTCCCAGACCTCTTTGGGGGCAAGGTTATGCACCCGCACCACCAGAATATCTTCGTAGTGGCTACGGTTAAAGAAGACCACCTCGCCCTTGCCGGGGGTCTGCTTGTGGATGCGCCAGAGAAAATCATGGGCACGCTCCTCGGGAGTCGGCACTTTGAACGCCGCCACACGTGTCCCGCTGGGGTTCATCGCGCCTGCCACGCTCTTGATCGCGCCATCTTTCCCCGAGGCATCCCGGCCTTGGAGCACCACAAGGAGCGCATGGGTTCCGGCGGCAGAGAGCAGCTCCTGGAGCCTTTCCAGCTCGATGGCCTGCTTGGCAAAGCGCGCCAGTGCCTCTGCCTCGGTCATGCCACCATCGCTCTTGGTGGGAATCGTGGTAAAGCTTACCTTACCGGGATTGTCAAACTTCTCGCATAGCATGGGAGGATTATACCAACCCCGTCACCGCAGAGACGACGAGCCCCGACTCTCCGTTGGTGCTGGCAATCGTCACCTTGCCGCCACCTGGGATCGTCAGGCTCCGCAGACCGGGTGCAACGGTGCGTACACTCGGGTCGGAGAGCGCCGCGGGATCGTCTTTTGTTGAGAGATTCACGCCATAGACCAGCGCGGTCTCTTTGCCATTCACCGTTACCGTGCCCACTTTCGTTCCACGCTCAGCCTTGTGCGTGGCTGCGACGATCAGCCGTAGCTCACTCTCCTCACGTAGGGGCAGCTCCAGCGTGAGCGAGAGCGGCGCGGGCTCGGTGAGCTTTCCGGCAAGCAGAGTCGGGGTGAGGCGGTAGAGAACGCCATCGCTCAGGCGTGCCTCGCGAGCTTTTCCCGGCAAGAGCGCCAGAACTCCCGAGCGCGGCTTTTGGGGCTGGTCCTTCTGATCGCTCCAGAGGCGCGTGAAGACCTCGCCCGCATCCCACGACGGCTTGGTGGTGCCTCCGTTCCAAAAGTGCTCCGCCGCCAGCACCATCGCCACGAACTGCCGTCGCTCCGGGCCATCCAGCACCTCGGCTTTCGACTCGTAGCCACACCACGTTGTTTGCAAGCCGCCCCATGCGCCCGCTTCCGCCGCTGCTTTCGAGAAATTCACCACGTTGCCCGGATTGAACCAGGTGCACGCCACAACCCGCGAGAAACCCGCATCACGGAGCTTCTTCAGCGACGGAAACTTCTCGTGCGCCCCGTACTGCCAGTCAAACATCACGACATCTTTGGGGAGCCCGTCGCGGAGCTTCTGGGCATCGGTAGCGCTTGGAGCTGTGCCAAAGCAAGGCGCGACTTCCGAGGGATGGAGCGCCATGTCGGCCCACATCCACATCTCTTTGCCGCGCCTCTTGTGAAACGCCTGCCAGTGCCGGGCATTACTCACAAATAAATCTGCAAATGTCCGTGGAGCCGAGCGAAACGGGAAGCGCCCCCGCATTGTCACTTCATCGAGCCCGGCATGGAACGCAGGCGCACCAAATAAATCATCTGCCTCTGCGACGAGTTTCTCCAGATAGCCAACCGCGGCGGGGTTGGAGATATTGACTGCGTAGGGCAGCTCAGGGTCCTCGGCAAAGGCCCGGTTCTGCGGCTTATTGAAGAGCCACTCCATGTGCCCGTAGCTCTGCACCAGCGGCGTCATCGTGATGCCATTGGCTTTTGCAAACGCCACCTGCTCTCGGATCGCCGCTTTTGTGCCCCCCCAGCTTGGGGCCACCGACGGATCGCTCTCCCACTTGAGCTGCTCGCACTGAATGACCAAGTGGTTGAGCTTAAAGGGCGAGAAGAGTCGGGAGATCAGCTTTTTCTGAAACGGGAGCGCGTTCTGCCCATGAAACAGATGCACGCCTCGAAAACCCAGCGTCGGCCAGTCCCCAATCTCAACAGCATGAATTAAATAACTTTTGCCATCGTTTTCTATTAACTGTAAGAGCGTCTGGGCTGCCCAGAGCGTCCCGGCTTCATCGTTGCCGGTAAGCTGGATGCGGTCTTTGCGCACGGAGAGGGTGTAGGACTCTGGCTCCCCCCGGCGCACTCGTACCTCGCTGCCGACCCCCTCCGGCTTCGCGAATGGGATGGCTTTTTTGAGGAGCGCAATCGCACGCTCTGCGCCGGGGCCAATGACTTCGATCTTGGTCTTATTGGTCAGGCGCACCGGCGGGCCGGTGACCGTGAGCTTCTTGGGCGTAGGAATTACCAGCGGCGTCTGTGCCACCTGCGGCACAAACGCATCATGACGACTCTGGCTTCCCACTCTCCCCTCACTCCCCCCTCCTCCCAGGATTGGGAGGAGGGGCTGGGGGAGGAGGGAATTCGGGAGGACGGAATTCGGGAGGAGGGCCACCGTAAACACCACCGCTTGCTCACCGTCTCCAAAGCGCACCGCTCGGGCGGGGGAGCCGAGGCCGAGCCAGAAAATCGGGGCGGCTTGTGCCCAGTCAAACGCCTCGGCGCGGGCATCGAAGCAGACGGGTTTTTCGTTATTTCCGGTGCTGTGCCAACCAAAGACGACCTGCCCGAGCTTGGTCTCAAACGCGAGCTTGGTAAACGGTGGCCCGAGGCGCCGCTCCTCTTGCGAGCCGGTGAGTGGAGCCATCGGGACTTTAGCAAGGCGCGTGTCACCGCTGACGGACGCGTCTTCTAATAAATTTGCATTGACGTAGCCCGCAGCCCACTCGATCTCAGCGGGAATATCGGACTTGAGGCGGTAGCGCAGGGTGGTGGTGACAGAAGTCTTGGTGACCAGCCACTCAAACGCCACGGCGGCGCTCTCGTTCTCCGCGCTCGCCTCCGCCAGCCAGCTCTCGCCGACTTTCCGCCAAGGCGTCTCGCTCCAGCGCACCGTGGTTGGGTTAAAGAGCACCCCGCTCCAACCTGCCTTGACCAGATAGAGTGTCGAGCGGCGGACGACCGGCACGCCATCAGCGGCAATGCTAAGGCCATTGGTGGGCGTCCAAGCCACCGTGAGGCGACCCAGTGTCAATGGGCTCATAGGTGCACCAGCTTGATCGTGATCGTGCGCTCTGAGCCCGCGCCGGTGATAGCAAACCCTGCATCTTTGAAGCGCGGCGGGCCCATTCGAATCTTGGGATCGCGTGAGAACCCGAAGCCCTCTTTGGGAATCCCGAAGGCTTTCGCATCCAGCTTGCCGTTGTTGTTCTCGTCGTGAAAGAGCGTGACGGCGTAGACGCCCGGTGCGAGCTTGGGGATCGCAAAGTGCGCGGTTTTCTCTGGCGAGATCATGCACTGCCCGCTCGCAACGGCTTTCTCGCCTTTGTCTGGGAAGCCTTCGGGGCCGGAGAAGACCGAGTAGACTACTTGGCCTTTGGTGCTCCGCATTCCCGAAACCTCAACTGTGAGCGTGGTTTCTTGTGGCTTCTCGCCCTCGGTTAGCGCGACGGGGTAGTGCTGCTTTACCCAGAGAAGCGCTTTTTCACGAAATGCAGGAGCCGCATCGAGCACAAGCGCTTTTGTCTCGGGGCCTTCTGTGTGCAAGGGCCAGGCAACCGAGGGATCAAATTTTTCGGGCAAGGTGAGCTTTAGTGTCAGCTCCTCGCCGCTGAGCTCCACAAGACGGGCTACGTTTTGCATGACGTTATTTTACCTCCACAGGCTCCAGTCCGAAGATGTCAACATTGACGCCGCCGGAGTAGTGCGCCAGGAGGGGCTGCGTGTCGAGGGGAAATCCAGCGGCGTGGGTGAGGTTCTGGTCAATCTGAAGGCTGTGGGCATCTTGGAACTGGTAGGGGGTGTGGGCGACGCGGCCTGCAAAGAGCTGCTTGCTGGAGACACTAAAAAGTGTGTAGCGCTCGATGAGAAAGTGCTCCAGGGTACTTGGGGCCGCCGTGCGTAGCGGCTCTTGCGCCACTTGGTAGCGGATGCGGCTATGGGCGGGTTTGGGCGGGTGGCTCAGGCGCTCCGAGGCGTAGGAGTGATCTCCAAGCTCCATCTTAGCCCAGTGGTAGGGGAGCTTAAAGAGGCCACGGGCCAGCTCGACGGCGATAGGATTGGCAGCTTCCAGGCTGAAAAAATAGACTCCTGGCCGACCGGATTTGTCCCGAACATAGTCTCGGACATTGGTCTCGTGAAAGTGCGAGAGCCAGGGGACGGCGGGAAACCAAACCGGGCGGACGTTGCGCATCGTGAACGGCACGAGGCCAAGATAGGTCTTGCCGTCGAACG
>JAPLCP010000057.1 GCA_026392155.1 Armatimonadota bacterium | reverse complement strand
CGAGATGGTGATGCCCGGCGACAATGTCACGATCAAGGGCGAGCTGATCGCTCCTATCGCGATGGAAGAGGGTCTCCGCTTTGCTATCCGTGAGGGTGGCCGAACCGTAGGCGCTGGCGTCGTCTCGAAAATCATAGCCTAATAAGAAACCCTATCCGGCTCTGGCAAGCCAGAGCCGGATGTGGTAAACTCTGTAAGTCTTTGCGAGTGATATACAATAAAACTGTATTTTATCTCGAAATAAGACAAAATAAGGGAGTTTAGCTCAGTTGGTAGAGCGCTCGCCTCCAAAGTGAGAGGCCAGGGGTTCGAGCCCTCTAACTCCCGTGAAAATAACCACAGAAATGTGGTTATTTTTATTTCTCTCTTTCCGCATTTTTGTTTTTACTGGAGTATCGCATATGGAATAGTCCTATGCGTCGAAAAATTCGCCCTGTTTGCCTTTGCCGAGATTGTGAAAACACAGTATCACGATCAGGGTATCTTTATTGTAGCAATCGTTGTCAGCAGGAGCATCAGTATCACAAATATATTTCTGAATGGCTTGCTGGTGATAGAAGTGGCGCACGGGCTGAGGTCTGTGTTTCGTATCATATCCAACGCTGGCTGAAAGATACGTACGGCGAGAGGTGCTGTCAGTGTGGCTGGGCAGAAACAAATCTGCATACGGGGCGGATCCCGCTGCATCTAGATCATATTGATGGTAACTGGCGCAACAATCGCCCAGAGAACTTGCGGTTGCTCTGTCCCAACTGCCATGCGCTCACGGCGACGTATGGTGCTCAGAACCGGGGCAATGGCCGCCCTTTTATTGTGCAGAAAAAGGCGGCCTGAGACGCGTCGCTACTTCCAGGCGACATCCAAGTTACGGGCGGCGTAGGGCTCGTCTAGGCGCTTTGTGGGGGCGTTGTAGGGAGCACCTTGCACCAGAGCGGGGTTGTCCGCAGCCTCTTGGGCGATCTTCTCCATAACTTCCACAAAAGCATCCAGCGTCTCCAAGCTCTCGGTTTCCGTAGGCTCGATCATGAGACACTCAGGGACGATAAGCGGGAAGTACATCGTCGGGGGGTGATAGCCGTAGTCAATAATCCGCTTGCAGACATCCAGCGCTTTCACGTTGTAGTCTTTCTTCAAGCGCTCCAGCGAGAAAACCGCCTCGTGCATACAAGGCCGGTCGTAGGCGACCGCAAAGGTCTTGCTGAGCTTGGCCTTTAAGTAGCTCGCGTTGAGCACACTATTCTCGCTGATCTGCGGGAGCTTCTCGCGCCCATAGTGCATTAGGTAGGCGTAGCCACGAACCACGGCGAGATACGCTCCTGCATAGGGTCCGACTTTCCCAATCGAGAGCGGCCTATCGGAGTCCAACCCGAAGCTACCATCCGCGTGCTTGACGGCCATGGGGACGGGCAAAAACGGCTCCAGGATCGCCTTGACACCGACCGGGCCAGAGCCAGGGCCACCGCCGCCGTGGGGAACGGAGAAAGTCTTGTGTAGGTTGACATGCATCACATCAAAGCCCATGTCACCGGGGCGCACGGTTCCGACCAGCGCGTTCATATTGGCACCATCACAGTACATCAGGCCACCCGCCTCATGCACCAGCCGTGAGATCTCCAGGATCTCTTCCTCAAACAGCCCCACGGTATTGGGGTTGGTGAGCATAAAGCCCGCGATATGTCCCTCGTTCTTGGCGAGCTGCTCTTTAAGATGATCAATGTCCGTCAGGCCGCGCTCGTTGGTCTTGACATCCACCACCTTGTAGCCACAGCGCGCTGCCGAGGCCGGGTTGGTGCCGTGTGCCGCGGTCGGAACCAGCACCATCTTGCGGATCTCGCCATCACCACGATGCACATGATAGGCACGGATCAGCATCAGGCCCAGCAGCTCCCCATGTGCTCCCGCAGCCGGCTGCAAGCTCACAGCATCCATTCCGAGGATCGTGGAGAGCATGTTCTGCATCTCGTAGAGCACTTCAATGGCCCCCTGTGCCGTCTCTTCGGGCTGGTAGGGATGCACGCGCGCGAAGCCGGGCATGTTCACCGCGACATCGTTGATCTTAGGATTATATTTCATGGTGCAGGAGCCCAGAGGATAAAAACCCTTGTCCACGCAGTAGTTTAAATTGGAGATGCGCACAAAATGCCGCACCACTTCGGGTTCGGAGAGCTCGGGCAGAGGAAGCTCAGAGCGCAGCGCAACACCGGGCAGTAAGTCGCCCAAAGGCTTCACGGGCACATCACAGGCAGGCATTCGCACGCCCACACGGCCCGGTCGAGAGAGTTCAAAAATTGTTTGTTCCATAAATTTGATGTCCTAAAAAACGCGCTCCAGGGAGAGAGTAAAGCCGGGAAGCTCAGGCTCGCAGGAGACTTGTGTGGGATGGTTCAGAGTTTGCGTGGTCTGGCCAGGACGGTAGACTTCGACAATCTTGCGCTTGCGGTCTATGAGCAGCCCAAGGCGTGCGCCGTTGGCAAGATACTCCGTAAGTTTCGCCTGAGTTTCTGTCAGGCTGTCGCTGGGGGAGAGTAGCTCGACCACGAAGTCTGGGCAGATATGCGCGAAGCCGCGCCGCTCGGTGGCAGTGAGTGCATCCCAGCGTGCCGCACTGATCCAGGCTGCATCGGGCGAGCGAGTCGCGCCGTTGGGGAGCGTGAAGCCTGCGCTGGGGCCAAATGTTTTTCCGGGTTCGGGGAGATTCCAGCTCCAGATCGTGAGAAGAGTGGTGATGGCAGTGTTTCGGCTATCGCCTTCGGCTTCGGCGGGGGGCATGAAGATCAGTTTTCCCTCGGGAGTGCGTTCCACACGCAGGTCAGGATGACGCTCACAGAGCCGGACGAACTCACGATAGGAGATGCGGGGCATCTCGAAAGCGATGGGCTGTGAGCCATTGTTTTCCTGGTCGTAGAGAACCGCAGTGGTAGCTTTCATGATGGTATTTTATCGCCGCTTTCCAAAAAGTCGGCCTAAAAAGCGGGGCTTGCTCTCTGCTTCTTGAGGGAGCTCAACAAGCTCCTCAGCAGGTTGGGGTATCTCGGTGTTCATGCTGATGATCTGGCCGTGATGGGCGAACTGAATTCGCAGCAGGCTGTCTCCAAAGCGCCAGTAGAGGGTCTCGTCTGCCAGGTTCGATCCACCTGCCGTCGAGGGTGAACCTAGGTAGGCTTCCACAGCTTGCCGATGGTTGAGGGAGAACCGTAGCTTGCCTTCCTCAATGATATTTAGCGCGATGTGGATATCGCGCTGTACTAGCCCTGAGTCGGGGAAGTACTCCACAGCGAGGAGCTGCGTCTTGCCTCCCTGACGTGCCTCAAAAACGGAAAATGCTTCAAGGTAGCCCGCGCTTGCCAGTGCCCAGCCCTGTGCCTGAGTGGGAGTGCTCAGCGTGATGGGCTCAGGCGAGTCGAAGATCTCCAAGCCTGCGCCGCGCGCCATGACTCGCATTTTTGCCAAGCTCGCGACACACTTCCAGTCTTCCGGTATCGCGGGATCCGACCAGCCAAACAGAAACGTACCTAACTGCTGGTCGTAGGTGCCGATGAGCTTCACCGGCGATGAGAACAGAATCCTGCCCGTGCCTGGTTCTCGGAAGAGAATCTCCCCGCCAGGCAAGTCAAGCTCCCACACCCAGGAGTGCGCCGTACGGTTCAAAAACGCCAGCGCCGTCTGCTCGTTTTCGAGCAGACGAAACGCATGGTCTTCCAGCTTTAGCGAAGGCATTCGACGAGCTGATCTATCTCGGACTTGGTGCGCTGCTCGGTGACACAGACCAGCATCTGGTTTCCGGGAAGTGGCAGTCCTCCCAGAATCCCGGCGGCGAGGAGTTTTTTATTGAGCGCAACAGGGTCGCTGGGACACTGAATCAGGAACTCCTTAAAGAACGGGCCGCTGTAGACAAGCGAGTAGCCTGGAAGGCTCGCGAGCTGCTCGGCGGCGTAGTGGGCTTTTTGCAAGCAGAGGCCTGCCACTTCGATCATGCCCGTTTTACCAAAGCTCGCCAGATAGACGGTGGCCGCGAGGGCAAAGAGCGCCTGGTTGGTGCAGATGTTGCTCGTGGCGGTGTCGCGGCGGATGTCTTGCTCACGGGTGCGGAGCGTCATCACGTAGCCTTTCGCCCCATCTGTGTCTTTTGTGACGCCCACAATGCGACCTGGAATGCGCCGGATGAACTCTTTTTTGCAGCAGAAAATGCCCAGCAGTGGTCCCCCAAATGCGGGGTAGAGCCCCAACGCCTGGCCCTCTGCGACGAGAATATCCACGCCACATGCGCCGGGCGTCTCCAGGATGCCCAAAGAGATCGGGTCTACGGAGGCGACAAGAAGTGCACCATTTGAGTGCGCCGCATCGGCATGGGCTCGCAGATCCTCGACCACCCCGAAGAAGTTGGGGGACTGCACGACAACGCACGCGGCGTCGCTTGCCGAGAGGACGGGAAGCTGGCCTGTCACCGGATCGTGATCGAGTGTTGTGATCGCAATCCCAAGCGGGTCGAGATAGGTCTCAATGACCTGGCGAAGTGCGGGATGGAGTGAGGAAGGAAGCACCACCTTGCGGCGCTTCTGCAGATCGCACGCCATGATCACCGCTTCCGCAAGCGCCGTGGCACCGTCGTACATGGAGGCATTGCTCACATCCATACCCGTGAGCTGGCACATCAGGCTCTGGAACTCGTAGATGCTCTGGAGCACTCCCTGCGACACTTCAGGCTGGTAGGGCGTGTAGGCAGTATAGAACTCTGTCCTACCGGTCACAAATCCCACGGTCGGGGGAATGAAGTGATCGTAGATGCCTGCGCCTAAGAAACACGGGTGCGAGTCCATCGTCACAGACTTGCCCGAGAGCTCTAAGAGCTGCCGCCTGAGGCTAATGTCATCGAGGGCATCGGGAAGTGCAGAGAAATCGGCGGCATCACGCACTTCTTGTGGCAGGTGGTCGAAGAGCGCACGGATGGAGGTCGCGCCCACGGCGGCCAGCATCTTGGCACGATCCGCATCGGTATTGGGAATATAGGACACGCTTGGCTACTCCCCGATCTCGCTCTTGTAGCCCTCGGCGTCCAGTAGCTCGGCCAAGGCATCGGGATCGGAGACGCGGATTTTTAGCATCCAGCCGTCTTCGTAGGGCATCGAGTTGATCAGTGCCCCGTTGTTTGCGGGATCGTCTACCAGGGTCTCGTTTACCTCCACCACCTCGCCCGCCAGCGGCGAGTACAGCTCAGAGACGGCCTTGACGGACTCGACGTTGCCAAAGACATCGTCGTAGGCCAGCACACGCCCCACTTCCGGCAGCTCGACGTAGACAATATCGCCTAGCTCTTCCTGGGCATGATCGGTGATTCCGATGGTGGCGATATCGCCCTCAACTTTAACCCACTCGTGGGACTTCGAATACTTCAGCTCGCTTGGTACGTTAGACATAATTTTCTCCTAAAATTGCGTATCAGACATTCTTGTAAAACGGCAGCGGAGCCACCGTGGCGGCATGGCGTGCACCGCGAATCTCGACCTCTAGGGCCGTACCGGTCTTCGCATAGGCGCTCTCGATCCGGGCCATGGCGACGCCGCGACCCACGGTGGGGGAGAACGTGCCGCTAGTAATGTGACCAACCCCCCGGCCCCCGTCCGACGGGGGAGCAAAGAGGAGGTAGCCCTCGCGTGGGATTCCCTTGCCTTCGAGCGTGATCCCCACACACTTAGATTTCGGCCCTGCGACCTTCACCGCTTGTAACGCCGCTTTGCCGATAAAGTTCGCAGCTTTATCGAGCTTCACGACCCAGCCGAGACGCGCCTCGTAGGGATTGACCGTCTCGTCCATCTCGTGGCCGTAGAGCGGAAGCGCCGCCTCAAGCCGCAAAGCATCACGCGCACCGAGGCCACAAGCCATGGCTCCTGCGCCGATCAGCGCCTCCCAAAGCGCGGCGGATTGGTCGGCAGGGCAGATCAGCTCCGCGCCATCCTCGCCCGTGTAGCCCGTGCGGCAGGCCGTCACAGAGAGTCCGGCAAACGCTGTCTCACCAATTCCAAAGCGGGGTAGGGCAGCGATGGCTGCTCCCAAGAGTGCAATGGCTTTAGGGCCTTGTACGGCAATCAGCGCGGTCTCGTCCGAGACATCGGTAAGAGTTGCAGCGTAGCCCACGAGCTTCTCACGCATCCAAGCGAGGTCTTTATCACGATTGCCCGCGTTGAAGATAATGGTGTAGCGCGTCTCCGTGACTCGGTAGACGATAATATCGTCCACCACGCCACCGTTTTCGTAGCACATCAGGCTGTACTGCCCTTGACCATCCGTGAGCTTGCTGACATCGTTGACGGTGAGAAAGTCGAGAAATGCCCCGGCTTGTTCGCCTTCCAGAAACGCCCGGCCCATGTGGCTGACATCGAAAAGCCCGACGGCTTCCCGCACGGCTTTGACTTCTGCCATAACCCCAGTATATTGAACAGGCATCTCCCAGCCTGCAAACGGGACCAGACGCGCTCCGCTGCGCAAATGGGTTTCGTAGAGCGGTGTACGCCGCAAATTTTCACTCATGCCGTAGGAGATTATACCGCTATTCAGACTGTCTGAATCACGCAGACGTGCCAATAATGGAAAATATGCAGCACTATTCTGAACCCACTAGTCGCCTGAGCGCCCGCAGCAATGCCGAGCGCTGGCTGACTCGCTTCGCGCCCCTTCTGGAAACGTCCCTGGAGCCTGATGTCGAGACGCTTCGCCAGCTCAAAGAGCTACGGCAAGAGGGAGAGAAGTGCATCCCTGAGCTGAGTGCTTGGGCAACCGAGGACGATCAGATCCTGCTGGCTACGCTCCGTGATGCGCTGAACCACCTGAAGGCCAAAGAGGCGAGCCTACGGCCTTCGTTAGATCCAAGGACAGGAGCGCTGAACCTCACGGAGCTACGCGCCAAAATTGCGGAAGCCTCGGCACGACAAGAGCTGGGTGAGACAGAAGTGGTTCCCAAGAGCTTGGAGCTTCTTCTCACGGGCGGGAACCTTATGGCGGCGGCGGGTATTGGGATGTTTGGCCTGTTCTGGAATAGCTTCACGCTGGTTCACGCGACTTTTATGATCGGGGGAATGTGGAAAGCCTTTGGCCCCATGGCGCTCTTTCTGCTGGCGTTCTACTCGCTCTTCTTTGGGGCGGGTTTTATGATGGCAAAAAACGCTCTGGACACGGCGTCCAAAGAGGAGCTTCTCCTACAAGAGGGCACGCTGACGATTCGAAAAACCCTAGGGTTCTGGGTGCGTGCGAAGAAGATCGTGCTGGGCCCACAGAGCCGCGTGGGGCTGGAGGTTCCTCAGGTTCGACAGAAAGGCTCCCGCGCCATGGTAATCACGGTCAACGATGCCGAGGGCAAGAGTCACCAATTTGGCCTTACCGCCCCGGAGCATCTCAAGAGCGAGTATGTCCGGCAGCTCAATGCGATTCTTGCAGCATCCTGAGGAGCGCCTCAGCGGCATCCGGCGAGTGGTTGTCACTCTCGCGCCAGCGCTTGCCCGCCTCGCGAAGTAGCTTTTCCTCGCTGATTCCGCTTTGGTGGGCAGCAAAGAGCAGGCCCGGATCGCAGAGCAGTGTGGCCTCATCCAGGCGCACCTGGTCAAAGACCAGCGCCAGGATCTCCTCAGCAGCGGCAAGTGCCCCGTTCTGGGGGGCGAGCTTAGGAATATTTGTTGGAAGGCTCGCCAGACCCGCCGCAATCGCCTCGGCACTTAGGTCCGTTAGTCGAACACCGGCACCTGCCGCGACGCAGCGCTCGACGCGTGCTTCTTGATCGTCCCAGCCCCGTGCCAGTGGCAGAAATAAGCACGGGACGCCGCTGTGGAGCAGCTCCCACACGGAGTTGAAGCCACCTGCTGTGATCGCGCCGTCAAAAGCCCGAAAGCACTCACTCAGCACCGGTCGCCGCGTCCACGAGACATTGGGCGCGGGAAACTCGCGCCCTCGGTAGAGCATTCCCGCCCCGAGTGTGAAGTGAATCTCCGGGAGTGCTCGCGCTGCTGTTACCAATTGCTCAAAAAGCGCCTCCGCGTCTTTATCCCCGCCACCGCCTGTGGAGGCATAGAGCGCCTTTACCCCCTCGGGAATCCCCAGCTGTGCACGGGCCTCGGCTTTCTCATAGGTCTCCTCCACCGAGCGCAGCAGAATCGGCGGAACCCCGACGGCCTTCTCTTGCGCAAACTCTGGCAGAGGTGTGTCGTTGGTGCCGTCTTCCTCGGGCAGGATGATCTTGTCGTAGCCACGCAGCGCACTCTGAAACGTCGGCTGGTTTGCGACTTCGGGCCGCACGGCGCGGCACACAAAGACATTCTTACTCCCGAGGTCTAGCACGTCGTAGAGCTCGTGGAAGCTGCCTGCCGGAAACGTGTCCACCAATAAAATATCGGGCGAGAACAGATTGATCGCGTTCCAGACCCACTGCTTGCCCAGCTTCCGATAGCGTGCCGCGCTAAAGCCGCCGCCGCTGACGATATTTTTCGAGGGAATCTTAAAGGCCGGAAAGTCGTGCACCAGCGCAAGTCCATCGCCCTCACTCGATGTCAGAATCACCAGCTCCAGCGGCTCCCCGAGTGCCCAGCAAAGCCGCCGAAGCTGGCGTGCAATCGCAATCGTGCGCGTCAGATGCCCCAGCCCCAGGCCATTGACAGCATAGCAAAGCACCCTCAGCGGAGTATTAGGACGCCGCATGAGCTACTCCGTGCGTGTCCAGTCAGCAATGGTTAGGTCGGGAACACGTCCGAAATCTCGGGTATTTCGTGTGACGACAGTGGCATTACATCCTAAAGCAATGGCTGCAATACGCAGATCCATCTTGCCAATGTTGAGTTTTTGAGTGAGTAAGTTACGGTATGTCAGTATGGCATCTTGGGAGAACCCTAAAATGGGTAATCGGCCCACGAAGCGTACGGTTTGTGCGAGGCGGTCATAGGCACGCTCTAGCTCAGAATCCGAACGAAGCTGTCGCATTAGGGTGTACCACCCTGAGAGTTGCTCTTCGACGGTAATTGCCGTAATGGCTACCTCATTTGGGTCGGTTTCTTGGAGCTTCTGAATGATCGCCGTGTTGCCTTGACGTAACAGAGTGAGCGTATCCGTATCAAGAATAAATTGTGGCATGGGAATCAGTAGTTAGGATCTGCTTCTTTTTCATCTCGATAGGTTCGCATCGCGGCTACCCAATCGTCAACGAGAGGGTCGTCCTTGAGGTCACCTGCTATTGCCAAGAAAGGATTGGTAGGGGGGAGATCAAGCATTGCAATAGACTTACCGCTACGGAGCATCTGCTGGAGGGCACGGATGGCTTCATCTGCACTTGGGCCTTCTGCAACGAGATCCCACGCTTTGGCGCGGAAGATGTGCGCACTGATCTGCTCCACAAGAACGGGTACCTGCATGATGATTCCTCCTGAACGATCTTACCGAGAACTATTTTATCGCCTTACGAGTCGTCGCGGTTCCAGGAGCTATCGGAAGCGCTGGAGTCGTAGCCGGGGCGCTCGTAGGCGTAGTTGGGGTTGGCTTCGTGGTACTGGGCCACTTCGGGGATAAAGTTGCCATCTATGCGCCCGTCGGTGATGACGTCCCACCACAGAAACTCTTCCAGCAGCGAGGGGCGGTAGTAGTCGTCGTAGACATAGACCACTTCGGTGACGCGCTCGTAGCGATCCCCGAGCTTCTGGTAGCGCCCGGTGCGTCCGAAGCGCTTGTCCCACTGGTCTTGTGAGAAGTTTTTATTGCGGTAGCGGTAGCGGTCGGTGTCGTAGCGCATTTTCTCCTCGCGCAGCTTCCCCGAGCGCTCTAAAAGCCCCGCCAAGTCTTCCTCGATCTTGTTGTGGGTCTCTTCCAGATACTTGATCTGGTGCGTCACGCCATCTATCGCCAGCCCCGCGCGTTTTGCCGCTTCGGGGTCGGGGAGCTTGTCGGTGCCCCGGACGGCGGCGTATGCGGCCAGGTCTTCTCCGACACGGGCACGGGCCTGCTTGGGCAAGTCCGCCTGCTCCGCCGTGAGCTTCTCGTGCTCCCAGATCAGTGCCTCGATGGCCGCCTGCTCGCCCTTGAGCCGCCCGACACGCTCCCCGAGAACCGTGTTCTGCTCCACCCGGTCGTTGTAGCGCTGGACGAGCTCGGCAAAGCTGCTGGCTCCCAGCGCCGCCACGGCTTTATCGGCGTTCTTCCAGTCCGTGAGATACTCGCCTTTGAAGAAGCGGAAGATGCCCTGATGCGGGTAGCGTGGCGTTCCCCACTCGCGCCGGATCAGCTCACTTACGCCCGGCTGGCTTTGGAGCTTGGTCAGCTCGCGCTTGGCTTCGTTAAAGAGCGGCTCGACTTCCCGAAGCTCGGTCTCTAGGCGCAGCTTGCGGATCTCTCGCTCGGCAAACTGCGGGTTGGCCGCGAGCGCGGCGAGGCGCTCTCCAACTTTCTTGCCGCGCTCTTGCACCTCGTTGTAGCCCCACAAAAGCGCTGGAGCCCCCAGCTGCTCGGCGAGCTGCGTGACGCTTTCTGTACTGAGTCCTCCTGGAAAGCTGGCATCGGCGAGCTGCGCTTGGGCATCTTCGAGGCGCTCCTGAAGCCCGGCTTGCTTCTCTGCATTGCTCTTGCGCAGCCCCTCAAAGCGGTTGGCATGGGCATCGTACTGCCGAAGCTCCACATCGGCGGCCCGGACAAAATCATCGACATCGTACATAGAGCTTCATTTCGCGATCTGAGTCAGATACTCCTCTGCTGATGCGCAAACATGGCCGCGCGTGTGCTGGAGCACGGCCCGCTCCGCCACGTTCTTGAGGCTTGTGTCCTTGATGCTTCCTAGCGCCAGCAGTCCTGCCACGGCCAGCGGCTCGAAGAACGCATTATGGCGTGCTTCATCTATGGCCTTTCGGGTGGCGATCTGAAGGCCGGTGCGCTGCTCCAGTGTCAGGCGGAAAAGCTCATCGGTGGGGGTGCGGGCCAGAAGAGAGGCCAGCCGGTCGCGCACAGGGTTTTGAAGTGTCGCGCTCTCCCAGGCTAGGGACGCAAGCGCCAAGAGTGCGCCAAGCTCAGTCCGCTCCACCCGCTTCACCCGGTCAACTAAGAGCGTCGCAACCGCCTCGACCCGCTGGAGAGATTTCCTCTTGTTGCTATCTCGCCACCCCCCGGAAGTGAACAGGAAGATATAAAACGGAAAATGGATCAACTTGTGTGAGTGCCAGTAGTAACCGATGCAGATTAGGATGTAGACACTTAGCAAGGCAAATATTAGATATTTCCGATGGCGAATCCTTTGGTGTTCTTTCTTGAGCAGGCGCGTCAGCAGTGGGATTGCGGCCTCGGGTTCGTAGCGGGCTAGCTCGCGCTCCGCATCTACGACTCCCTGACTTTTGATGATCTGAGCCAGGCGCTTCTCGCGCTCTTTTTCGGTTCGGGTTTGCTGAACCTGCATCTGCATCATTAGGGTTTAGTGTACCGCGCTGAGGTACTCCACGGCGGCGGCTTGGACCGCCGTCCCTGGCAGTGCCATCGCACGGGTGGCTTGCTCCCGGAGCGCGGGGTCTTGGAGGGTTCCCAGGGCAAGAAGCCCGGCACTGGCGAGGGTGGTGAAGCGGTCGTCTTTGCGAACGCTGACCAGCGCGTTTGCTGTCACCGTGCGTAGAGCCGCCCGCTGCGCCTCGGTGAGGGTAAGTAGCTCCGATACCGGCGAGCGAACCAGCGCCACTTCCAGAAAAGCCCGGCAGGTGTCGCGCTCATTGCGGGAGCCAAAAAGCCCGGACTCTGCGATGATAAGAACCGCGCCAAGGCTCTGCCGACTCCCGCGCTGGATACACGCGGAGGCAACAAACTGCGCGTTCTTGCCTCGAAGCGTCGCTGACTTGCTGACTGAGGTCACAACTCCATGCACGATGCGAAGCGCGATTCCCACACCGATGTAGGTTACGAACTCACTCTGACGAAACGTGGTAACAAACCAGAGGACGAAGGCCACACCGCTTGCTCGATTAAAAAGCTTGCCCAGCGTGCGCCGCAGCTTCTGCCGACGGCGCTCACGCACCAGAATCGCCGCCAGCGCTTCTAGAACCTGCTCAGGGTCGTAGAAGGCAAGCGTGGTCTCGACCAAGCGCAGGTCACGGCGGTTGAGCTGGCGCGTGAGATCGCTTTGTAGGGAGGGAGGCAGGACGCTTTGCGGTCGAAGAGACACAGTCTCCAGTATAGCGGTAAAATAGACGCGTATGAATCGCCGCCGTTTTCTCGTTTTTATTCCTCTGTCCGCGCTTGCTCTCGGTCTAGGACTGGCCGGGTGCCCAAGGCCTGAAGACCCCGCGCCGACACCCAACAACCCCATCGGCAAGACAGGCTCCGCCGACACCGGAGCCTTCAAAGACCTCGACCCGTGGATTCTCAAGACCACCGACCTGAGCGCCAACCGAGGCAACCACGGAATCTATCTGAGCAACGGAACACTGGGCGTGACTTTCGGTGCCAATGGCGGGGCGGATAAGAATAGCATCGCGTTCTCCGCGGGGGGCTACGATGACAAAGAGAGCTTGAAGCCTAGTGGGCAGTGGCCTTCGACTCTACACCCCGCACCGGTGGCAGGGGTAGCCTACGAGCAGACCCTCGACCTGCGTCAGGGGATCTTGACCACCAAACAAGGCGTGACCACGGTGACATCCTTTGTCTCCCTAGCAAACTCAGCGATCTGTGTGGTGAATGGCTTGCAGGGGATTGAGTGGGAGTTTGCAAAGGGCGAAGCCCCTGACTACGACAAAGAGCTTACCGCCCACAAAGCGGCTTGGGAAAAACGGTGGGCGGGGCGCGATATTGTGATTGAGGGCGATCCCGAGGCGCAGCAGTTAGTCCATAAGCTGATGTTCGATCTGATCCAGTCGGTGCAGCCGGAGGGGCAGTTCTCGATTGCGCCCGAGGGGCTCTCGGGGGATTTCTACAAAGGCCATATCTTCTGGGACGCCGAGGTCTGGATGTTTCCGGCGCTTCTGGCGCAGCATCCCGATCTGGCCAAGACGATGCTGGAGTATAGATTTAGCCACCTCGCGCAGGCAAAGGCGCAGGCGGCAAAGCAGAGCTGTAAGGGTGTAGATTTTCCCTGGGAGTCGGCGAAATCGGGCAACGAGACCGCGCCTGGTGGCTTCTCGGAGGGGCGGCACGTGACGGCGGGCGTGGGCTGGGCGACGTGGCAGTACTGGCTCGCGACGGGCGATAAAGCCTGGCTGGAGTCGCGGGGCTGGCCGCTGCTCTCGGGGATTGCGGAGTACTTTGCCAGTAAGGTCAAGAAAAACGCGGCAGGCGGCTACGATCTAGGGCCACTCACCGGACCGGATGAGCTGCACATGGGCGTGACCAACAACGCCTACACCAATGCGATGGTGCTCAACTGCCTGAGCGCCGCCACCGAGGCCGCTAAGCTACTCGGAAAACCGACCAACCCGGTCTGGGCGAGCGTCGCAAAGGGCTTGGTGATCCCGAAAAACGCCGATGGGGTGATCCTGCGCTGTGATGGCGATGATGGCAAGCCGGGCACGAAGCAGGCCGATGGCGAGCTCTTGCTCTGGCCCGCGCAGCACCCCGACGCCGACGCCAAGACCTTTGACTTCCATAAAAAGCGCCCGATTAAAAACGGCCCCGCCATGACCGACTCGGTGCACGCCCTGATCGCCGCCCGCCTAGGCCGTGCCGATGAGGCCGAAGAAGAGTTCCGCGCCAGCTACCGCCCGTTTGTCCGTGGGCCGTTCTTGCTCTTCTCCGAGAAACGGAGCCTAGATCGGTGCGTCTTCACCACGGGCTGTGGGGGCGTCTTGCAGGCGGTTCTCTATGGCTTTGGCGGTCTGGACTTTACGCACTGGGAGACAATTGAGAAAGCACCCGTCGCACTGCCCAAGGGCTGGACGAAGCTCGAAATTCAAGGCGTGAGCTATAAAGGCAAGCGCTACACACTCACCGTGACGCCGCAAGGGCGCACGCTTAAGGCACAACCATGAACTACAACACCTTTGTAAAACTGCGCGGCGTCGGCTGCGTCGCCCTGATCGCCGCCCCGCTCGCATTTTTCGTTTTCCGCCCGAAGGCAAACAACGCACCTGCGCCCGCGGCCCCGCCGCCGGTTGCTGTGTCAACCTCCCCCGGCGCTGAAGCGCCACCCCCTCCGGCAAGCGAAGGAGGAGCTGGGCAGAGCGTGGAGGGTGGCTTGTCCGATGTAGACCGTGAAGTTCTCAAGATGCAGAAAGAGCCGCTGGACAAAGGCACGCCCGATGCCAAAGGCCCCAAGTGGCGCGTGAAGAGTGGGAGCGTGGTGATCGAGCTGCGCTGCGATCAAGACAAGGGCTACACCACCTGGAACCGCGCCAAGGTGGATGCCAACAACAACAAGCAGTTCGATGAGACGTGGGCCTTCAAAAAAGACGGCACGGTCGAGCGCAAAGTCGCGCCGGGCGACGATCAGAACTACACCCAGACCTTTGTGCTCGATGGAGACAAGTGGGTCGCGAAGTAGCCCGCCTGCACGAGACGCGGCTTAATCTCCTGCCGACGGTCGGGCCGCAGAGTGTGAGCGTCGTGCTGACCAATGCCTGCAACCTGCGCTGCCTGACCTGCTGGAGCTACTCGCCACTCCGAAATACTCTCCCGATGGCGGACTGGCGACGGAAACGCCTTGATCGTGCGCTGCTCCAGCCACTCTTTGCGGAGCTGGCCGCACTGGGCACCGAGCGCGTGATCTTCACCGGCGGCGGCGATCCGCTGGCGCACCCTGAGTGCCTCGATGTCTTTGGCGATGCGCGGCAGGCAGGTTTGAAAGTCACGCTGATCTCGAACCTCACACTGGTTCGGAGCCGCGAGGCGTTTCTGGCGCTCAAGCTCACCACGATCCTGGCCAACTTCTCTTGTGCCGACCCCGAGACCTATGTCGCCTTTCATCCGGGCCGCACCGAGGCCGATTTTCACACCCTGATTGCGCTGCTCAAAGAAGTCGTC
This sequence comes from Armatimonadota bacterium, assembly GCA_026392155.1. Lineage (GTDB taxonomy): Bacteria > Armatimonadota > Armatimonadia > Armatimonadales > Armatimonadaceae > Armatimonas. The sequence goes on along the minus strand of JAPLCP010000057.1, from coordinate 36,459 downwards.
GCTTCGGGGACGCAGCTCAAGCTGGTCTTTGTGGTCTGCGCGGTGAACTGCCATGTTCTGGGAAAAGCCCTCATGCTCGCCAAAGAGCTGGGCGCCTCGGTTCAGTTCAAGCTGATGAGCGCCATCGACGAAACCCAGTCGCTCGTGCTGAGCGAAGCCCAGCGCGAGGCACTCTTTGCCGAGCGAGCGCAGCTAGAGAGCATCGGAGCCAACGCAAACTTACACACGTTCTACACCGAGCTCTCGGGCAGCGCACCGGATCGCTTTCCGATAGATGAAGTCGGCTGCTACGCAGGCCACTGGTATGCTAGAGTGGACGGCGATGCCAATGTCCGTTTTTGTTGCAACCCGAACTCCGAGCTAACGCTCGGCAATCTCCACGAAACGCCGTTCACCGAACTCTGGCGTTCACAAGCCTGGCACGCCCTCCGCACCCGCCTCCGCTCCGGCGACTTCCTCCCCGGCTGCGAGCGCTGCGGCAAGTTCGACCTGAACCTGAAAGTAAAACATTTGCTAGCGGAGTCCTGATGCCATGAAAGAAATCATTGACCGAATCTCTCCCGACTATACGCTTTTGAAAAGTGCCAATGTACTCAGGGAACTTAAAGTTACTGAGGTTCAACGGAAAGCAATTGTGGATGCTTGGATGAAAGGGGAGGCGGATCACCAGGCGGCAATAAAACGAGAGCCAAGACTTGCCTTTGTCCAATTGGCACACTTCGACAAGGTGGCAATGTATACCCTTCCTCACTTGAAAAGAGTTCCTCTGAATCAAGAGCAACTACGATCTCTTAAACGCCTACGATTGCGTCAGTGGGATATTTATTGCCTTACGTTCACCGACGTCCAAATGGCTCTTGGGCTTTCTGGATTTGGCTTCTACAATGCTTGGGATAAAATTGACCAAGAGCATTGGCAAGCTTGGCATCGCTACCTTAAAGGAAATCATATTCCAAAGGGAACGGGAACAGCGAGTATGGACTGGGATCTTCGTAAGAAAAGTCCGACGGAACAAGCCCAAGCTCAGCGCTGGAGGGCTCAGTGGGGCGTAGCTCGCTTTCGGAAAAAGTGGGAGGCCGTCAAACAAACTCTTTCTCCAAAACAGTGGCGTGCTTTGGTGGAACTCCTTGGCTACGAGCCGCTGGGAACTCCGACCCCGTATTCTGGGTCTTGAGGGGCATGGGAAAACCGACTCTCAACGACCACACTATTCTGGAGCCGCTCCGCCAGCGCTGGAGCCCCCTTGCTTTTGACCCGAAGCCCGTCCCTGCTGAGACGCTTCTCTCGCTTTTTGAGGCCGCCCGCTGGTCCGCGTCGTGCTTTGGCGAGCAGCCGTGGCGCTTTATTGTCGGCGTGAAGGCGAACGATCTGGCCACGTTTGAGAAGCTGGCAAGCACGCTGGTTCCGGGGAACTCCTGGGCGAGCAAGGCTCCTGTGCTGATCCTGGGGGTCGCTAAAAAGACCTTTGCTCACAACGGCAGTGAGAATCGCTTTGCGTCGTACGATGTCGGCCAAGCCGTCGGGCAGCTCACGGTGCAGGCCGCGGCTGCGGATCTCTACCTTCATCAGATGGGGGGCTTTGATGCCGCCAAGGCGCAGGAAATCTTCGCCATCCCCGATGACTTCGCGCCACAAGCATTGATCGCGCTGGGCTATCTTGGCGAGGCAGAGCTCCTGGGCGATGAAGGCCAGAAAGCGCGGCACAACAACCCCGCTCGCGCCCGAAAGCCGCTCTCGGAGCTGGTGTTCTCGGAGTGGGAAACACCGGCGTTTTGATCTCGCCGCGCTACTTCGGAATTCGCGTGGTGGATGCTGCCACGGGGCGTGGCGTGCCATTGGTCGAGCTGCGGACGACCAACGACGTTGCCTATATCACCGATAGCGCGGGGTGGATTGCCTACGATGAACCAGGCCTGATGGGCACGAAGATCTGGTTTGCGATCAAGAGCCATGGCTACGAGTACCCCAAAGATGGCTTTGGCTACTCCGGTGTCGCGCTGATCCCAAAGCCAGGCGAGGCGGCGACGATTAAGCTGCCACGCAAGAATATCGCGGAGCGGCTCTATCGGGTGACGGGGCAGGGCATCTACCGCGACTCGCAGCTCTTGGGAAAGCCCGTGCCCAAGGGAATCGCGCAAATCAACGGACGTGTCATGGGCCAGGACTCGGTGCTCGTGGCGCTCTATAAAGGCAAGCTTCACTGGTTTTGGGGGGATACGTCGCGCCCTGAGTATCCCCTGGGGCAGTTTGGAACCGCCGGGGCGACTTCCGATCCGCGCGACAACCCCGACGAGGCGATTCGGCTACGCTACTTTGTGGACGAAAAAACCGGCTTCTCCCGCCCGATGTTTCCGAGTCCCAAAGGCCCCGGCCCGGTCTGGATCACCGGGCTTGCTGTGATTGAAGGCGGCAGCAAGCTGGTGTGTCTTTACAGTCGAATGAAGGACTTGGGGACGTGCGTGGAGCGTGGTCTTGCGGTCTTCAACGATGCGAAAGCCTGCTTCGAGCCCGTCGCCGAGTTCGATCCTAAACAACCCGAGCCGCTCACGGGGCACCCCTTTTTGCACGATGGCTGGCTCTACGGAACGTACGAGGGGGGCGCGCCCAAGCCTTGTGTTCGGGTCAAGCCGACGCTGGCAGCCATGAAAAACCTCAAGAGCTACGACCACTTTACGGAGCCGAAGCTGAGCCTAAAAGACGCGAAAACGGGCGATCTCATCAGCAACCACGGCGGCTCGGTGTTTTGGAACGCCTATCGCCAGCGCTGGGTGATGATCTTGCTGGAGAAGCTCGGAAAGTCTAGCAATGTCGGGGAGGTCTGGTACGCAGAGGCCAAAGACTTGAGCGGGCCGTGGGACAAGGCCGTCAAGATCGTCACGCACGACAAGATGGATTTTTATAACGTCACACAGCACCCGTACTTTGACCGGGGGCGCTATCTCTACTTCGAGGGAACCTATGTCAACACGTTCTCCGGAAACCCCGAGGCCACGCCCCGCTACAACTACAACCAGATTCTCTACCGCCTCGATCTGGAGGAGAAGCGCCTTCGGGTGTAGAAACAGAGCACAGATACAATCGCGCCGTGCGGGCGCGATAAATTTCATGAAGGAAATAAACAAGACATGAAGATCGGAATCTTCACCGCGCTGTTCCACGATCGCCCGATCGAGGCAGCGCTCGACTATATCGCAGAGGCGGGCATTCAGTCCGTTGAGCTAGGTGGCGGAGCCTATCCGGGAAGCCGTCACTTAGACGACATGGGCGGCGCAAAGGCGCTGGCCACCGATGCGGGCAAGCGCAAGAAGCTGGTACAGGCCATCGAGAGCCGCGGGCTGATTCTCTCCGCGATCTCCGTGCACGGCAACCCACTGCACCCCAACAAGAAGATCGCCGAAGAGCACCACCAGGCGTTCGAGGATGCGGTTCTCCTGGCCGAGGCGCTCCACGGTGATGGGATCATGCCCCAAGCGACCGTCAATGGCTTCTCCGGCTGCCCTGGCGACTCATCCCGCGCCAAGAACCCGAACTGGGTGACCTGCGCCTGGCCCGATGAGTTCCGCGAGATTCTAGACTATCAGTGGCGTGTCGCCGCTCGCTACTGGCGTGCCCAGAACCGTTTCCTCAAGCAGCACAACTGTGTCTTTGCGATCGAGATGCACCCCGGTTTTATCTGCTACAACAACGACACGCTCCTGAAGCTGCGCAAAGTGGCGGGGGATCGTATCGGCGTGAACTTTGACCCGTCGCACCTGTGGTGGCAGGGGATTGACCCGCTGGCCGCTGTTAGAGAGCTAGGCGAGGCCGGAGCGCTGTTCCACTGCCACGCCAAGGACACTCGCATTGACCCGCAGAACAGTGGCGTCAACGGGAACTTAGACACGCAGAGCTACGGCGACATTGCCAATCGCTCCTGGGTCTTCCGCTCGGTGGGCTACGGCCACGATGAAGCCTGGTGGAAGGACTTTGTTAGCGTCCTGCGCATGGTCGGCTACGACTACGTGCTCTCGATCGAGCACGAGGACGGCCTGATGTCCAGCGCCGAAGGTCTGCACAAGGCCCTCGATGTCCTCAAGCGCTCGGTGATCTCTGAGCAACCTGGCCCCATGTTCTGGGCGAAGGACTAGGCCCCTCCTCCCCTGCCCCCTCCTCCCAGGATTGGGAGGAGGGCTTCATGCAGATTCTCCAATACAAGCCGACCCGATCAATAAGCTCGATGCCGGGGAGCTTGCCGTTTGCCAAAGAGCATCAGGCGGTGGTGCGAAAGAGCTTACTGGTTCCGAGAATGGGTGCGCACGCCCTGTGGGGCAAGACGAGCTCGTCAAGCGCCTCACCCAATAGTGACTTAGGAGAAAAGAGAGCCCTAAGAAACGAGGAAGTACACCACGCGAAGTGCCGTGCCCGTGCCCTTCGGGTGGCGCTTTCCAGAGAGCGTTACCGTGAGGGTATGTGCACCTAGCTTGAGGTCGTCGGCGAGGATCACGGCCCAGGGAAGGTGGAGCCCACCGCTCCAGGGAGTGAAGGTGTCTTGCGCGGGGTAGGGCTTGCCATCTAAGACCACCTCCAGCGTCCCGGTGTCTGGCCCGGCGGCAATCATCAGGCCGACGGCCTTGCCCGTAAATGTGAGCGTAAAGTGGCTCCCTGGTGTGGTGCTGATAAGCGCCGGAACTCTCACAAAGCCTTCCCGAGTGCCCTTCCCATCGGTGGGCTGCCACGATGGATCCAGGGTGAAACCAACAAGCTGCGTCGCTTCGCTGGGGAGCACATAGCGTCCCGAGGCATAGCTACGGCCATCTACAGGTTTAGGGAGGGGCAGTGGCTTGTTGGGACGTGGCGTGCTTAGCGCAGTATCCAGCAGGTGCGTGATGCTATTGGCGTAGAGCTGGTGCCCAAAAGGCGAGGGGTGAAGGTCTTTGAAGTCTTGCTCCCACGTAAACTCACCCGCGGCGATGCGCTCGGCCACCTCACGGGTAAGATCCAGTGACGGATTCTGGTAGCGCTCGGCTACTTTCTCATGCTGCACCACAGCCACCGGCATCTTGCCTTGTTTCCAGCTCTGGACGTGCTCGGGCATGGCAAAGTGCAGGTGCACAATGTCGCAGTGGGGGAGCGCTGCTCGGACATGGCGCACCACGCCTTCTAAGCCCAGGACCATCCGCTCGGGCGTGGTGAAGTTACTCGGATCGTTGACCGCCGCTTCCACAAAAAGTAAGTCGGGCGTGCCTTGGGCCAAAACATCTGTCTCCAGTCGAAACGCGTGAGGGACAGAGCCCAGTGACGGAATACCAGCGCGGATAAAAGTGAACTGGGTCTTGGGAAAGCGTGCCACCAGCCACTGCTCCACACGGTCGCGCCAGCCATTTTGTGAGTACGTGATGGAGCCTCCCAGAAACGCCACAGTGGCTTTTGGACCAAAAGCTTTCAAGCCACGGCGTAGCGTGTGGTAGCTCTTACCACGAGTGAATCGCTTGAAAAACTCGGCACTCTCGGCCACCGCGGGGAGAGGGAAGTGGTGGCCTTGGCTCTCCGGCGTTCCCTCGGCCACAGTCACCAGCTCCATCGTCGCTCCCCACTTCTTGAGCCGTCGCTGCGCCTCTAGCGTATTCTCTTCGGCAGGCACCACTCTATCATTGAGGCTAACCACATGGCGTAGGGGAATCTTTGCCTTGGCAATGGTGGGGAGTAGGTCTAAGGGATTTTGTGCATAGGCAAGCGCTTCCGCCTCACCTGGGAAACCATAGCGCTCCAAGGCAATCTTCCAGACTGCAGGGGCTCCGACTCCCGCGCCTTTGCCACCAGGCCAGCTCTTGATATCCATGACGGGGGTATCGGCATAGAGTGCGGCGACTCTCTCGGGGTGACGGGCGGCATAGCGGTAGGCATAGAGTCCACCACGGCTGACAGCCTCCAAGGCGGGCTTGACTGCCAGCCCCCGGTTCTTGGTCACTTCTTCATAGAAAGCGTCCCAGAGGTCAAGTGCCGCATCGCAGCCCAGCATCTCGCCCGTCTCTAAGTAACCGATGTGCCAGCCCGACGCCAGAAGCACTTTATCTATTTCCGCATGGAAGTCCGGAAACGATGCCCGCCAGACCCAGGGCTTTCCCGGTTGTGCGGACTTTGGTTCTGTCAGCCAGCCTTCTTTACCTGCCACAGAAAAAGAGACACGTCGAAACCCAAACCAATCAGTGATGCGATCCATAGAGAGAGTATGCCTGAGAAATTCAGAAAAACCTTGCTAAATAGGCAATTTTCGCCGATAATCACTTCTGTGAAGATCGTAACTGGTGTACTACCCCTGATTGCCCTGCTCGCTCCGACAGCTTGGGCACAAGGCGGCTCCCTCGACGTGACTGTCAATACGGGGGCGACGTCTTCCTCAGCAGCGACACGTGGTGTGGCTGCGCCGTCACTGACGGTTGCAAAAGCCCCACAGACCAAAAGCCTGCCCCCGATCCCTAAAAAAACAACGCCGAGCCGAGGAAGTCTCTCCAGTCGCTCAGGTCGGCCCCAAGATCAGCCGCAGTCTGCACCCGCTTCGGTGACCGTACGACCCGCCAAAGTGGCCGTGGACTCCCTTGCCATCCGCTCCACGCGTATCGCCTCCAGCAAGGTTCTTTCGACGGCTACTCGTGGGCAGACACTGGCTGTGATCTCGGAGATGGACGATCTCTATGGGGTGCTGATGGTGAACAACACCATTGGCTGGGTGCCAAAAGATGCAATGGAGCTTCTTGATTACAACACCGAGATCACGCTCGCCAGCACTCCCAGCGAGCCGAAAACGACAACTTCAAGTGGCTTGGCAGATCGCAGTGGCCTGACAGAGCGACAGCGCCAAGTACTACGTGAGGCATTTTCCTACATGGGAGTGCCGTATGTCTGGGCGGGAAACACACGCTCTGGGCTTGATTGCTCTGCCTTCACGAAGAATGTTTTTTCCACGATCGGCGTAGATCTCCCCCGTCACTCAGGCCATCAGATTCAGGTGGGCCGCACGATCACCGATACGGGGAACCTGATCGCAGGGGACCGACTGTACTTTGCCATGAAGGGCGGCTCTACGATCACCCATACGGGTATCTATATTGGCGAAGGCTTCTTTATCCACGCTTCCAGCAACCATAAATGTGTGGATGTTGATCCACTCTTCAAGAGCTACGTGAACAAGCTCGTCGCTATTCGCCGCGATTAGTTTCGTCATGAGCAAACCTCCGCTGCGTCTTTCTTATCTAAGTTTGGACTTATGGCGGGGGGTAGCAAGCTTGATGGTGGTGATCTATCACACTGCGGGAGTTCATTCTTACCATCACAAAGAACTTATAGCTTCTTCTATATTTCGTCTTGCGGAGTATGGCTGGCTTGGTGTTCAGATGTTTTTTGTGATCAGTGGCTTTTGTATTGCCAATGCAGCTGTTATCTCATTGAGCCGTGACCCGCACTCACGAGATTTTTTTCTTGCTCGATTTCGTCGGATCTTTCCCCCTTACTGGTGCTCACTAGTCGTGTTTTTTATCTTGCTAAAGATAACAAGTTATCTAGCATCGAATAAATTTGCTGCAGGGAATGGATTTTCTGAAGGGGTAGATGGGCTTTTTAGTTCTAACTATATTCTTTTGAATTTATTTTTAGCTCAGAACTTAGTAACTACTATTACACATTTTTCCTGGAATATTCCTAGTATCTTGCCGATTAGCTGGACTTTATGCTATGAGTTGGCATTTTATATTCTTATTGGTCTTGCGCTGGTTACGGTTGGGCGGCGTTATGGGGCACGTCTGATGCTACGGTCGCTTCATTGTCTGACTCTTCTCTGTGTTCTGGCTAATGCTATTTGGGGGAATCTTGTACCCTACCCTTTTTGTATGTGGCCAAATTTTGGGCTTGGAGTACTTGTCTATGATGTTTTAGGGAATGCGAAAGATCGTGAATCTCGCAGATGGTTTGGTTTTATTTTTATTTCACTCCTGGCTACGCTAGTTAGAACCGACTATTCTCTTGGTATTATTCAACCCTTTCGTCTCAGTACCGTCGTTTCTCTTTTCTTTGCTTTGTTATTAATTGTCCTGCACCCGCTTGACTCTCGTATTGGGAAGCATAAGTTTTTAATGGGAATGATGTGGGTAGGAAGCATTTCCTATAGCCTCTATCTCACGCACCATTATATCTTGCGGGTAGTTCTTCAGCTATTTGAAAAACTCCGATTGCCTGACCCAAGTGGAGTTTTGGGGTTGTTGATCGGAGTTTTGGGGAGCCTTGGGTTTGCGCTCCTCTTCCACCGTTTTTGCGAGAAACCCTTTCTGAAAAAGCGACCTGTCAATTAAGAGAGAGGCGTTTCTACTGGGACTGTCTGAACTGGTTGACACTCCGGCTGTGATCGGCTACACTGCCCCCATATGGACCCACAGACACTTGGCGCACGTATTCAGCGCATCCGGCAGCGCCAGAATTTTTCGGTTCGTGATCTGGCGGATAAGGCAGGAGTCAATAAAAATACGATCCTGCGCCTCGAAAAAGGACTCACACCCTCCTACGCCACACTGAACCGGGTCTGCGAGGCACTCGGAGTCCATGTCGCGCAGCTCACACAGCCGGAGCCAGAAGAAGAGCATACCATTGCGCTGCATGCCCGTGCTCTGGAAGGCCGGGAGCCGCTTGCCGCCGACGAGTCGGTTCTGCTCTCGGCGCTACGCTGTCGTCTCCCTGGAGGGCGGGTTAACTCGGCGATCATGGAGCTTTATGGTGAGAGTGAGTCTACCACACACCCCGGCGAGGAGCTGGTTTTCTGTCTGCGAGGCAGCGCTAAAGTCTCGGTTGCCGGACGCACCTATCTCTTAGGGGAGGGCGATGCGGCGACTTTCTGGAGCGCGGAGCGCCATAGCTATGGCCCTGCTGATGACGCTACCGAGGAGCAGCTCCCGGTGATCTTACTGATGGTTTGGGTGGATGCCCGCGAGAGTGAGCGGGTCTGAAAGGGATTTTTAAGATGATACTACAAGCACTGATTCTACCTCTGGCGCTGATGGCGCAGCCGCAGCAACAAGGCCAGCGCGTTCCTCCCGTGGCACAGGCACAGCTGACGCTTCAGGCGGATGGAGCCAAGCAGCTAGGCTACATGCCCATTCGCGCTGATTTGGGGGAGACAAAACCGGCGGGTGTGACCAAGGAACCATCGTATATGGGTAAGCCTCGCTATGCGGTGATTAAGCTGGGAACGGGGCCCAAAGCGGATCATGTCGCCGTTGTGGATGAGCCCGCTGGCGGTGAGTTCAAGATGTACTTCGATGCCAATGGCAATGGTGATCTGACGGACGATGGCGATGGAAAGTGGGTCAAGAAAAACGAGGCACAGGGCCGCACTGTCTATGGAGTCAATAGTGTCGTCGCCAAAGTTACCTACGCCGGGCGCAACGGGCAGGAGACGACGGGCGATTATGGCCTGGGGCTGTACCGGATTGTCTCCGCGACTCCGATGAACTATCTGCTCTACTACCGCGAAGCTGCTCGCGTTGGGGAGATAAAACTGGGCGAAAAGACCTACAAAGTCACGCTGGCGGAAAACGATTCCGATGGCCTTTTTAACAAGCGCATCAACGACGACGGCAAGCCGGTAAACATGCGCGGCGAGCTTCTACCGGAAACCACCAAGCAGAATGCCGTCTGGGTTATCTTTGAGGGTGAGGACAAGAAGAAAACCGCACGCCTCGATGCCCGTGCTCCGTTTACTCTGGATGGCAAGGTCTACGAAGCGCGGATTGGGGCAAATGGTGAGCGCTTTGCTCTCGTTGCCTCAGAGCGCAAGCCCCAAAAGGTGGCGGTCGCTGCGGCACGCAAGCCGCTTCTCGCCGTTGGGATGCCCGCACCAGACTTTACGGTCTACACGCTCGACGGTAAGCCGATCAAGCTCTCCGATCTCAAGGGCAAGATTGTGGTGATGGACTTCTGGGCGACTTGGTGTGGCCCCTGCATGCAGACCATGCCCCATATCGAGAAGACCTGGCAGAAACTCAAGGGCCGCGACGATGTGACGGTGCTGGGGGTCTGTGTTTGGGACGAAAAAGCGGCCTACGAGAAGTGGGTGCCTGAGAACAAAGCCAAGTTCTCCTTCCCGCTGGTCTTCGATCCTGCCGCGAAAGACAATGCTTCTTCGATTGCCTCCAAGCTCTACAACGTGAGCGGCATCCCCACTACCTATATTATTGATAAAGAGGGCAAGATCGCTGCAAGCTTTGTGGGCTCCAAGGATATCCCGGAGGGGGTGGATCCCGCGCTGAAGAAACTCGGAATCCCAGTCGAGTAAAGCCAAAAGAATCGCCCACTAGCAATGTGCTGGCGGGCGATTTTTCTATTATAGTCCGTAAAACTTAGCGGCGTTATCGTGGAAGAGCTTGCGCTTGTCTTCGTCGGAGCTGTCTTTGAGAATCTCATGGAGCGTCTCTACCCAGCCACGGAATGTTGAGGTGAGGTTGCAGACCGGCCAGTCGCCGCCAAACATCACGCGATCTATTCCGAAAGCCTCAATCGTGGGAAGAACCACAGGAGTGAGGGCCTCCGCTTTGTTCATGCCAGGCTTCACGGTCTTGATAATCCCCGAGACCTTGCAGACGATATTGGGGCGCTTGGCCAGCTCTTTCATGTCGCGCTCCCACTGCGCCTGGTTCGGGTTACCCGCCGCGCCGTTGCCGCAGTGGTCGAGGATAAATCTCGTCTTGGGGCACTTGTCCACAAGTTTTGCGGCGTCGGCGAGCTCCGTGGGGCGGATGCAGATATCAAAGCTCAGTCCCAGCTCGCCCAATAACTGAATGTTTTTCACGTAGGTCGGCTGGAGGCAGAGACCTTTGGGAGCGTCAGGGACTTGGAGAACCTGGCGCAGACCCTTGATGTAGGGGCGGTAGGGGCTCTTGGTCAGGGACTTGGCGTAGGCAGCAAAGCCCGGAAGCGCGGGGCGGCACGAGACCACGGCGGCGGCCATGACGGTTTTGTGGCTAGCCGAGAGCCCCGCGACGTACTTTGCCTCCGCGACTTGCTCTTTCGTCGCGACATCCACTTCCATGTAGACCGTCTTGACCACGTTTAGCCCTGCTGTGGCCTTGGCGTACTCGGGAAGTCCCATACTGTGGTTGAGCTTAGGCTCTGTTTTGAGCCAGGGCGGCTGGAATTTCTTAAAATCCCAGAGGTGCTGGTGCGTGTCGATAATCGGAATGGTGTCCATACTAAAAGCGTCCTTACAACGTCGTTAGCGCCGATTGTACCATTTTTTATGGCTGGAAAATACGGCGATAGAGATCGGTCTGAAACAGTCCCTCAGGGTCAAGCTGGTGCTTAAGCATCCGAAACTGCTGGACACGCTCCTCTGTCAGATAGCTCTGGAGGCGGCTGGGGTGGAGCGTGCTGTCCTTGGCAAAGTAGAAGCGCCCCCCGGCGGCAATCACCAAGGCATCGAGCTCCGCCGCCAGAGCCCAGACCTGTTTTCTGTTTTTTGCCGTCAGCTTAAAATCCAGGGCAAACGAGTAGCCATCTACGGAGTGCGTCATCAGAAACGGGTCGGTCCTGTGGCGCTTGAAGACTCCCAGATACGGGACGATTCCGCGCTTCTGGCAGAGCGCGAGCTGATCGGCGAAGCATTTTTCGGCGGTCTCTTTGGGGATAAAGCTCTGGTACTGGATCAGGCCGCCGGGCAGATAGGCGTATTTCCAACCAGGGACATAGTCCAGCAGAAACGCAAAGCCCGCGTGTGTGACATCATGCACTTTTCCCTGCGTGAGTGTCACCGACGAGAGGTACTTGGCGAAGTTGATGGCCCGCATCCCGAGATTGTTGGTGAAGGGCTGGATAAACTTCCACATGATGCTCTTGGGAATGAGCCCAAAGAGTGTGTCGGGGAGCTCCTGGTGCGCCACTTGCAGGGTCTGGGCGGGAATGGTGTCCTCGCCGGGCTTCAGGTAGTCTGCACGATGAATCTGGCCACGTCCGCTCTGCTCACCCGCACCAAAGCAGTCCACCCAGCCGACTAAGTAGTCTGAGTCAGGCAGGTGCTTGTCGAACTCTGAGAACATCTCGCGCCAGTTTTTGACGCCAATCGGCGTCACTCTGAGATGGCCTGAGTGGACTTTCTTCAGCTCGATCTTGATACGGGTAAAGACGCCCAGCATCCCAAAGCCCCCAATCGCCGCATGAAACAGCTCGGGGTTTTGTTCACGGTTGCAGGTGTGCAGCTCGCCCTCGGAAGTTAGTAGATCGAACTCTAAGATATGATCGCCAATCGTCCCGACGCGAAAGTTGTTCTTGCCATGAATGTTCATCGCCGCGGCTCCCGCGAGCGTCGGAAACATCGTCCCCGAGACCACGTAGGGCCACCAGCCATCGCCGAGTGTGTACTGCCAGAGCTGCTTGATCGTCACGCCAGGCTCGCACTCTGCAACGCCTTTTAGGGGGTCCCAGGAGAGAATTCGATTCATGCGCGTAATATCGAGAACCACGTTTTCCGCCCCCAGCGATGCATCCCCGTACGAGCAGCCCGCGCCACGTAAGGCCACAAAACGCCCACTCTGCCGCGCCGCCTCCAGCGCGTCTTTGATCCCCGCTATAGTCGTCGGGCGGAAGACATAGCTCGTGGTGTGGGTGTTCATGCCCCACGCACTCACCCGCTCCACTCGGTCTTTCGGAAGCACGCAGCTCAAAACTTTAGCCTCTGCATGATCGGCGAAGGGAGGGCACGGATAATCGCAAAGACATACTTGAGAATCCCGGGGACATAGACCACGCGCTTGCCTGTCCGCGCCGCTGCTAAAATCTGCCGCGCTGCCTCGGCGGCGGGGAGCTTCTTGCCAACATGCTCTGCGGCCATTGGCGTGTCCGTCGGGCCGGGCTTGATGGTGACAACGCGGACACCTTTCGTGCCCACGCGGTTTCGAAGCGACTCTAGGTAGCTCTCGAAAAATGCCTTGCTCGCGCCATAGACCGGCTTAGGGGCACGGCCACGATCGCCCGCCACGGAGCCGATTCCCACAATCGTGCCACTGCCTGCCTGCCCGAAGCGCTGTGCTGCCTCGTTGAGCCACGCCACGGCACCTAAAATATTGACATCTACCATCTGCTTGTCTTTCTCAAAGCAGAACTCATCGGGGCCGACAGAGGGCATCACGCCCGAGGCGTAGACGATTAGGTCAAGCCCGCCAAGCTCTAAACAAATCTGCTGAAAGAGAGCGGGAGCTGCCGCGAAGTCCGTGACATCGTGGGCATAGTTTCGGATATTCTCGCCGCTTGGTTCTGTGCGCCGAGCGACGGAGGCGACCTGGCAGCCGCTTGCCGCAAGCTGCAAGACCAGCTCACGCCCGATCCCCGAAGAACCTCCCACGACAATGGCCCGGTAAAATTGCTGTGACATACACCCTAGATTATGGGTGTTTCATCGTTTTCGCTACAGTTGCTGCGGTTTTTTTCTTTGCTGCGGTGGCGGGCTTTGTTTTCGCCTTTGCTTTCGGTGTCGCGGCTTGGCCGTAGAAGACCACGGGGAGCTTGCCGGGGCGGTTGGGCGAGACGAAGTCCTGCCAGCTCTTGGGGACGGTCATCGTGCTAGGGTTGCCATCGCTGACATAGAGTTTCCCCGCTTTTTCGAGGCGCGCGAAGACATGCTCAAAGTAGCCTGGGTCAACACCGATGCGATCTACTTCTTTGGGGTTGAAGCGCTTGTCGCCCGGGGCAAAGGACTCATCCCCCCAGGCCTTGAAGGCGACTAAGTTCTTGTACTGGCCTTGTGGGTCGTTGAGGATAACTCCCCAGGTGCTCTTGTCTTTGGGGTAGGAGCCGTAGGGGACACAGAATGTGTCCATCGTGGCATTGGGGGCGAGCTTGCGAATATCGCGCACACAGCCCCAGACGGCCTCGCGCACTTGGGCAGCGTTCATCGGTGCCATGTTCTTATGGGCAAAGCTGTGGTTGGAGAGCTCGTAGCCGTTGGCAACGAGCCACTGGCACTTTTTCGCTTCAAGTCCCGCTTGCCAGAACGGCGTCGGGTTGTAGGAGGACTTGGGGAGTGCAAAGAAGGTGCCTGCACGGGGCCACTTCTCTCCGTACTTCTTGTGGTAGCTCTCTAAAATCCCCAGGATGCAGTTCGGCGCAATGGAGCCATCGGGCTTCATCCAAAACTGCGAGCCACGGGCATCGTCAAAGGTCAGTACAACCGGGGTCATGCCCGCAGGAACCGCTTGGAGCTTCTCGGGGATATAGATATCGCGGGCATTCATGGGATACCAGCCCGCCTTAACCATCATGTCCAAGTGCTTGCGGAAGGCCGTTCCCGGAATATTCAGGCCGCGCTTATCGTACTTTCCGCCCTTCTCATCCACGGAGTGGTACATGATGATCGGAATACGCCCGATCTCATTGGCCTTGAGCTTGATCGCCTCAGGGCTAGCGGTGGCAGGAGCCTGTGCGTATGCGACTCCGGTGTTCGCCGTGGCGAAGAGGGACGACGTGCTCTTGTCCACAGTACGGAGGGAGAAGGCAGCTCCTCCGATAGCTGCGGTGCTTCCGGCAGCCAGGAGAAGGGTAAGGCGCTTAGTGTTCATGATTTGCAGCTAACAGTCTATCAAGTTTACGTACTGTTCACCAATGAAAAAACACTATACTGCGGCGCGTGCATGGCCCTCTAGCCCTTCGTAGCGGCCAAATATCTGGGCGACTTCGGCGAGGGATTTCGCGGTCTCTTGGTCAAAGTGGAGGATGCTGGATTTTTTCAAGAAATCATCCACATTGAGTGGCGAGGCAAATCGGGCACAGCCTGCGGTGGGTAGCGTGTGGCTCGGCCCCGCAACGTAGTCTCCCAGTGCGGCGTTGCTATGTGGCCCGAGCAAAATAGCCCCCGCATTCTCGATACGCGGCAGCACGGTCCAAGGCTCGGTGCAGAGGACATGCAAGTGCTCTGGCGCGTAGGCATTGATTACCGCAATCGCTTGGTCTAGGTCTTCGGTGAGGGCCAGAAAAGAGCGCTCAGCCAGCGCCTTACGCACAATATCGGCGCGGGGTAAGTCCCTCAGCTGGCGCTCAATGGCTTCGAGAATGGCCTCCGCAATCGGCTCACTGCTACTGGCCAGGAGCGCGGAGTTGAGCGGGTCGTGCTCGGTCTGGCAGATCAGCTCACGGGCGGCTGTCTCCGGGTCGGTGGTGTGATCCACGAGCACCGCGACCTCGCTGGGACCGGCGAGCATGTCTATTCCGACCGTGCCAAAGACCTGGCGCTTTGCCAGATTGACGTAGACATTGCCCGGTCCGACGATCTTATCCACTCTTGGGATGCTCTTGGTTCCGTAGGCCAGCGCCCCGATTGCCTGCGCCCCGCCAATCGCATAAATCTCCGTGATCCCTGCCAGTGCCGCCGCTGCGAGGGTGCCATCGGGAGGCAGGCCGGTCTCTTTGGATGGCGGCGTGGTGAGCGCAATCTCTTTGACCCCCGCGACGCGTGCCGGAACCCCGACCATGAGCACGGTGCTGGGGTAGGCCGCCGCGCCGCCGGGAATGTAGATGCCTACTCGGCGCAGCGGAGAGATTTTTTGGCCGAGCAGCTCCCCCGCACTCCCAAGAGTCACCCAGGATTCTTTGAGCTGCCGCCGGTGAAAGTCCGCGATCCGCGCCGCTGACTTCTCCATCGCGGCCCAGAGTGGAGTGGCTTGAATGCGCACTGTCGCCGCCGCAATCGCGTCATCAGGGACACGGAGCACGCTTGCCTCGGCAAAATCAAAGCGCCGCGTGTAGGCCAGAGCGGCAGTGTCGCCGTCGGTTTTGACGGCGGCGAGAATCTCACGGACAGTCTGTTCCGCAGAGTCTTGGATGTCGGAAAAACGGGTATCAAAGAGGGCACGGGCGGACTCTAGGGTGGCGGCCCTCCTCTGGTTTACCCTCCTCTGGTTTACCCTCCTCTGGTTTACCCTCCTCCCCCGGCCCCTCCTCCCAATCCTGGGAGGAGGGGGAGGAGGGGGGAGAGGGGCTGATATACTTTAGACAGCATAGCACCATTGAGGAGTTCCTGTAGTTATGGCGGCAAAAGAGGCACAAGCACGAGTCAAGATTAACAAGCTACTCGAAGTGGCTGGATGGCGCTTCTTCGACGATGCAAGTGGGAAGGCAAACGTTGCACTAGAACCCAATGTGACCTTGACTCATGATGCAGTTGATGAACTTGGGGAGAACTTTGAAAAGATCTCCAAAGGTTTTGTGGATTTTCTGCTGCTTGATATGCAGGGCTTCCCACAGGTGGTCTTGGAGGCGAAAGCGGAGCATACTCAACCGCTGACTGCAAAGGAGCAAGCCAGGACATATGCTAAATCTCTGAACTGCCGCTTTGTGATTCTTTCTAATGGGAACCTGCATTATTTTTGGGATCTTAAACAGGGGAACCCTCAGCAGATTTCGAGCTTTCCAACTCCTGAGTCGCTGACGAGCTATGTGGAATTTCAGCCTGATGGGGAGAAGCTCGCGGGTGAGCCTGTCGAGCGTGACTATATTGTGCGGACACAGCTTCCCGGCTATCAAGACTTGGCAGGTTGGAAAAACGAGGCCGAGCGTAGTGTGTTTGTGGAGAAGAACCATCTGCGCTTTCTGAGGGAGTATCAGCTTCGGGCAGTGAAGGCACTTCAGGCGGCGGTTCGTGAGGGAAAGTCACGGTTTCTGTTTGAGATGGCGACGGGGACAGGAAAGACGCTGACATCGGCGGCGGTGCTGAAGCTGTTTCTGCGGACAAGCAATGCGCGTCGGGTGCTGTTTCTGGTGGATCGGCTGGAGCTGGAAGACCAAGCACAGAAAGCGTTTGTGCGTCTGCTGAAAAACGACTACTCCACCGTGATCTATAAAGAGCGCCGCGATGACTGGCGCAGGGCAGAAATTGTAGTCACGACGGTGCAGTCGCTTTTGACAAATAATAAGTACCGGACGCACTTTTCGCCGACGGACTTTGATCTGGTGATCTCCGATGAGGCGCATCGGTCAATCAGTGGGGATGCGCGGGCGGTCTTTGAGTACTTTGTGGGCTATAAGCTGGGGCTGACAGCCACGCCACGGGACTATCTGAAGAGCTTTGACTCAAGTGCGCCCACAAGCCGTGACCCACGCGAGCTGGAGCGCCGCCAGCTTCTAGACACCTACACGACCTTTGGGTGCGAGTCGGGGGAGCCGACGTTTCGGTACTCGCTGCTGGATGGGGTGACCGATGGGTTTCTTATCAATCCCAAAGTGGTGGATGCTCGGACGGATATTACGACGAAGCTGCTCTCGGAAGAGGGCTACGCGGTCGTGGTGGCGCGTGGCGAAGAGTCGGAGGAGGGAGACGCGGAAGAGACGTTCTTTCATCGGGACTTTGAGAAGAAGTTTTTCTCGGAGCCGACCAACCGGATGTTCTGTGAGACATTTCTGCGCCACGCACTCGGTGATCCTATCAGCGGGGAGCTTGGCAAGTCGCTGGTCTTTGCCGTAAGCCAGGCACACGCGACAAAGCTCACCCAGATGCTCAACGAGCTGGCCGAGGTGCTCTTTCCGGGTAAGTACCAGTCGGACTTTGCGGTGCAGGTGACATCGCTGATTCCCGGCGCACAGCAGTATACGATCAACTTTGCCAACAATAACCTGCTGGGCTCGGGGAACTTTATCGAGAGCTACAAGACTAGCAAGGCGCGGGTCTGTGTGACGGTGGGGATGATGACGACCGGCTACGACTGTCCGGATATTCTCAACCTAGCGATGATGCGGCCCATCTTCTCGCCGTCGGAGTTTGTGCAGATCAAGGGGCGTGGGACACGCAAGCACACCTTCACGGAGAACCTCTTTGATGAGGCGCTGAAGGCGCAGATCGTCAGCGCCGACGCGGAGAAAGTCGCTTTTAAGCTCTTTGATTTCTTTGGGAACTGTGAGTACTTCGAGGAGAAGTTCAACTACGATGAGATTATCGAGCTGCCACGCCTGCCCACAGGGAAAGTAGGAACCGGCGCACCACCGGGGCCACCGCTGCCCTCCGTTGGGCTCTATGAGAACCATGCTCCCGACCCGCTGAAGCTGATCCGGGAGGAGCAGGTGGGGCTGCTGGGGATGAAGATCGATCGGATGCTCTTTCAGAAGTTTGAGGAGATGGTCAAGGCAGACACGACACTGGCAGAGCATGTCGCGGCGGAGCGCTGGGAGCAGGCGGTGGCCTATGTGTCGGAGAAGGTGCTGGAGAAACCGACTGAGCACTTTACCCTGGAGAAGCTCCGTACGGCGGTCGGGGTAGATCGGCGGCTGGGGCTGCGGGAGATTCTGGAGAAGGTCTTTGGGCGGATCGCGCGCTTCAAGTCGAAAGAGGAGCTACTGGCCGAGGAGTTTGAGAAGTTCGTGCTGGCGTGCAAGGTGGAAGACGTGGAGAACCTCGATGCGCTGCGCTACTTCTTCACGGCGTACCTAACCGATAGCCACCTGCGCGGGATTCTGGAGAGCAAGCGCCTCACGGAGCTCAATACCAACCCCAATTTTGGGATCGCTGACTACCGCGCCGTACCGGAGCCTTGGCGGACACGGATTCCTGAGTACATCAAGGACTATGTCTCGCTTAATGCCTTTCTGTGAGCTTGCCCCGCTTTGCGGCCATCTCCCCCCGCTTCGCGGCCATCTCCCCCCGCTTCGCGGCCATCTCCCCCCGCTTCGCGGCCATCTCCCCCTCATGGTTCGTTCCTCACCGGGAAGAGGGGCAGCGCAGTAAGGGACGAACGGAGCAGGGAGATGCATCCCTCTTCCCGCGACGAAGGAGCAAAAGGGGAAGAGGGTCGCCGTCTCAGCGGCGGGGAGATGGCCCGAAGGGGCGGCGGGGAGATGGCTACACCGGGTAGAATTCCCGCATGCTTGATGCGGATACGAAACGACGGATTGACTCTTGCCGGGATATGTTGGTGGGGAAAGTGCCTGACCCCAAGAGCCAGGTGGAGCAGATTACGATTGCCCTGATCTACAAGTTCATGGACGACATGGACGCGGCATCGGAGGAGCTGGGGGGGAAGCGGACGTTTTTTGCCGGAGAGTTTGAGCGCTACGCGTGGCCTAAGCTGATGGCCCCGAGCCAAGGCGGCTTTGAGATGCTGGCGCTCTACTCCGAGGCTATCGCGCGGATGAACGAGAACCCTGGTGTGCCTGAGCTGTTTCGGACGATCTTCAAGAACGCGTATCTGCCCTACCGCGACCCGGAGACCCTGCGGGCATTTCTCAAGGAGATCAACACGTTCTCCTACGACCACTCGGAGAAGCTGGGGGATGCGTTTGAGTACCTGCTCTCGGTGCTGGGGAGCCAGGGGGATGCGGGGCAGTTTCGCACGCCGCGCCACATCATTGATTTCCTGGTGGAGGTGGTCGATCCCAAGAAGGATGAGCGCGTCCTCGATCCCGCCTGTGGCACGGCGGGGTTTCTGATCTCCAGCTACAAGCACATTGTCAAGCAGAACTCGCGCACCCGTCCCGGCGACCTGCTCACCGCCGATGAGCGCACGCGGCTGGCGAAGAACTTTATCGGGTATGACATCTCCCCGGACATGGTGCGCCTCTCGCTGGTGAATCTCTACCTGCATGGCTTTCTTCAGCCGCAGATCGAGGAGTACGACACGCTCACTCAAGACGAGAAGTGGAACGAGCACGCCGATGTGATCCTGGCAAACCCGCCGTTTATGTCGCCCAAGGGGGGCATCAAGCCGCACAAGCGCTTCTCGGTGCAGGCGACCCGGAGCGAGGTGCTGTTTGTGGACTACATGGCCGAGCATCTCACGCCGGGCGGTCGGGCGGGGATTGTGGTGCCGGAGGGGATTATCTTCCAGAGTGGCACGGCCTACAAGCAGCTCCGCAAGCTCCTGGTGGACGACTTTCTGATCGCCGTTATCTCCCTGCCCGCCGGGGTGTTCCAGCCCTACAGCGGTGTCAAGACCTCCATCCTCGTGCTGGACAAGCGCCTCGCCAAGCGCACGGAGTCGGTGCTGTTTGTCAAGATCGAGAGCGACGGCTTCTCCCTGGGCGCCCAGCGTCGGGAGATCGCACAAAACGACCTAGAGACCGCCAAGCCCCACCTCGCCGCGTGGCGCACCGCGCTGGAGCAGGGGATACCCTTCGAGGCGAGTGGGTGGGGAAACTTGAGTGTGGTGGAGAAGTCCAAGATCGCCGAGACCGGGGACTATAACCTGAGTGGTGAGCGCTACCACGAAGTGGTGGCAGTAAACTCCGTGTGGCCGTTGGTTCCGTTGGGGCAAGTGACAACCCGAATGAGTGGCGGAACGCCCTCTAAGGCGAATGAATCCTATTGGCACGGTTCTATTCCGTGGGTATCACCGAAGGACATGAAGGAGTCCGAAATTCTCGATGCCGAGGATCACATTTCAAAACTGGCGGTTAAGGAAAGCTCTACAAAACTTGTTCCTCCTGGCACGATTTTGTGTGTTGTGCGCTCTGGGATTCTAAAGCACTCTTTCCCCGTAGCGATCACAAGGAAGGAAGTCTGTTTCAACCAGGATATTGTTGCGTTATCGGTGGATAGTAAAAAGCTGGATGCTACCTACTTACTGTATCTCCTGAAAACACGTAGCCAGGAAATTCTCGCAAAAGGGATTAAGTCTGGGGTTACTGTGGAGAGTTTTTCACAAGGTTTCTTCAGCGACTACGAAATCCCCCTTCCCCCTCTGGATACACAGCGCGAGATTGTGGCGGAGATTGAGGGCTATCAGAAGATCATTGACGGAGCGCGGCAGGTGGTGGAGAGCTACAAGCCACGGATTCCGGTAAGCCCGGACTGGCCTATGGTGGAGCTTGGGGATATGTGCGACATTAAATCTGGTGGCACTCCCAACAGGGAAACCAAGGAATACTGGGAGGGAGACATTCCCTGGATCACCACCAAACTGATAGATTACGCGCCGATTGTCGAGGCGGAAGAATTCATCACGAAGCTAGGTATGGATAACTCCTCGGCACGTCTCATCCCTGCTGGCACGGTCTTAATGGCGATGTATGGTCAGGGGAAAACGCGGGGCAGAGTGGCGATTCTTGCAATTGAAGCGACGATGAATCAGGCATGTGCGGCGTTTCTTATCAAGAGTGAGAATCTCAATTGTCAGTATCTGTTTCGGGTATTGGAATCGCGCTATGACGATCTCCGACGAATCAGTGAGGATCGGGGAGGGAATCAGAGCAACCTGAGCGCACAGGTGCTAAAGAAGTATCAAATCCCTGTTCCTGACCTGGCGACTCAGCAGGCGATTGTGGCTGAGATCGAAGCCGAGCAGCGCTTGGTGGACGGCAACAAGGAGCTGATTCGGCGGTTTGAGGAGAAGATCAAGGCGACCATCAACCGGGTGTGGGGCGAGGCGGTGTAACGCCCCCTAGCCCCTCTTCCCGCGACGAAGGAGCAACAGGGGAAGAGGGGAGGCGAGGCACGAGCCGGGGAGATGGCCCCACAGCGATATAACAGAAAGACAGAAAGGACAGGAGGTTTTAGAAAAATGAGTACGATTACGTTAGCGGTTCCCCCGGATGTCGCGGCACGCTTGGAGTCCGACAGCGCCGCACGGGAGCGGCTGGAAGCGATGGCCGTTGCGATGTTTGGGGCGCTCAAGCCCCGCGAAAAAGACGACGATTTTCGGCTAAGCCCGGAAGATATGGAAGCCCTGCGGCGTGGGGCGGAAGATAGCGATGCGGGAAGGGTGAGCGACGGGACGGAGGTCATGGCACGCCTGAAAAAGAAGGTTGGGTTGTGATCTTTCCTCTCAATGTCGAGTATGCCCAGCAGGCGGAGCGTGACCTAGAGCGGATAACCGATCGCCTGCTCGAAACCTCGGAAGCCACAGGGCAGCGCTTTACGCTCGCGCTTGAAGCAACGCTTCAGGAGCTCTGCCGCAGTATTCCCGAGAAGATCGCGCAGGGCTACCCGCCTCAAATCAATGAGGATGCCTCACTCGGACTCTCACGACCGACCTATCGAACTCGCTTTGAGACAGCAGCCAAACGCGCCCGGCGCTCTTCCATGGGAGTTTGGTATGTCTTCTACTGGCTCATTGATGGCGACGGTGACCGAGTCCCCGAGACACTGCGCGTCTTGGCGATTCGGCACGGAAGCGCACCTCCCCTTTGGAACGAACCACAGGACTAGACACGAACCGGGGAGATGGCCGCGAAGCGGGGGGAGATGAAACGACAGGAAATGCAATCTATTTGTTTGGAAATGTCATAGGAAAATTCGTATTGGTGATGGGAAAGCTAATATAACACAGGGGAAAGTTAGTATCTATGAAAGGAATGCTAATAAAATAAAGCACTAATCTTGTATTTGTTATGGAAAAGTTAATATTGTAGATGGGAGCGTAAGAATCAAAGAAGACCAAGGCTGTATCTGTAATCAAAATGCAAGAAATACACACCCTGGCGCTCAGAATTTGCAAGGGCAGGCAAGTACGATAAAATATAGAAGGCCGATGGCGGCCTGTGCAGACCATGCAGAAAGAGAGACTTGACTACCATGCCACAAGCAATCACCGACTACGTTCCGCTCGCCGATAAGTTCCTCCAGCACTGGAGCGATACCGAGAATGCACTCCGACGCGGCCTGACACTCGAAGATAGCACCACACGAGACACCCTCCAAGACCTTAAAGACGCCCTCACTGCCGCGATGCAAGCCGCACTCGTCGCCGAGAACGCCCGGCAGGGAGGCATTCGCCAGCGCGACAGTGCCCGCGCCGAAGCGTTTCCTATCGCACGACAGGCCCGTAAAGCCATCTTGGGAGTCATTCCCTCCTCCGAAGAAGCCCGTCAGCTCCCCGCAAAGTTCCTTCCGCTTACCGCCGATGCTCAAAAACAGCTCGTGGCGCTCCGGGATGTCGAGAATGTCTGGGGAAGTGTCAATGCCCTCCCCGCCAATACATACCCCTCGCTCGTGCTCCCCTTCACCGTGCGTGTAGACCTCAGCGGCACCGAGCAGAGTATCGCACTCGCTCGCTACAGCACCCTCGTGGCAAGCCTGAGCACTGCCGCCAGCACGGTAGAGACCGCTGAGCAAGCGCTCACCCAAGCCCAGCAAGACCGTAAGAAAGCTATCGAAAAACTCCAAGCGGTCTTCAAGGCGTATCGAACAGCGATCCGTGGCCTCTTCCCCCGATCCAGCGCCCTCTACCGAAGCCTCCCGTAAACCCCACAGCCCCTCTCCCCTCCTCCCAGGATTGGGAGGAGGGGCCGGGGGAGGAGGGAATCGCGGAGGGAGGAGGGCAACCGGGAAGCGGGCCGCATTTCCCCGTACTTTAGCGGTCTTAGTGAGAAATAAAACACTGCCGCTATTTAGAGCATGATGAGACACACCTTCTTAAAATCGCTACTCTCTAGCGCACTGAGCCTAGCGGGAGGCGCGCTGCTTCTCACCTCCGCCCCTGCCGCCGCGCAGTCCGCTTTTCTGAGTACGGTGAGCGTCCCCAATGAAGTGATGGTCGGTGTGAACCCCGAGCTAGGGCAGCTTGCACTCATGAATATCGAAGCCAGCGTGGGGCGTGTGATCGAGTACCTTCCTGCCCTAAAAGTCGCCCGAGTACGGCTCTACGGGGGGCTAGATGGCTACCGCGCCGCCACGTTCACCAGCCGGTTGGCCGGCGTGTCTTTTGTCGAGCCTAACTACGTGCTAACCGCCTACCAGGCTGAGATCGAAGCCGCTCCCAACGATCCGGGCTATGCCACCCAGCAGTGGGCACTGCCAAAAGTACAGGCGGATCGGGCATGGCCCCTCTGGAGCCCCAAAGCCTCCACCGTGATCGCCATTGTGGATACTGGCGTGGCGATGAACCACCCCGATCTGGCCAACAAGATCTACCGCAACGCCGGCGGCCAGGTGATCGGCTACGACTTTATCAATGGCGATGCCGATCCCACCGACGACAACGGTCATGGGACGCACTGCTCCGGGATTGCGGCGGGGCAGGTCAACAACGGAGTCGGGATGGCAGGGGTGGCAGGCTGGAGCGGTGGCCCCCTCAGCTCGGATACCAACAACACCAAGATCATGCCCATCAAAGTGCTGGGGGCCAATGGCTCAGGCTCCCTCTCGGCGGTTGCCAGCGGCATTACCTTTGCCGCAGACAACGGGGCCAAGGTCATCAACCTCTCGCTGGGCTCCACGTCCACGGCGACAACGCTTGCCAATGCGGTGGCGTATGCCTGGGGCAAGGGCTGCGTGGTTGTTGCGGCGGCGGGAAATAGTGGCTCCTCGACCATGAGCTACCCAGCGGCCTACCCCAATGTGATCTCCGTCGCTGCCACCGATAACACCGACAAGCTGGCCTCTTTCTCCAACTTCAGCACCTGGGTCTTGTGCGCGGCCCCTGGCGTTGGCATCTACTCCTCCGTTCCCGGCGGTGGCTATGCAAGCTGGAACGGCACCTCGATGGCAGCGCCTCTTGTTGCTGGGGAAGTGGCGCTCTTAGCGTCGCACGCTCCAAATCTCTCCAATGCCGCTCTGCGCGACTTTGTGCTCAACAACACCGATCCCTTGACGGCTTACACAGGCCGGACGATCAAAGGCGGGCGGGTGAATGTCTACAAGGCCATCTTTGCGATCAGCTCCCTGCCTGCGACTCCCACCAACCTGAGTGCAAAGGCCAAGTCACGCACGCAGATTACGCTGACGTGGACGGACAGCTCTACCAATGAGAAGAACTTCGTGCTGGAGCGCTCCCTAGACAACATCACCTTCACGACGGTAGCGACGCTGGCGGCAGGGGTGAAGACCTTCACCAACTCCGCCCTCGTGGCAAACAAGCTCTACTACTACCGGCTCCGTGCAAGGAACGTCTATGGGTTCTCGGAGTACTCCAACACCACCAGCGCGACGACGCTTCCGTAGCCTACAACGCTTCCGTAGTCTACAACAAGAGAGCGGGGAGTGTCGTCCCAGCGGGGTAGTCACCATGGTCTTCGTGGGCGATGAGCAGTGCCATTGCCCCCGCCATGCTCGCCGTACGATGCGAACCCTGGGCACCTGTCGGCGTCGCCGTGTAGGTGCCCGTACTCTCTTGCCACATCAAGCGAGCTCGGACAAACTCCCGCCGCCCCGAAGCGTGCGGGAGTTTGTCTGTCAGAGTGGCACGGAGCTGAGGTCGGGTGAGCAGGGCGTGGCCTGCGAGCTTGCGCAGAACCGGACGCACAAAAAGCTCAAAGGTCACCAGCGATGATGCCGGGTTACCAGGCAGACCAAAGAACAGTGCGCTGCCCAGGCGGCCAAACGCCAGTGGCCTGCCCGGCTTGATCGCGATCCGCCAGAACGCCAGGCTCCCTTGCGCCTCCAGGACGTCTTTGACATGGTCGTGACTCCCCACCGAAACGCCCCCCGACGACAGCACGAGATCGCAGTGCGCCAGCCGCGCAAAGGCTTCGGTCACGGAGGCGATGGTGTCGCGGGCGTGCACATGCTCCACGGTAATGCCCCCCGCTTCCTCAATCGCGGCGGCTAGGGCGGGCCCATTGGAGTTGCGAATCTGCCCCGGCGCGAGCGCTTGCTCCCCCACGGGAACCAGCTCATCGCCCGTGCTCAGTAGCCCCACGCGAGGCCGACGGAAGCAGGGCACGGTGCTCTGGTTCAGCGCGGCTAGCACCCCAAGCTCGCCAGGAGTGAGCGTGGTATGGGCAGGCAGGGCCAGCTCTCCGACTGCGAGATCGGAGCCTCGGCGGCGGATGTAGTGGCTTGAGCCCGGAGCCCGGAGCGTCACCCAGCCGCTTTCGTCTTCCTCCGTATCTTCTACCATCACGAGGGCATCGCCGCCTTCTGGGAGGGGAGCGCCCGTGAAGATCCGTGCGGCTTCACCCGCCCGGAGCGCTCGCGTGGGCCAAGAGCCTGCCGCGATCTCCATGCCGATGGGGAGTGCCAGGGGAGTGTCTTCGGAAGCCGCTCCCACGCTGGCGGCGCGAACAGCGTAGCCATCCACCATCGAGTTATCAAAAGGCGGCAAATCAACGGGGGCGATCATGTCCTCGGCGAGTGCCCGTCCGCGTGCCTGCTCTAGGGGGACAAGCTCGGTTTCAAGTGGGCCTAGGACGGCGGCGAGAACCTGCTCAAGAGCTTCGTCATAGCTGCGCATGCCACGCTCCACTCTTACCGCCGGTCTTGCTCAGGAGTCGCACACCCTCGATTACCATCCCCTTATCCACCGACTTACACATGTCGTAGACCGTCAGCGCCGCGACACTCACGGCGGTCAGCGCCTCCATCTCAACACCTGTTCGTCCGACACAGGAGGCCGTCGCGGTGATCTCGATACCGGTTTCCGTGAGCGCTAGACGGACTTGAATATCTGTCAGGGGGAGGGGATGACAGAGCGGGATCAGCTCACCGCACTTCTTAGCCGCCAGAATGCCCGCGATTTTGGCCACCGTGAGCACATCGCCCTTGGGGAGGGCTTTCTTGGCAATGTGCTGGCGCAAGCTCTCGTCCATACGAACCAAGCCGGTGGCGGTCGCGCTGCGGTGTGTCTCGGTCTTTTGCGAGACATCCACCATGGTTGCGACACCCTCCGCATCTAAATGACTAAACTCTGGTAACTCTGTCATGCTGGGATTCTACCTGCTCTGGTATAATGAGAGTGGCTAGTTAAGCCGACATTCTCGCAGGGTTGCGAAAATTGGTAACAAAGACGAACATGATCACGATTCATACGGCGGGGCGCACGGCATTGTTGCGGTGTAATGCTCCTCTCTCGGGCGGCCCGGATCCGACTACCCTCCTGGCACAGATCGAGCGCAGTGGGGCGCGCGAAGTCTTACTCGACACCTCGGATGCCTCTTGCTCCTGGGCTGATAGCGATGGTCTCCGCTGGCTCCTCGACCTCCACCGCACACTCCAGTCCCATGGCCACTCCTTGCGTATTGTCGCGCCGTTGGGAGGGCGCGTCCGGCGCAATATCGCTCTCCTTCAGACTGATCTCCCGCTCTTTGCCAGTGTCAAATCCGCCTGGCATCACTAGCGATTGGGTTGAGTTAACGTCTAGGGAAGCGCCGCTCTAGCGGGATCAGCTTGGGTGGCTCGGGCTTGCCACAGCCCTTACAGCCGGGACAGTTGCCGCCCTCGCCGGACTTGAGGCGATGGTAAGCCCGCCGCATGAGATAGACAGCGGCCAAAACAACGAGAGCGTAGACCAGAAAATCTTGCATCGCTAGTATCCCAGAGCCTTTCCGATGACATGAACGAGCCAGGTGACGGTCCAGGCGAGTCCGGTCATGTAAGCGAGCTGAAACAGTGGCCACTTCCAGGAGTTGGTCTCGCGCTTGACGACGGCCAGCGTGCTGATGCACTGCATTGCCAGCACGTAGAACACCATGAGGCAGATTGCCACCAGCGGAGTGTAGGCTTTCTCGCCCTGGAGCCGATCTTTCAGGGCCACCGCCTGCACCTCTTCGTCGTCGTTCTCGGCCTGGTAGAGGATCGCCATGGTCGAGACAAAGACCTCGCGGGCTGCAAACGATGCTACCACGCCGATACCCATCTTCCAGTCGAAGCCCAGCGGGGCGATCACCGGCTCGATGACGTGGCCAAGCTTTCCGGCATAGGACTGCTCTAGTGCGGCGGCCTTGGGGCTGTCGGGGGCGGCCTTGGGGTAGCTTGCCAGAAACCAAAGGAGAGTCGAGAGCGCAAGAATCACCGTCCCTGCACGCTGCAAGAACTGCCACGCCGTCTCCCAGAGCCGGAAGCCCAGCGTCCGCCAGATCGGCTTGCGGTAGGGGGGCAGCTCCAAGAGAAACGTCGGAGCCTCACCCTTGAGCAGTGTTTTATGAAAGAGCGCCGCCATGAGAAAAGTCGCCAGTGTTCCCAGCGCGTACATGGAGAAGAGAACGGCACCTTGGAGTGTGAGGAGCGCAAACGAGCGGCTCCCCATCGAAAAGCCAATGAGCGTGGTCTTAGGGATAAACGCTGCGATCAGCAACGAGTAGACAGGCAGACGCGCCGAGCAGCTCATCAGGGGAGCCACCAGAATTGTGAGTAGCCGTGCTTTATGCGACTCAATCGTACGGGTGGCCAGAATCCCCGGAATCGCGCAGGCATAGCTGGAGAGAAGCGGGATAAACGACTTCCCGTGCAGGCCCACCCGGCTCATCAGGCGGTCCATCAGAAACGCCGCGCGGGCAAGATAGCCCGTGTCTTCGAGAAGCGCGATAAATAAAAAGAGCAGGAGAATCTGTGGCAGGAACGTGATCGTCGTCCCGACGCCACTGAGCACTCCCTCGGTAAGAAGATCCCGCAGCGCACCGGCGGGCATCACGTGCTGAATCCACCCGGAAAAAGCGGCAATCCCAGACTCCAGCCAGCCTTTGGGCACTTCCGCCCAGGTAAACATGGCCTGGAAGAGGATCGCCAGGATGCCTAGAAAGATCGCATAGCCCCAGAACTTATGCAGAAAGAGGCGATCCATACGCTCTGTTGTCGTGATGGGCGGCGTGACGGCGCGGCGGACAGCGTGCGCGACAATGCGATTGATCTCGCCGTAGCGTGCCTCCGCAACGGCCGTGGTCGTGTCGTGGCCCTCGCGGGTCAGGCGCTCGTGGTCGCCCTTCAGGTGCTCTAGAATTTCGGGACTCCAGCGCGTGGTCTTGGGCGGAACCGTCGCCCCGAGCAACAAGACCGCCTCGGAGAACGCGGTCTCCGGGGCAAGCTGGTGCTGCGCTGTCAGTAGCTCCGCAAGCTCTTTCGCCTCTTCCTCCACGCTCGCGGGGAGGAGCCAGCGGCGTGGGGGTGGGACACCAAGGGAGGACATCAGCGCTTTGCGTAGCTCACTCAGACCCGCGCGGCTGGCGGCATGGATGGGGATAACTGGGATTCCCAGCTCCTGGCTCAGCACCTCCGCATCCACCTCCACCCCGCGCCGCGCCGCCGTATCGCCCATCGTGAGAGCGACAATCAGCGGGAGCCCGAGATCCGCAAGCTGGCTGGTTAGATAGAGGTTGCGCTCTAAGTTCGAGGCATCCACCACATTGACAATCACTTCTGGCTTGGGGGTGTCGGTGCGGTAGCCCAGTAAAATATCGCGGGCAATAAGCTCGTCGGGGGACTGTGGTGTGAGAGAGTAGAGCCCCGGCAGGTCGATCAGAGTTGCTGAGGAGCCATTGGGGAGCGTGAGAGTGCCTTCTTTACGCTCCACGGTGATCCCCGGATAGTTGCCCACTTTCTGGCGCAGGCCGGTCAGGGCATTGAAGAGGGTAGTCTTGCCGCTATTGGGGTTTCCGACAAGAGCAAAGCGCAGGCTCACGAGCTCGGGGCGGCGGGATCCACGCCGACGTGAATTCCTTCTGCTTCTTCACGGCGAAGCGAGAGGCGATACGAGCGAAGCTCGATCTCAATGGGGCCACCAAACGCGGCCTTACGGGCGACCTTGACCGCAGCACCACTGGTAAAACCTAGCTCCATCAGGCGGCACCGATTGGGGCCACTGACACTCAGGACATGACCACGGCTTCCCTGCTTGAGGCAGCAAAGACTGCACACTTCTTCCGTTTCCGGACACTCTAGTTCTATAATTTTCTCGTCTTGCATGAGCCAAACGCCTCAGAGACCAGTACAATGTATCAGATACTCACCCGGGGAGCAATACCTCCGACTAAAAAAGTCGGCGATATTTTTTATCGGTGGAGGCATACTTTTTTTCTTAATGTATGCAACCTATGTGCCGCTCGCGTGTCCGAGGAACTACACCACCTCGATACGGAGAGGAAGATGGATGCGATTCAGGTGTTAAGAAGCGGTAAAGGACAGACACTGGCTCCTGCAGTAAGTGCAGGGGTGGGCGGGACAACCCTGCGAGCGCCCGACCCCGATGCGGCTCTGGTACGGCGCGTCAACGCCGGGGAGCTGGCGGCGTTCGAGGTGCTTTTTCGGAAGTACCAGACTCCGATCTTCAACATGATCACGCGTATGGTTCGGGGAGAAGAGGCATATGATATCACCCAAGAAGTCTTTCTAAGAGCCTTCAAGGCGATTAAAAACTTCCGGGGCGATTCTAAGTTCTCAACCTGGCTCTACACGATTGCACGCCATACTTGCTTGAACCATCTGCGCCATAAAAATGTCTTATCAGAAGGCTCGCTCGAAGAAGCTCAGGACGACCACCCTGGCAATGAGCCCATTGATGAGAGCATGAATGTCGCTCGTATCTCTGAGGTGCGTGAACTGCAGCGCGTGGTAGATGAGGTCTTAGCAACACTGCCCGCCGAACCGAGGATGCTCTTGATACTGAGAGATTTTGAACAGCTTAGCTACGATGAAATTTCGCACGTGACGCAACTTTCTATCGTGAATGTGAAGTCTAAGATACACCGCGCCCGGCAGGTTTTTAAGAAGCGCTTTCAGCCACACCTCGCTCTCCTAGACGGGGGGATCGGACGATGAACCGTAGGGATACTATGAACAGCAAGCAACTCGACTATGACACGCTCCCTGATTTTTTAGATGGGGCTCTTTCCGTAGAGAAGCGGCAGGAGTTTGAAAAAGCGATGCAGGGCGATCCGGCTCTGGCACGGGAAACCGAGGAACTCTCTCAGGTTTTGGCACTGCTCCACCAGCTCCCTCAGCGTGAGCCGGTGATAGATGTCTGGCCAGAGCTAGAGCCCAAGCTGATCCAGCACCAGCTTGAGGAGCGCATGGGATTGTTTGCGAGGTGGCGCTTTCGTGGCGTCCGATTTCTCTCGAACTTTGCCTCCGGAGCGATTCTCTTCACGCACGCCGTGGCGCTGAACACGGAGACCAAGATGCGCAAGTACGTCATGCCCGGCTCACTAACCTCGGGTGAGGAGGGCTAGGGTGGGGTTTCTGGCATGGTGGACACAGGCGGAGGCGTTTATCGCGCAGCCCTGGGTGACGATTCTGCTCCTGGTGGCGGCGTGTCTCCTGCTGTTTCATGACCTCCTCACCCCGCTGACCTGGGGGCTGACAGGCAACCTTAGTGTCATCTTTTTTGCACTGGTGTTGCTCTCGCATGCGGTGAGTGGTATGGGCTTGGCCGTTCTGATTGGGGGAGTGGCCCTGCTTCTGATCGAGACACACTTGCTGCCGGGGCGGGGGATTGCGGCCTTTGTGGGCTTTGGCCTGATCTTTGGGGGAATGTATCTCTCACTCACAGGGGGCGCGCAGCATCCCAGCACGGGTTTCTCTCTCGCAGTCGCCGCCGTTGTGACCATCTTCTCCATCGTGACTTTTCTCGCCTACCTGCCCAAGTCCCCGGTCTGGAAGCAGCTAGGCCGCGAGCTCTATGCCCAGTCGGTTGGTGTAGAGATGCCCCGCGATCTTTCCCAAGACTGGCTCGGCAAGCGCGGTCAAGTCGCCACCGCCCTGCGCCCCGTCGGAGTGGTTCTGATCGAAGGCCGCCAGCTCACCGTCGTCACGGAGGGCGATTTCTTAGAGCCCGGCGTCGAAGTCCAGATCACCGAGATCGTCGGCGATAGGATCGTCGTTGATCCTGTCGCTGCACTCGTGGCTTAGAACCAGCCGCGCATCTTTTCCATGAGGCTGTAAGACGTCATGTCCAGATGCAGCGGCGTGACGGCGATGTAGCCCTCCGCCGTGACCGCGCTATCCGTGCCTTCGGGGGCGGGCTCTTCGCTGGGCAGGCCACCCAGCCAGTAGTAGGCCCCGCCGCGTGGGTCGAGGCGCTTCTCCATCCGGTCTTTGTAGCGCCGCTCGCTCTTGGCGGCGATCTTGACGCCCTTGATCTGATCTTCTGGCAAGTTTGGTACGTTCACATTGAGCAGGGAGTTGCGCGGCAGGCCGTTGGCGACGACTTTAGGCACCAGCTCACGGGCGATAAAGCGAGCGGCGGTGTCGTAGTGCAGATCAGGGCCGAAGCTGGCGGTCGAGACGGCAATCGCGGGAAAGCCGAGGATCACGGCCTCCATCGCCGCGGCCACCGTGCCCGAGTAGATCACGTCCCAGCCGAGGTTCGGTCCGTGGTTAATCCCAGAGATCACCAAGTCCACACCACTCTCCATCAGGAAGGCGGGTCTCCACGGCACGGAGTGGCTTGTGAAGCGTGATCGCATGGCTTGCCGCCGAGCGGGGCCGATCCGGCGCACAGACCGTCACCAAGTAACCTTCGTCGCCGAGGGCTTTCTTGAGCGCGAGAATACCCGGGGCAAAGATGCCGTCGTCGTTGGAGAGAAGAATACGCAAAGACATAACGAGCCAGTATACCCGGCTAGGTGGCTCTACGGGGCGGCGGAAAACGCCACGCGACTGTAGATTTCCGCTAGGGGGAGTGTCACCGAAAGCGCGGGAAGCTCCGCCGAGGCATCAAGGCCCGTGAACTCACGAACACGCCACGTGGTGCCCTCTTCTCGTGTCCAAACTTCGACCCAGGGGTGATCCTGAGCCACTAAGCAGAGCGTCTGGAGCGACTCGCGCTGGCGATAGAGGCGCGCTTTCTCCCCAAGATCAAAGTTGCTGGTGGACTCCGAGAGAACCTCAAAGATCGCGGCAGGGTTAGCCAGTGTGTCCACATCAGCATCTGTGAAGACCAAATCGCCACAGACGACAGTAATATCAGGGTAGACATAGCGGGTTTCAGAAAGCTGAACACGCATGTCTGAGGTCATAGGCTCGCAGTGCTCTGGGGAGAGCTGATTTTCTAGGGATCGTAAAATGCTGCGAACAATCCGATCATGTTCTATAGATACACCAGGCATGGGGAGCAGCTCTCCGTCAATATACTCACTCTTCGTCTCCGCGAGGCGCTCCTGAAGTAGGTACTGAGTGGGTGTCAGCATCGTTGAAGGTTGCGTAGCATGTTCGGCAACGGGCATAAAAGTATTGTATCAGGCTGGGGTACTATGAATAAAGAGGTTAACGTATCATGACAATTCGGGAGCGTACAGAGCAGTGGGAGCGGGAGTTTCTTTCTGAGTTTGCGACCAAATCCGCAGACTCACGGGGACGGCAGCGGCCTGAAGAAACGGATCCCATTCGCACGGCGTTCCAGCGAGATCGTGATCGGGTGCTCCACTCGAAGGCGTTTCGACGGCTGAAGCACAAGACCCAAGTCTTTCTTGACCCGGAAGAAGACCACTACCGAACGCGCCTGACACATACGCTGGAAGTAGCGCAGATCAGCCGCACGGTTGCACGGGCACTGCGCCTCAATGAGGACTTAGTGGAGGCGATTGCGCTAGCCCACGACTTAGGGCACCCGCCGTTTGGTCATGAGGGCGAGCAGGCGCTAGACGATGTGGTTCGCGAGTACGCCCCCGAGATGCACTTTCTTCACTACGAGCAGAGCCTGCGTGTGGTGGATGTCTTAGAGAAAAATGGCCAGGGACTCAATCTCACCCACGAGGTGCGAATGGGGATTGTCAAGCACTCCAAGGGGCGCGCCGATCTCTTTGACAACACCGCCCCCGAGCCACCAGGCGCGGAGGATCCGCCGCTGGAGGCGATGTGTGTGCGAATCTGCGATAGAGTCGCCTACATCAACGCCGATATTGACGATGCGTTTCGCGCGGGCGTCCTGCGTCCTCAAGATATTTCCAGCGAGGTCTACGAAGTGCTAGGCCGCACCCACGGCGAGCGCATCTCGACCATGGTGCAGAACGTGATTGAGTGCTCCCTGGACAAGCCCTATGTCACGATGGGCGAGCCGTATCTGTCTGTTACGAATCGCTTAAAAGACTTCATGTTCTCCAATGTCTATGTTCACAAGAACGCCGCCAAGGCCGAGCTGTCTAAAGGCACGGCGCTTCTCAAGCAGCTCTTTCGGCTCTACATGGAGTTCCCCGAGCAGATGCCCGAAAACCGCGCCAATACTTCTATGGATGCATCTGACCGTGCCTTAGTTGTTCTGGATTACATTGCCGGAATGACGGACCGCTTTGCGGGAGACCAGTTTATCCATCATTTCTTCCCCAAAGAATGGCGACGGATGCCGTGATGAACCCTCCCTGTCAATGACAAAGCGCTTGCATCTTCCAAGTTGGTTTTTACCCACGCTCTGTGTCGGCTTGGGAGCGGCGACGTTTTTCGGATTCTTCGGTCGCTGGAGCTGGTTTCTCGATCTGTTCTCCCACTTTCGCGTGGTCTATGCCTGGGGCGCACTGCTACTGGCAGGCTGGTTTCTCTGGCAGAAGAGGCGCAAGTGGGGCGGTGCGGCGCTGTTTTTGTTTCTGGTGAACCTGGCGACGATCTGGCCGTATCTGGTGCGTCTGCCTGCGGAATCGCCATCGGCAAAGGCAGCGCCTCTGAAGCTTTTTCATGCCAACGTGCTGGTGCTCAATACGAACTATGCGGCGGTGCAGGAGCAGATCAAAGCCGAAAACCCAGACATCGTGGCGCTGGCGGAGCTGACGCCGGGCTGGTTTAAGGTGCTGGAGCCTCTCAAACGCGACTATCCCTACTTCATACGCAATCATATCGGAGATCGGTTTGGGCTGGGGATCTGGAGCAAGTTTCCAATGACGGGCGAGGCGATCTATCTCGGGGCAGGGGCGCGGTGCTCGGTTCTGGCGAGAGTCCAGGTTGCAGGAAAGGCGCTGACGATCCTCTACACCCACCCTTGGCCACCATCAAAGGCGAAGTGGGCTGTGGAGCAAAAACAACAGCTTGCTGCTGTGGCGGAGTGTGTTGCTGCGGAACCGGGGCCGAAGCTGGTGCTGGGCGATCTCAATGCAACTCCGTGGAGCTATCTTTTCCGTAAGCTAGAGCACGACTCGGGCTTGCGCGACACGGAGCGCGATGGGGGGATTGCCTTTACCTGGCCAGCGCCGCTCCCGATCCGTATCCCCATTGACCACTGCCTGATCTCAAAAGAGCTGCACGTACTCAGTCGCCGTGCGGGGCGTGCAACGGGCTCGGATCACCTTCCACTGGTGCTGGAACTTGCGCTGTAAAAATGTTACAATGCCATAAGTTTTCAGAGTAGAGGAATGTGAGCTATGGCAAAGCAAGTAGATCCGAATGCGTGTACGGAGTACAACGCATTTTCTCGACGGAGTTTTCTGAGTACGGGCCTGAAGGCAGGGGCGCTTCTGGGCCTCAGTATGACCGATCTGTTTGAGGCGGAAGAAGCCCAGGCGGCGGGGCTGCAAGGCGCGACGGCACAGTCTGCGGTGATTATCTGGCTGGGGGGCGGTGCAAGCCACCTCGACACCTTCGACCTCAAGCCCGATGCACCCGCTGAGATTCGGGGACAGTTCAATCCCATCAATACCAAAGCCGATGGCATGCAGCTTTCTGAGCACCTCCCGCTACTTGCGGCACAGGCCGATAAGTTCTCCCTGATCCGCTCCATGACCACGGGCGAGGCGGCCCACGAGCGCGGCACCCACTACATGCTCACCGGGTTTCAGCCACTTCCTGGCTTTGGCGTCCCCAGCTACGGCTCCGTGGCCGCCAAGTTCTTGCCCACGAAGTCTGCGCTTCCGCCCTATATCGCGGTTCCAGGCCAGCTCCAGTACGGCGGTGCTGGGTTTCTCGGGGCAGCTCTCGACCCGTTTGCACCGGGCGGTGACCCGAACAACGGCGGCTTTAGGGTGCGCGACCTGGACCTGCCCAGCGGCATGACCCTCGAGCGCATGGACCGCCGCAAGTCTCTGCGAGAGTCGGTGGACGCGGCGTTTTCTCGTTTCGAGAAAGGCTCCGACCGTGCCAAGGCGGTGAACTCTTTCTACAACCGCGCCTACGGTCTGCTCAGCTCCGCCGAGGCACGCGCCTCGTTTGATGTCAGCAAAGAACCCGCAAAAGTTCGCGATGCCTACGGACGCACGCAGCTTGGACAGAGCCTCTTGTTGGCGCGACGTCTAGTCGAGGGCGGCGTGCGCTTTGTCACGGTGTCGTCGGGTGGCTGGGACACGCACAACAATGCGTTTAACAACCTCTCGCGCAATCTTCTGCCCACGCTGGATAAAGGCGTCGCCGCTTTTATTGATGACTTGCAGCAGCGGGGCCTCCTCAAGACCACGATGGTGATCGTGATGAGCGAGTTTGGCCGCACGCCGGTTGTCAACCGCGAGGGGGGGCGTGACCACCATGCCCGCTGCTTCTCGGTCTTGGTGGCCGGTGGCGGCGTGAAGGGGGGCGTGGTCGTCGGCTCGTCGGACAGCAAGGGGTTCGAGCCTGCCGAGCGCCCGGTCAAGCCGGAAGATTTAGCGGCGACGATCTACCAGTGCCTTGGCATTGACTACACCCAGTCCCTGACGTCCCCGGAAGGCGTGCGTGTCACCCTCTCGCGCGGCGGTCGCCACATCGGCGAGCTGGTCTAATCGCATGATTCGAAATATCCACATCGCGCCCGAGTCTTGGGCTGCGATGCAGCCGGTTTCGTCGGCGACACTGCTTGCGGGCAGTGGCATTCAGCACGACCGCGAGACCGAGAACATCACGCTGATTGAGGCGGAGGTTGTGGATACCGAAGGCTTTGCGCCGGGCGAGTCGCGGCGCAATATCACGGGCACCGGGATCGCGCTCAATCCGCT